>JANMPI010000545.1:0-24319 GCA_031369785.1 Acidobacteriota bacterium
GTCCAGCGCGCGCTCCTCGGCCGCGCTCACCTCGGCCTCGACCTCCGCGGTGACGGGGAACCGCAGCTTCGGGTTATCGATGCGGGGCCAGGGGAACTTCGGGAAGTAGTCGGTCTTCCGGGGATCGGTATTGGTCAGGGACAGCGTGTAGCCGCTGCGGCCATGGAACGCCTGGCGGAAGTGGATGACCTGCGATCCCTTCTCGCCCGCCACGCCCTTTGCCTTGTTGCGCCGCACCTTCCAGTCGAACGCCACCTTCAGCGCGTTCTCCACCCCGAGCGCGCCCCCTTCGACGAAGAACGCGTACTTCATCGCCTTTGGCATGGCCAGGCGGCCGAAGGTCTCGACGAACCACGCGTACTCGACGCTGTACATGTCGGAGACCGACGGCTTCAGCTGCGCGACGCGGACGAGCATCCGCTGGAACTCGGGGTCCGCCATCTTCGGGTGGTTGTATCCGATGGGGTTCGACCCGAAGAACGTCATGAAATCGAGGAGGTCGCGGCCGCGCTTGCTGTCGTGGACCCACGATCCGTGGCTCTTCTCGAAATCGAAGACGAGGTCGTAGCCGTCGGCGAGGATGTGGCGGGCGAGCGTCCGTTGGACGTCGGCAGGTGCTATGTGCTTGAGCGTGGTGGTGCCCATGGGCGGGCCGAACTCCTTCAAATGCATCGGCTTACGTCAGGCTCTGGAGGGCCCGCAAAAGCTCCCCGAAGCCGCAAAGGCGGCCATCTTAACACACTGTATAATCGGCGCTCCCATGGCCGCCACCGAGATCGATCCCGCTTTCCTGCGCGCCGCCGACCTCTTCCAGAGCCAGCCGGACGAGGTGCTGAAGGCGGTCCTCGCGCAGGGGCGCCTCCTGGAATTCGGACCCGGAGACACCGTGTTCCGGCAGGGACAGCAGGGCGATCGGCTCTACATCGTGAAAAGCGGCGTTCTCGAGATCCTGGCCTCGCTCGAAGGCAACGCGGAGGCGCAGCCCGTCGCCTACCTCGGGCCGGGTGAGGTGCTGGGGGAGCTCGCGCTCCTCACCGGCTCTCCGCGGACGGCCACCGTGCGCTCTCCCGAGCACGCGGTGCTGTTCACGCTCGAGAAGGCCGTCTTCCTCGACCTCATGACGACGCTGCCCATCTTCGCGCGGAGCCTCTGCCTCGTCCTCGCGCGCCGGCTCGAGGCCACGACGCTCAAGCTGCCCCGCGGCGCCAAGCAGCTCCAGGGCAATCTCAAGTTCTTCGACCTCGCCACCGTGATCCAGACCCTCATTGGGTCGCACCAGACCGGGAACCTCGCCGTCACCCAGGACGGCGGGAAGCAGAAGATCGCGGAGATCTTCTTCTTCAAGGGGAACATCGCCAAAGCGCGCTTCCGGCATCTCTCCGGTGACGACGCCGTGTTCCAGCTCTTCCAGGCGCCCCTGGAGGGCGAGTTCTCCTTCAGCGGCAAGACGGTGCCGGACGAGGAAGTGCAGTCGGACATCACGATGCCGGCGATCTCGATGCTGATGGAGTCGGTGCGGCTGTCCGACGAGCTCCCGCTGCTGCAGGCGCGCGTGCCGGATGCGAAGCGCCCCTATCGCCACAAGGCGTCCCAGCTCACCTGGGAAGAAGCGGACACCGTCGAGCTGGCGGCTTCGGTGTGGGCGCGGCTCAAGAAGGGCGCGTCGATGACGGACCTGCAGCGGGACATCCCGCGCTGCTCGTACGCCATCTACCACACCGTGGTGGCGCTCCTCGACACCGACCAGGTCGAGTAGGCCCGCCTAGACCCGGCTCGCCTCGCGGATCTTCTGCTGCAGCGCTTTCGCCTCGGCCCGCGCCACGTCGAGGTCGGACGAGATGCGGCTGATGTGCTTGCGCTTGGCGAGCGCTACGTAGTTCAGCAGCTCGAGCCCGACCCCGCTGCCGAGCCCAACCATCACGGAACGCGTCAGCAGGTCGGAGGTCATCGGCATGTCCTTGAGGGCGACCTGCCAGATCAGATAGACGACGCCGATCCCGAGGCCGTTGGCGCCGAGCCCGACGCTGTGGCGCGCGCCGCGGAGCTCGTCCTCGAGACGGCCGATCTGCGACTGGTTCGTCTTGAGCGCGTCGCGCAGCGGGCCCACGTCCGCGAGCACCAGCCGGACGCCCTCGCGCTCGCCCCGCATCACCTTGTGGCGCGTCCCGCACTGGCCGCACTTGACGTGGTCGCCGTGGTGGTACGTGTCGGGGACGAGGATGTCGGCGCGGCAATGCACGCACCGGCTCTTCACCGCATCTGCCATCCGCCCTCCGCTCGGGCCGGAGGATAACATGCGGCGGGGATGAGCGGCTTCGACGTGGCGGTAGTGGGAGGCGGCATCGTGGGCCTGTCCGCCGCGCGGGCGCTGGCCGCGGACGGGGCGCGGGTCGTGGTCGTGGAGCGCGGAGCGGTGGGGGCCGAGGCGTCGGGCGCGGCGGCGGGGATGCTGATTGCCCAGGCCGATACCGCCGCCGGATTTCCGCTGCTCGAGATGGCGCTCCTCGCGCGGGCGCGTCACGCCGGGCTGGCCGCGGAGCTCGAGGCGGAGACGGCGATCGCGGTGGAGCGGTCCACCGTCGGCGTGATCGAGGTCGCGTTCAGCGAAGCCGAAGACGCGGTGCTCCGGGATCGCGCGGCCTGGCAGCGTGCGCGCGGCCTGCGTGTCGAGACGCTGACCGCGGGCGACGTCCGTGCGCTGGAGACGGGACTCGGCCCCGCCGTGCGCTCGGGGCTCTATTTCGAAAACGACCGCTGCGTGGACAACGTGCGCCTCGTGCGCGCGCTCGCCGCGTCCGCCGCCGCGCGTGGTGCTTCGATCCTGGCCGGTCGGTCCGCGGGCGGGCTCGTGCTCGAAGGCGACCGCGTGACCGGCCTGCGCGTGGGGGACGAGACGCTGCGCGCGCCGATGGTCCTGAACGCGGCCGGCGCCTGGGCGGGTCTGCTGCCCGGCGATCCCGCGCCGCCGCCGATCGTGCCCGTTCGCGGGCACATCGTTGCGTTCCGCCCGACTTCCCTCGGGCTGCGGCACGTGGTCTGCTCGCACCGCGGGTACCTGGTCCCCCGGGGTGACGGCCGCGTGCTCGCGGGGAGCACGGTCGAGCGCGCGGGGTTCGACAAGAGCGTGACCGCGGCCGCGGTGGCCACGATCCTCGGCATCGCGCGCGAGCTCGCGCCGGCCCTCGGGGCGGCGGACATCGCGGAGACTTGGGCGGGACTGCGTCCGGGAACGCCCGACGATCTTCCCATCGTCGGCCCCGGCGGCGCCTCCGGGCTGATCCACGCGGGCGGGCTCTTCCGAAACGGCATCCTGCTCGGCCCGCTCATCGGCGAAGCCGTCGCGCAACTGGCGCTCGGCCGCGATCCCGGGATCGACCTCGGCCCGTTCGCACCGTCACGCTTCCGCTAACCTTCCCGCGCCCAGCGCATCATCTCGGGGAACGTCGGGCGCTTCCCATACATGAGGATGCCGACGCGATAGATGCGGCCCGCGAGCCAGGTGAGCAGCGCGATGGACAGCAGCATGAGCACGACGGAGAGGATGATCTGCCACGCCGGCGGCGTGAGCACCGTGATGCGCAGGAACATCAAGAGCGGGGTCAGGAACGGGATGAGGGACAGGATCACGGAGAGCCGGCTGTCGGGGCTTCCCATCACCGCCCCGAAGAACACGACGGCGAGGATGAGCGGCATCATCACCGGGAACGCAAGGCTCTGGGCCTCCTGCTGGGTGTTCACGGCCGACCCGACGGCGGCGTACATCGCGCCGTAGAGGAAATAGCCGAGCAGGAAGTACAGGACGAAGGACGCGAGGAGCAGCGGCGACAGCTCGGGGAGCTGGCTGCCCGAGATCCCCGCCCCGAGGAACCCCACCACCGCCATGCAGACGGCCCAGAATACGAATTGCGTTAGGCCGGCGGCGCCGACGCCGAGCAGCTTGCCCCAGAAGAGGCGGGACGGCGGGATCGAGGACACGATGACCTCGACGACGCGGTTGGTCTTCTCCTCGATGACGCCGTTCATGATGGCGGCGCCCCACATCGCGACCGTCGAGTACAGCATCATCAGCAGCAGCATGGCGAGGACGAACGTGCCGCCGCGGTCCTCGCGCGCTCCGCTCGCGGTGAGCCGCACCGTGCGCAGGTCCAGCTTTCGGGTGACCGCCGCGACGCGGTCCTGCGGCAGCCCGGCCGCGGTCAGCCGGTGCCCCACGAGCGCCTCCTCGATGGCCTGGTCGACCATCGAGATGTCCATGACGTTGCTGACGTTTCTGCCGAAGTACTCCGCCCGCGAAGTGACCGCGACGTCCGCGGGCAGCGCCACGTAGCCGTCGATGCGCCCCGCGACCACGTCGGCGGCGAGGCGTGCCCGCAGCGCCGTGGGATCGCCCGTCTCCGCGGGCACGATCTCGAATCGCCCTTCGCCCGACGCCTTGCGCCGGCGGAGGCTCTCCTCGGCGGCGCCGCGCAGGGCGCCCGTCTCGTCGAGGATGGCGAGGCGCAGCGGCTTGCCGCGCTGCTGCTGCATGAGAAGGCCGGGCACGAGCGTGATCCCGATGACGAGGAGCGGCCCGACGAGCGTGCTGATGACGAAGAGCTTCGACCGCACGCGCTCGAGGTACTCGCGCCGTACCACGGGCCAGAGACGGCTCACGCCGCCGCCTCCGACGCGGTGACCCTTTCCACGAAGATGTCGTGGAGGCTCGGCTCCACCACCTCGAAGCGGCTGATGCGGAGCCGCTCCGACGCCGCGCGCAGGATGGTCTGGGCATCCGCGCCCTCCTTCATCCGCACCTCGACGTAACGCCCGAAGTCGCTCACCTTGAGCACGCCGGGCAGGGTCGCGATGAAGGCGCCGTTGCCCTCGAAGGCGAGCACGATCGTGTTCTTGCCGTGGCGGCTCTTCACGTCCGTCACCGTGCCTTCGAGCACCAGCCGCCCGCGGTTGATGAGCGCGATGGAATCGCAGAGCCGCTCCACCGTCTCCATCTGGTGGCTCGAGAGCACGAGCGTCTTGCCCTGGCGGCGCAGGTCGACGAAGACGTCCCGCATCAGGTTCACCCCGACGGGGTCGAGCCCCGAATGCGGCTCGTCGAGGATCAGCACCTCGGGATCGTGGAGCACGGTCGCGATGAATTGCGCCTTCTGCTGCATCCCCTTGCTGAGCTCGTTGACGCGGCGATGGCGCCAGTCGGCGAGGCCCATGCGCTCGAGCCAGGGCGGCAGGCGGCGCGCGGCTTCCGCGCGTGGGACGCCCTTCAGCGCGGCGAAGAACAGCAGCTGCTCCTCCAGCACCATCCGCGGATAGAGGCCGCGCTCCTCGGGCATGTAGCCGACCCGGTCGCGTGTCTCCTGGCCCGCGCGGGCGCCGAGGATCTCGATCGATCCCTCGTCCGGGCGGAGGATGTTCATCACCATCCGCAGCGTCGTGGTCTTGCCCGCGCCGTTCGGTCCGAGGAGGCCGAAGGCGGTCCCGCGGGGGATGTCCAGCGAGAGGCTCTCGACCGCCACGTGACCCGAGTAGGCCTTGCGGACGCCGATCAGGCGGATGGCGGCGTCGCTCACGGCCGGCATTCTACTCTCCCGGGGAAACCGGGTATCATCCGCGCGTCCAATGGCGGAAATCCGCATGGTTCGCTCGTTGCGCGTCAGCCTGCAGGCGAAGCTCCTGGCCGTCATCCTCCTCTGCGCGCTCGTCCCCGTCCTCGCCATCGGCGCGTACCTGATGCGCCTCAACGAGAAGACGCTCGGGGAGAAGGTCTCGGAGACCCTCGACAGCCACCTCCTGCGCAAGGGCGTCGAGCTCGACCTCTGGATGGGCGAGCGCCTGAAGGAAGCCGCGCGGTGGTCGGCGTCCTTCGTCGTGTACGAGGGGCTGCAGTCGCTCTCCGGGCCCGCGGCCTCGCCGCGCGCGCAGCGCGACCTCGTCGAGTACCTCGAGTCGCTGCTCGGCCACTACCGCGTGTACGAGTCGCTGTTCATCGTCGACCCGCAGGGCAAGGTCGTCGCCGCCACCCGCGACGAGCGCCTCGAGGAGTGGATGCTCGCGCTGCTGCCCGCGAACTCGACCAACACCGCGACCATCGTGAGCCCGGTGCGCAGCTCGACGTTCCTCGGCCGGCCGACCATGGTCATCCTTCAGCCGGTGGCGCCGGGGCTGGAAGGCCGCGGCCGCGTCATCGGCTACTTCGTGCTCCGCCTCGACCTGCGGGAGATCGAGGCCCTGCTGGCCGCCGGGGCGACCCCGGAGACGCCGGCGGCGTGGCTCCTCGACAGCCAGGGTGGCGTGATCGCGCGCGCGGGAAAGATCCCGGAGACCCCCGGCGGCCCGTTCCCGGGCGGGATCGCCGCGGTCACGAAGCAGTCCCACGTCGTCGAGCGGAGGATGAACGGAGTCAGCACCGTGATCGCCCTGCGGCCGATCGATCCGCCCGTGGCGGGATATCTGGCGGCGACGGTGGAATCGTCGGTGGCCTACGGCGCCCTCCGGCGGTCGCAGGAGAAGATCCTCTTTTCCGGGCTCGGCGCCATCCTCCTCATCTTCGCCATCAGCTATCTTGCGAGCCGCGGCATCCTTCGTCCCGTCTCCCTCCTCTCCCAGGGCGCGAAGCGCGTGGCGGCGGGCGACCTCGACGTCTACCTTCCCGTGTCCGGCCGCGACGAGATCGCCGACCTCACGCTGGCCTTCAACGACATGGCCCACAAGATCCGCGAGGGGCGCGAGCGCCTCGAGGCCGCGCACGACGAGCTCGCGCGCACCAACGAGGGGCTGAAGGCGGCCAACCGCGCGCTGGAGACCCTCGCCATTACCGACGGCCTCACCAGTCTCTTCAACCACCGCCACTTCCAGGACTCGCTGGAGAGGGACCTCCGGAAGTGCGAGCAGCAGGGCCGTCCCCTGAGCCTCCTCCTCATCGACATCGACCACTTCAAGGCCTTCAACGACCGCTGGGGCCACCAGGAAGGCGATGCCGCGCTGCGCCGCGTCGCCACGCAGGTGATGAAGGGGATCCGGCCGACCGACATGGCCTTCCGGTACGGCGGCGAGGAGCTGGCGGTGCTCATGAGCTCCTGCGCCAAGGCGCAGGCCGCGGAAGTGGCGGAGAAGCTCCGCATCGCCGTGCGCGACAACGCCCAGCGTACGGGGCTATTGGCGGCCGGCGACCGTCTCACCGTCTCCGTCGGGGTGGCGTCCTTCCCCGAGGATGGCGTGGCCGCGCGCGCGCTCGTCGATGCCGCCGATGCCGCCCTCTACGCGGCCAAGGCCGACGGCCGGGATCGCGTGACCGTGGCCGGCGTGCGCAGCGCCACCGAGACCGCGGGCTGAACCCGCCGGCCCCTAGCGGTGCACGAGATCGCGGTAGATCAGCGAGACCAGCACGCGCCGCGAGGTGAGCGACTGCTGGAACTGCGACGAGTCCACGTAGTCGCCTGACTCGTAGACGAAGGCGACGTCGAGAAGAAGCGGGCCCACTCCCACCCCGAGTCCGACCGTCGCGCCGTTGAAGCGCGGGGAGCTGCCCGTCGCGTCGCGATACGTCTGGCGGTCGCTGAAGTAGCCGGCGCGGATGGGCCAGCGGACGCGGTCGCCGATGAGCACGTACTCGACCCCGGCCCGGATCTGGTCGGAGTCGTTGGCCGTCGTCGTGAAGGTGGGATAGGGAAGGCTCGCGTAGAAGTCGCCGCTCTCCTGCGGGCTCGGCGGGTCTTCTCCATCCTCCGTGGGCGCCAGGGTGAAGAAGTTGCGGATCCGCGCGTGCGACCAGAAGGTCCGCGTGTAATCCGCGGAGAGCGTCAACTGCCCGAGAGGGCGCCAGGACGCGCCGACGCCCATCGCGCCTGGGAGGTCGAGGCGGACGTCGTCGCTGGACGCACTGTTCCGAGTGAACGCGGTGCCGCTCGGGTGCAGGTCGGTGCGCTCGCGGCGGAGCCGCACGTCGGCGGTGAACGGCGTCTTGCCCACGAGGCCGAGGTTCAACGAGGGCAGCGGCTCCCAGATCACGCCCAGGTTCGCGTTCCATCCCGAGAGCGTGTAGTTCGACACCTGGTCGACGCGGCCCCGCGTGCGTCCCACCCGCGGCTCGCGGATGAACGTCTGCGTGTAGCCGTTCGTCCAGCGGTTGATCGTGCCTCCGACGCGCAGCGTGTCGAAGGCCCGGAAGCCGGTGCCGAACGCGATCACGTCGAACCCGCCGCTGGCTCCGCCGGTGCGGATGATGTCGGGGTTCTCGGCCAGCCGGTCGGTCGTGAAGTTGATCACGCGCTGGTAGCTCACCTGCGCGGCGCCCGAGACGGAGCCGATGTTGACCGGGTACGTCGCGGCGACGAAGTCGGCCACGCGGCCGACGCCTTTTTCCGTCTCCACGAACGCGCTCGCCGGGCGCACCTCTTCGGACGCGAAGCTGTTGCGCGCGCCGACGAGCGAGAGCTCGGGCCGCCTCAGGTAGCTGAGGCCCGCCGGATTCCAGGACGCCGCCGTGGCGTCGTCGGCGCGCGCGAGGAAGGCGCCGCCCATGCCGTAGGCTCGCGCGCCGGAGCCGACGTCGAGGCTGGAGCGGGCGCGGAGGACGGCTTCGACCTCGGGGGAGAGGCGATCGTTCGGGAGAGGAGACGGCGCCGGCGTCTGCGCCTGCGCGGCGGCCGCGGTCAGCGCCAGCGCGGCTCCAATGGCGCCCGCCGTCTTCGGGCATCGGCGAGCAGCGGAGTTGCGGTGCACCAGTGATCCCCGGCGAGCATAGCACGCACCCTCGGGGGCCCCTGATCAGCGCGCGGCGGCGTCGCGCACGTACACGACGATGCGTGGCCCCACCTTGTCGAGGTTGGACCGGACGGGCGGATGGTCGCCGCGGAAGGTTTCCGTGTCGAGGACTGGCAGGGTCGCGCTGGGGGGCTGATCGAGGGCGCGGCGGTACCCCGCATGGCCGCCCGCGAGCGCCGCGTAGAAGTCGGCATCGCTGCCCCCGGCCTCCGCCCGCCGCGCAAAGTCCCCGTTGATCACGACGACGTCCGGCGCGACATGGCCGAGGCGCTCGCGGGACGGGCCCATCCGCCGCCACGAAAGGCCGTCGAGGCGCGGCAGGTACTCGAGCGGACCGACGGCGGCGACGAGCTTCGGCGGCTCGGCGTGCTGCCGCAACCAGTCCTCCGCCGCATAACGCGCGTCCCGCGCCATCAGGAGGTCGACGGCGAGGGCCCGCGCGCCGGAGAAGCTGGCGATTGCGGCCGCCACCGCGAGGGGCAGCCACCGTCGCCGCGTCCGCTCCAGGGCCACCGCGAGCGCGTGGCCCGCGAACAGCGCGAGCACGATGACGATGGGAAGGACGAACCGGTCGTACACGTAGAAGACGACGGCGATGAACGTCACGCAGTAGGAGATCGCCGGCACGAGCGTGGCCAGGAGCAGACGGCGCTCGCGCGCGCGTGCGGCGGCGAAGGCGAGGCCGGCGGCGGCGGCGATCGCGGCCGGCACGCCCATGGAGAAGGAGATCGCGCGCACCGTCGCCGCGAGGAGGGCCAGGAGGCCGGCCGGCGATCGCTCGAACATGCGGAAGTCGCGGCTGGCCGGCCCGGTGATGAGCGCGAGGTGCGCGGCGAACCCGCGCGGATTCACCACGATGTTGTCGAGGACGGCTACGGCGGTGACGGCGACGAGCGCGGCGGCCACGAGACGACGATCCGTGAGCGTCGCGAGGATCGATCCGGGACGGCCCGATTCGCGGCGGTGGCGATGGAGCGCGGCCATAACGAGGGGAACGGTCAGGACGAACAGGCCGTACGCCTGGTCCTTGGTGGCCATGGCGGCCGCCGCGCACGCGGCGAGGGCTACGTAGTGGCGGAGCCGGTGCTCCTTCAGGACGCGCAGCAGCGCGAGCAGCGCGGCCGCGAACCAGAAGAGGTACGGCGCGTCGAGGTTCGCCGTCTTCGCGTAGTAGGCGAACGGCGCGGAGAGGCCCGCGACCGCCGCGGCAAGAAGGGCCGGCGCATGGCCGAACAGCTCGCGGCCGGCGCGGTAGACGAGCGTCACCATCCCGAGCGCCATCAGGAGGCTCACGACGCGCCCCGCGCGGAAGAGCACGAGCGTCCGGTGCGGATCCGGCGCGCCCGCGAGCCATGGCGAGTACGCGGCGGCGAGGATCGCGTGGTGGAACGGCGGGTACTTCGAGTGCCAGCCGTTGGAGAAGCGCTGTCCGAGCCCTTCGAGCACGGCGGCCGGGGTCAGCTCATCGGGCGCCCAGCCGTACTCACTGGGGAGACCCCAATCGAGCGGCCATGCGTAGAGCGCGGCGCACAGCGCCAGCAACGCCCCGAGCCCGGCCGCCCGGCCCGCGGCCGCGCGATCCTTCAGTCGGCGATCTCGAGCACGAGGTCTCCGTCCAGGTCCGCGACCTTCCGCAGCCGCGGCCGGGCGCCCTCCGTCCAGGGGGGAAGGTCCCGCTCGATACGCGCCCACTTGTTGGGGCCAAAGCCCGCGCGGTGGACGATCACATACCGCGCGCCGCGGGTGCGGAAGGCGTCGATGGATTCCGCGGACGGAAACCGCAGCGCGATCTCGCGCAGCTCCACGTACGGTGCGGGCTCGATCCCCGCGTACCCGTTCAGCAACGGCTTCCAGTGGAGCGTCGAGCGCACCATGTAGATGCTCTCGTGGAACGCGGGGCGCTCCACGACGCCGCGGATGTCCAGCATCGGGAGCTCGACGACCGCCGGCTCGCCCGGGTGCGCCGCGAGCCACGCGTACACGGCGGGCGGCGGCTTCGACGAATCCACCGCCTGCGCCCAGGCCGGCATCGGGACGGGGGCAATGACCGTCTCCAGCATCGCGGCCACCCCGAGCGCGGCGATCCAGGCCGGCCGCGCGCGCCAGCGCTCGAGGGCCCTTGCGGCGAGGAGGGCGAGCGCGAGGGCGAGGAAGACACCCGAACGGCTCGGTACGCGGATCATCCGGAAGAGCGGGATCTCGCGGGCGAGCGCGAATGGACCGGGCGCCAGCACGGATCCGAACGCGGTGATCTCGGGGCCGAGCGCTATCGCGATGGCGGCCACCGCCATCACCCCGAGAGCCACGGCCTCCCGCGTCGGGCGCCGGCGGTGGCGCCACAGGGTGATCGCCCCCGTCATGGCCAGGATCGGAAGCACGAGGCCGGGGAAGAGGTTGTTCGCGTGCGTCGTGCGGAATGCCGCCGTCGCGCCGCCCCAGATGAGGTTGCGCGCGCTGGTGGCGAAGAAGGCTTCCACGGGCGCCGAGAAATGCGCGGTCTCGAGCGCACCGCGCACGTAGCCGAGCGGATCGAGCGCGGCCTTGTGGAGGAGTTCGATGGGGAGCAGGCCGAGTGCGGCGACGAGGGCCGCGGCGGCGGCGATGGGCATGCGGCCCCATCGCCCCCAGACGAGGGGGAGAAAGGCGAGGGGCAGCACGAGCACGCCGATGACGGCGTGGTAGCCGCAGGCGAGCCCGGCGAGGACGAACGACGCCGCGGCGAGCAGCGCATCCCGGGCGCGCCCGTCACGGAAGAAGCGGACGGCGAACAGGACGACGAGCGGCAGCCACTGCGTGCCGAGCGTGCTCAGGTGCGCGAGCTGATCGGTGCGGATGGGCGAGAAGGCGAATGCGCCCCCGGCGATGAGGGCGGGGCCCTCGCTCGCGCCGAGACCGCGCGCGCACGCATACGCGGTGACCCCGGAGAGAACGAAGGTCAGCAGCCGCGCGACGTTGAACAGGAGCACGGCGTCGGAGGTGAGGAGGGCGAGCGGCGCTACGAGCATCGTCGTGCCGAGGACGGGCTCGTCCATCCCGAGCGTGTAGCGGAGGGGATGGAAGATGTTGGCGTGGGGGAGGCGCGCGGGTGCGGTGAGCACGTGGATCTCCCACCCGATTTCCCAGGCGAAAAAGGCCGAGTCGCCGGCGTCCACGACGCGCAGGCGGCGCGCCATGGGCCAGGTGAGGACGACGGTGAGGACCAGGAAGAGGGCGGCGGCCCGGGCGAGCCCGGCCACCAAGGATCAGGCCGTGCGGCGCGCCGCGGCGGTCAGCGCGGGGTTTCCTGCGTCGAGCGGGTGGCCGTGTCCTGGGCCTTGAGCGCGAAGAAGATCGCCGCGCCGTAGTTGCCCGCGCCGAGCTGTTCCTCGGCCTTGGCCAGCGATTCGCGGCAGCGCGCGAGCGTCGACGCGCGGCTCTTGTCCTGGGCCAGCCGGCCGGCGAGGATCTGCGCCTCGGCGACGGCGGCGGACGCTTCGGCCTTGGTCTCGTTCCCCTTCAGGCGAGCCTTGGACCGGATGAGCTCGGTTTCGGTGACGTCGAGGTCGCGCTGCAGGAGCTCGATGCGGTCCTCCAGTCGGCGCTGGTCCTCTTCCGCCTTGCGCAGCCGGGCGGCGAGGCTCTTGTCGGCGGCGGCCGCGGCGGCAGTGACGCTGGAGCGCTTCATCTCCGCGACCAGGCGGGAGATCGCCGCCGCGGATCGCCCTTCGGCGGTGGCGAGGTCGGCGTGGCGCCGGGCTTCCGCCGCCTGCGTCTTCTGCGCGACGAGGGCTTCCGCGCCGCGAAGCTCGTCCTGCGCGCGCTTGAAGGCGTCGGGCGCGTTCTCCGGCGCACCGGCTTTGCGCGCGTCATCGACCGCGGCCCGCGCGGCGCCGAGATCGACGTTTCGGGATGGCGCGGGGCGGCCGGCCGAGGCACACGCGAAGGTCACGCAGGCGAGGCCGACGGCCAGAGCGCCCCGAAGAGGGCTGGGCACGGCCGGAGTGTAACGCGAAATCCGCGCGCGCGGGCGCCGGGGCGCGCGCCGCCTTTGAATTAAGATGGCCGGATGCGCATCGTGTCGGTATCCGGGGCCACGAGCCGCGCGGGCAAGACCGCGGTCGCCGAATCGCTGCTGCGGGCGCTGCCGGCGGGTGCTTTGGCGGCGGTCAAGTTCACGACCACCGAGGACGTCTTCGAGCGCTGCCCCCGTGGCTCGGCGTGCGTCGTCTGCGACATCGCGGAGCCGTTCCGCATCGTGCGCGATCCGTCCATCCTCGCCCAGCCCGGAACCGACACCGCACGCCTGGCCGCCGCCGGCGCCGCGGAAGTCGTGTGGGCGATCGCCCGCGCCGCCGCCGCGCCGCTGGCCTGGGCCGCGGTGACGCGGATGCTGCGGGGCACGCCGGTCGCTGTCCTCGAAGGCTCGACGGTGGTCGAACAGCGCCTCGCGCAGCCGGACCTTCGCGTCTTCGTCGCCCATCGCTCGATTCCGCCCGAGCGCTGGAAGCCGACGTCCGCATCCCTCGTGGCCGGCGCCGATCGCGTCGTCATCCACACCTCCGGGCCGCAGCCGTCGCGCCGCGTGGTGGACGCCCTCGACGCAATGGGCGCGCGGGAAAAGCGCGTCACCGCGGATGCCACACGGCCGCTCCGGGAGTGGGCGCCCGACCTCGAGCGCCGCCTGCGGGAGCTGGCCGGATCCGAGGCGATGGCGAGCGCTTCGTCTTGAGCGCGACGCTCTCCCTCGCCCACAGCCCGGACAGCGACGACGCCTTCATGTTCTACGGGCTGGCCTCCGGCCATGTCCCCGCCGACGGCCTCGAGATCGTCCACGTGCTGAAGGACATCGAGACCCTGAACCGCGAGGCCCGCGAGGGGCGGCACGAGATCACCGCGATCTCGATCCACGCCTATCCGCACGTGGCCGAGCGGTACGCGCTCATGTCCTGCGGCGGCAGCATCGGCGACGGCTACGGCCCGCTCCTCGTCGGCCGCGAGCCGCTGGACCCGAAGCACCTCGGCGGCCTCACCGTGGCCGTGCCGGGCACCCTCACCACCGCCTATCTCGCGCTCAAGCTCTTTTTGCCGGAGTCGAAGACGATCGTTCGTCCCTTCGACGCGATCCTCGACGAGGTCGTGGCGGGACGGGCCGACGTCGGCCTGATCATCCACGAGGGGCAGCTCACGTACCGCGGACAGGGGCTGCACCGCATCCTCGACCTCGGGGCGTGGTGGAAGGACGAGACCGGCCTTCCCCTGCCCCTCGGCGGCAACGCGGTGCGGCGCGATCTGGGGCCCGCGCTCATGGCGCGGCTGACGGCGCTCGTGCGCGCGACTGTCGAGTACTCGCTGGCGCATCGCAAGGAGGCCCTCGCTTACGCGATGAGCTTCGCGCGCGGGATGGATCCCAGGGTCGCCGATCGGTTCGTGGGCATGTGGGTGAACGAGATGACGGTCGACTGCGGGACGCGCGGGCGGCGTGCGGTGCAGGAGCTGCTCGATCGCGGCCACGACGCCGGCATCATCCCGACCCGCGTGCGCGTCGACTTCGTGGACGCCTGACGCGATGGCCTTCCGCTGGGCGGCCCCGAATCCGTTTCCCACCCATTCACTTCCGGATCTGGAGGGCGTACAGCGCCCGCTCAGCATGACGTGGAGCGAGGGCCCGGCCCTCATCGTGATCGGGCACCGCGACTGCGCGACGACGCGCCTCACGCTTCCGTTCCTCGACCGGATCCACAAGGACCGCCCGGCGGGCGCTTCCGTCGTCGCCGTCCTTCAGGACGACGCGGCGGCGGCGCGCGCGTTGATGGCCGATCTCGGCCTCACCATGCCGGTGCTGCTCGAAGCCGATCCCTACCCCTTGTCGTCCGAGCTCAAGCTGCGCGCCGCGCCGACGCTGATGCTCGTCGGCCGCGACGGATTGATCCTCCGGGCGGCGGAGGGCTTCTCACGCATCGATCTCGACGGCCTGGCGGTTGCCCTCGGCAACACCGTGCCCCTCTTTTCACCCACGGACACCGCGCCGCCGCGCCGCCCCGGGTGAATGATCCGCCAGGCCTCGGTGAGGCCTTAGTTTTTGGGGATCGCGCTCCTGACCCTGGCCCTCGTGGGCACCGCCGTGTTCGCGGCGTCGCTGCTGCTCGGGTACGTCATCCCGGAGCACCACCTGCTGCGCCAGCACTTCATCCTCGCGCTGGGCAGCACGTTCCTTCTCGTGATGGCCCATTCGTTCATCATGTTCTTCCTGATCGCCACCGGCGTGGAGCTGAAGGACATGGAGAAGGCGGCGGGGTGGGGCGATTCCTTCCGCCGGCGCACGATCGCAATGAAGTCCCAGGTCTTCCCGGCCATGACGTCGGCTCTCCTGCTCGTGATCGCGAACTTCATCCTCGGCGCCGCCGCCCATACGCGCGCCGTTCCCCAGGTCGTCCACGCCTCGATGTCCTGGCTCACCCTGATCGTTTGCCTCTTCGCGCTCTACCGCGAATATCAGGTGGTCGGGGCCAATAACCGACTCATCGCGGAGGCAGCGTCCCGTCGGGAGGACACCTCCACCGGGCAGGCGACCGGACCGCAGTCCTTAAGTCGTTGATTCAGTTACCACTACTCCGCCTCCTGCCCGCGGCACAGCCGTTGCAATGATGGTGGGGAGTATCGCTATGGGGGTTTTGCCAATGAATCGAAGCACGGCCGCACTCGTCGTCATGATCGGGACCGCGCTTGCCGGCTGCCAGCGGGGCCCGGAGAAGAAAGACGCCGATGCACAGGCGCTGGAAAAGCGCATCGCCGCGCTCGAGCAGCAGGCGCCGGCTTCCACGGGCGCCCCGGCCGATCCCGCGGCGCTGAACCTCACCCCCGAAGGTGCGGCCGCGCCCCCGGCTCCGGCCTACGACGACCGCGTCTCCGGCGCCGCCTCGGCGCCCGAGCGCGCCACGACACCGAGGGCTTCCCGCGGAACGACTCGGTCCTCGCGCAGCGCGTCGGCGCGTACCGTCTCGCGTTCCACCGCGTCGTCGCCCGTTCGCGGCGGGGCCGTCTCCCGCGAGCCCGTCGAGCGCGTCGGCGCCGTGGAGCCCGTCGAGCGCATCGAGACGGCCGGTACCGGCGATCCCGGCCCGAGCCGCGAGACGCTCGTCATCCCCGGCGGCACCGAGATGCGCGTCGTCCTCGAGACCGGCCTGTCTTCGGAGACGAGCCACGAGGGCGACCGCGTGGTCGCCCGCGTCGAGCGCGCGACGGCCCAGGACGGCCGCGTGGTCCTGCCCGGCGGGACGGTCCTTCGCGGACGCGTGGTCCGCGCGGACGACGGCGGGCGCATTCGCGGACGGTCGCAGCTCGGGGTGGACTTCGACCGCATCGTCGTCCGCGGCCGCGAGCACGCGCTCCAGGCGACGTCCATCACCGTGGAGGGCCCCGACGATACCCGGCGTGACGCGGCGGTCATCGCGGGCAGCACCGCCGCCGGCGCCGTGATCGGGAAGATCATGAACAAGGGCGCGAAGAAGGGCGCCGTGATCGGCGCCGCCACCGGTACGGGCGCCGTGCTCGTGACGAAGGGCATGCCGATCGAGATGCCGGCGGGGTCGCGCTGGACGGTCCGCACGAGGAGCACCGTCCGCCTCGACTGACCGCGTTCGGGATTCATCGCACATTCATGACGGCCGGGGCCACGCGCCCCGGCCGTTTCGTCGTTCAGGGCAGGCGGCGGATGGCCCACGCCGCGTGCTCGCGCACGATCGGGTCGAGGTCGGCGGCGAGGCGCTCGAGGATCGGGCGGTGCGCCGCGTCACCGGAGTTGCCGAGCGCTATCGCCACGTTCCGCAGCATCCCGCGCCGCTTCGCGCGCTTGATCGGGCTGCCGCGGAAGCGCGCGCGGAACGCGTCCTCGTCGAGCGTGTCCCCGGCGAAGGCCGCGAGCTCGGGCGCGGTCAGCCCATCGCGCGGAGCAAAGGCCGCGCCGCCCGCGTGCCGCCGCCGGCGATTCCACGGGCACACGTCCTGGCAGATGTCGCACCCGAAGATGTGCCGGCCCACTCCCTCGCGGCGCTCCTCGGGGATCGCGCCCTTGACCTCGATGGTCAGGTAGCTGATGCAGCGCGTCGCGTCGAGAACGTAGGGGGCAACGAGCGCGCCGGTCGGGCACGCGTCGAGGCAGGCGGTGCAGGTGCCGCACATGTCGGGGCGCGGCGCATCCGGCTCCATCTCGAGGTCGGTCACCACCTCGCCGAGGAAGAACCACGACCCGTGCTCGGGGTGGAGAAGGCACGTGTTCTTCCCCCAGGCGCCAATGCCCGCCGCGGCCGCGTAGGCGCGCTCCACGATCGGCCCCGTGTCGGCGTACACGCGCGACTGCATCGGGCCGAGCTCGGCGGCCAACGCTTCGGCCAGTCGCAACAGCATCGCCTTCATGACGTCGTGGTAGTCGTCGCCCCACGCATAGCGCGCGATCCATCCGCGGGCGGCGTCGGCTTCCGTCGAGTACGGCGCGGGCGTGTCGTATTGCAGCGCCACGCTCACCACGCTGCGCGCCCACGGGAAGGCCGTGCGCAGGTCGGACCGCTTCTCGCGCTGCCCGCTGAGGTACGCCATCTCTCCCGCGTAGCCGCGCCCGATCCATTCCGCGAAGAACGCGAGCTCTGGCGGCGCTTTTGCGTCGGCCACTCCCGCGAGATCGAACCCGGCGGAGAGGGCGAGGGCGCGGGCGCGGAGGGCACGCGCGGACGGCGTCATCACCGCGGGGCGCGCTTTCGGGCCGGCGGGGGCGCGATCAGCCCGCGAATGCGGCCCAGCTCCTTCTTCCATTCCGCGAGCGGGCCCGGCGTCTCGACGACGAGCGGAATGCCGCGGAACCGGCGGTCGTTCACGATGCGGCGGAAGGATTCGAGGCCGAGCACGCCCTCGCCGGCGCGCGCGTGGCGGTCGACCCGCGAGCCGAGCCCCTTCTTCGAATCGTTCAGGTGCACCGCCTTCAGCTTGGGCAGGCCGACGATGCGGTGGAACGCCTTCATCGTCCGCTCGTAGCCCTCCGGCGTCCCGAGGTCGTAGCCGGCGACGTACATGTGACACGTGTCGAGGCAGACGCCGAGCCGCTGCGGCGCGCGCACGCGCTCGAGGATCTCGGCCAGGTGCTCGAAACGGTGGCCCAGCGACGACCCCTGGCCGGCGGTGACTTCGAGGAGCGGCATCACGTCCAGCCCTTCCGTCCGCTCGAGCAGCCAGTCGAGGCTCTCCGCGAGGGCGGCGAGCCCGACGCCTTCGCCGCGCCCCATGTGCGCGCCGGGATGAAAGACCAGGTACGGGATGCCGAGGGCATGGCAGCGCGCCATCTCCAGGAGGAAGCACTCGCGGCTCTTCGCGAGGAAGTCCTCGACCGGGCTCGCGAGGTTCACGAGATACGAGCCGTGGGAGAGCGCCACCTTCACGCCGCTCTTCGCGAGTTCCTCCCGGAAGCTTCCACATTCGGCGTCCTCGAGCGGGCGGCACCGCCACTGCATCTGGTTACGGGTGAAGATCTGGATCGCTTCCGCGCCCACCGCGACGCCGTTTTTCGGGGCGTTGAAAATCCCGCCGGTGACGGGGACGTGGGCGCCTATGAACACGGGGCTCCTCGGACCGCTACGCGCGCAGCGGTAGGCGCCGGTCGCCCGCCTGCAGGAAGAAGCGGCCGCCTTCCTGCCCGACGTGGGCGAGGAGGGTCTGGTGCGCTCCACGCGACAGCACGGCGTGCGCGCCGCCGCCGCGCACGACGCACTGGAAGCGTCCGGTCAGCGGATCCATGCCCAGCGAGTCCTCCCGGATGGCTTCCTCGGTGCCGTCGTCGAGCACCGCCCGCGCCGTCCCCTGTGCGCCGTCGACGACGAGGCGGAGGACCTCGAAAGGCGGCCCTTCCAGCGCCACCGGCATGCGCTGGGCGCCGTCCACGACAAAGGCCCCGCCCTCTTCGAAGACGAGGTGGGACTTCAGGTAGCGCAGCGTCGGCGGGTGGAGGACGTGGAGCTCGCCGACCCTCCACGTTCCGTCGGGTCGCACGGTCAGTCCTTCCGGGATCTCAAAGAGCCGCATCGCCATGAGTCACGCCACCGACCTCGGATTATAGTGAGGAATGGCCCAGGCCGCGCTGCCGCCGCCGATCACGAGCGCGTCGCCGGAGGAGATCCAGGCGCGGATCACCGCCGCGCGGCGGGCGCTCGGCCGCCGGCTGGTCATCCTCGGCCATCACTACCAGCGGGACGAGGTCATCCGCCACGCCGACTTCACCGGCGATTCCTTCAAGCTCGCGCAGCTCGCGGCCACCCGTCCCGAGGCCGACTACATCCTCTTCTGCGGCGTCCACTTCATGGCCGAGTCGGCGGACATCCTGTCCGCGCCCCACCAGAGGGTCATCCTCCCCGACATGAACGCCGGCTGCACGATGGCGGACATGGCGGACATCGACCAGGTGGAGCGGGCCTGGGAGGACGTGACCTCCGTGCTGGGCGAGGACATCCTGCCCGTCACCTACATGAACTCGACCGCGGCCTTGAAGGCGTTCGTCGGGCGCCACGGCGGCGCGGTGTGCACGTCGTCGAACGCGCGCGCCGTTCTCGAATGGTCCTTCGCCCAGAAGCCGCGCGTGCTCTTCTTCCCGGACCAGAACCTCGGCCGCAACACGGGGTTCCGCATGGGCATTCCGCTCGACCAGATGCCCGTCTTCGATCCCTACGAGGACCGCGGCGGCCTGGCCGACGACGTCATGCGCCGCTCGCGGGTCATCCTCTGGAAAGGGCATTGCTCCGTGCACAACCGCTTCACCCCCGAGATGGTCGACGCGCGGCGCGCGCAGATCCCCGGGGTGAAGGTGATGGTCCACCCGGAATGCCGGTTCGAGGTCGCGCAGAAGGCGGACGTGATCGGTTCCACGGAAGGGATCCTGAAGGCCGTCCGCGAGAGCCCGGCGGGAACGAAGTGGGCGATCGGCACCGAGCTCAACATGGTGAATCGCCTGGCCCGCGAGGTCGCCCCGGAGCGCGAGGTGGTGAGCCTCGACGACTGCTTCTGCGTCTGCAGCACGATGTTCCGCATCGACCCGCCGCACGTCCTGTGGACGCTCGAGTACCTCGTGGAAGGGCGGCTGGTGAACGTCGTCTCGGTGCCGGAGGCGATCGCACGCGACGCGAAGCTCGCCCTCGACCGGATGCTCACGATCACTTAGCCCGGCGCGCTCCTTTCGGGTGACGCGCGACCTTGACCGCGTACATCGCCGCGTCCGCCGCTTCCACCGCCGCCATGATGTCCACCGCGCCGCCGTATGGTGCGATGCCCGTGCTCGCGCACAGGCCGTCCGCGGCCAACGCGTCGGTGATCTGATCGCGCCGCGTGCTTCCTTCCGCCGCCGAAAGGCCGGGCAGGACGATCAGGAATTCGTCGCCGCCCCAGCGCACCGCGAGATCGGTGTTGCGGGTGCGGTCCCGGATCGCGTCCGCCATGGCGCGGATCGCGGAGTCTCCCGCGGCGTGGCCCTCGCCGTCGTTGATCGCCTTGAGGCCGTCCATGTCGAGCATGACCACGGCGCCGGTGGCGACGCCGCCGCCGCGGCGCAGGTCGTCCACGAGGTCGCGGAAGACGCGGCGATTGAAGCACCCGGTGAGCGGATCGGTCTCGGCGAGGACCTTCAGGCGGCGCTCGGCCTCGCGCAGCTGCTCGTTCGCGGAGTGGACGGCGCGCTGCCCCTCCTCCATGACCGTGAGCACCATGCCGAACGCCATCAGCGTCTGCAGGAGGAGGACGTTGAAGGGCGCGATCTCGAGGTAGGCGAGCGGATCGGCGTCGGGCCGCGTGGCCCACGCGCCCACGGCGGCGGTGGCCAGGTAGACGGCGCCCAGGAGGACGAGCACCCAGGACGTGAGGCGGACGCCCATCGCGCCCGCCTCGCGGCGCGGCCAGAGCACGGCCGCGGCCGCGAGCGACGCGATGGCGAGGACGGTGAACTGCGCGGCGTAGAGCGCGCTCGGCCCGAGTGCTACCGGGCCCGCCGCCGCCCAGGCCGCGGTGGCGGCGATCGCGTAGAGGCGCGCGCGCCGCCGCACCGTCCCGCGTGCGTACCCGACCGCGGCCACCCACAGGAGCACGCCGTGCGCCGTCTCGAGAAACAGGTACAGCGCGAGGCCCATCTGCCCGTCGCGCCGGCTGGTGACGAGCAGCGCCGCCAGGGCGATGCCCTGGACGATCCACGCCGCCATCCAGTCGCGGAGGTAGGGACGCGGGTCGTGCCGCTCGAGCAGCACGAAGAAAAGCGCGAGAACGACGGTTCCCGCAAGGTGCGCCGCGGTGGCGATTTCGAGGGGCGACATTGCGGCCGGCGGCAGCGTATCATCGGGTGACGTCGACGTTTCGCTGGGGGGGCTCCGCGCGGGGGCTGAGAGGGCGCACGACGGCGCCGACTCCTTGAACCTGATCTGGGGCGCCCGGGGTCTTGCGGCGCCGAACCAGCGGAGGGAAGCGACCCCCGCCGAGGAGACCGCCAAATGACGCAGCAGCGCACGCCGTTCACGGGGGACACCGCCACCCAGATGCATCATGCCCGGCGGGGCACGGTCACGCCGGAGATGCGCCGGGTCGCGGAGCGGGAAGACGTCGCACCCGAGTTCATCCGCGACGAGGTCGCGCGGGGCCGGATGGTCATTCCCGCCAACGTCCGCCACGCCAGCCTCGACCCGATGGGGATCGGCATCAACTCGATCTGCAAGATCAACGCGAACATCGGCAACTCGTCGGTGCACTCCGCCGTCGACGAGGAGCTGGAGAAGCTGCACTTCGCCGTCCACTACGGCGCCGACACCGTGATGGACCTGTCGACCGGCGGGGGCATCGACGCCATCCGCACCGCGATCCTGGCCGAGTCGCCGGTGCCCATCGGCACCGTCCCGATCTATCAGGCGGTGCAGGAAGTGACGCGGGTCGAGGACCTGACCGCGGACGGGCTCATCGCCATGATCGAGCACCAGGCCGAGCAGGGCGTCGACTACATGACGGTCCATTGCGGCGTCCTCTACGAGCACCTGCCGCTCACCCAGCACCGCATCACCGGCATCGTGTCGCGTGGAGGTGCGCTGCTCGCGCAGTGGATGGTGCATCACAAGAAGCAGAACCCGCTGTACGTCCACTACGATCGAATCCTCGAGATCGCGCGCAAGTACGACGTCACGTTGTCTCTGGGCGATGGCTTGCGGCCGGGCTGTCTCGCCGACGCGTCGGATGCCGCGCAATTCGCGGAGTTGAAGACGCTCGGCGATCTGACGCGCAAGGCGTGGGAGAAGGACGTGCAGGTGATGGTGGAGGGGCCGGGCCACGTCCCCTTCGACCAGATCGCGATGAACGTCGAGCGGCAGATCCAGGAATGCGACGAGGCGCCGTTCTACGTCCTCGGCCCGCTCGTCACCGACATCGCTCCCGGCTACGACCACATCACGTCCGCGATCGGCGCGACGATGGCCGGCTACGCGGGCGCGGCGATGCTCTGCTACGTCACGCCCAAGGAGCACCTCGGCCTGCCCGACAAGGAAGACGTCAAGCAGGGCGTGATCGCGTACAAGATCGCCGCGCATGCCGCGGACGTGGCGCGCAAGCGGAAGGGATCGCGGGATCGGGATGACGCCTTGAGCCGCGCGCGCTTCGCCTTCGACTGGAACGAGCAGTTCCGCCTGTCGCTCGATCCCGACACCGCGCGGGCGATGCACGACGAGACGCTGCCCGCCGAAGGCTACAAGACGGCGGCCTTCTGCTCGATGTGCGGCCCGAAGTTCTGCTCGATGAACGTGAGCGCGCGGGCGATGGGCGCGCTCGAGCCGCTGGCGACGGTGGACGCCGCGCGCTGAGCCCGATGCACAGGCACCCGCGCGTCTTCGCCACCGCCGTCGTCCTCCTTGCCACCGCGGCTTTCGCGGCTGCGCAGGACGCGCGCACCGCCAAGCCGGTGCTCCACGGCAAGCACTGGATGGCCATCACCGGCAAGCCCCTGGCCGCGACCGCGGGGGCGATGATCTTCGCGAAGGGCGGCAACGCCGTCGATGCCGCCTGCGCGATGATCGCCGCCACCTCGACGATGTGGGACACGCTCAGCTGGGGCGGCGAGACCCAGGCCCTCATCTTCGATCCGCGCACCGGCAAGGTCATCGCGATCAACGCCCTCGGCGTGGCTCCCACCGGCGCGACGCCGGAGTTCTTCAAAGCCCGGGGCATGGCCGCGCCGCCGGAGTACGGGCCGCTGGCCGCGGTGACCCCGGGGACGCCGGGCGGCATCATCGTGATGCTGGCCGAGTACGGGACGATGTCGCTCGGCGACGTCCTCGCGCCGTCCATCCAGATGGCGGAAGACGGCTACCCGATCGAGGCCCAGGCCACCCGCGCCATCGAGCGCGAGCGGAAGCGCATCGCGGAGTGGCCCTATTCGAAGACGGTGATGCTGCCCCGCGACGGGCACGCGCCCGAGCCGGGGGCCGTGTTCCGCCAGGCGGATCTCGCGGCGACGCTGCACAAGCTCGTCGACGCGGAGAAAGCCGCGCGCGCGAAGGGGCTCGACCGCAAGGCCGCGCTCTACGCCGCCTACGATCGCTTCTACAAGGGCGACGTCGGCCAGGAATTCGTCCGCGGCGCGCGGGAGCAGGGGGCGCTCGTCACCACCGAAGACCTCGCGGCCTGGAAGGTGCGCATCGAGGAGCCGGTCCAGACCCGTTACAAGGACATCGACGTCTACAAGCTGAACACGTGGGTGCAGGGACCGGTGATGCTGCAGGCGCTGAACATCCTGGAGACGATGGACCTGAAGGCGATGGGCTACAACAGCGCGCGCTACATCCACGCGCTGTCGCAGACGATGAACCTGGCCTTCGCGGACCGCGACTTCTACTACGGCGATCCCTACTTCCCGCCCGTGGAGCCGATCGTGGGCCTGCTGTCCAAGGACTATGCGCGCGAGCGCGCGAAGCTCATCCGCTGGGATGCCAATGATCCCGACGTCAAGCCCGGCGACCCCTATCCGTTCCAGGGCGGGACCAACCCGTTCCCCGGTCTGCTCGCGAACTGGAAGACGCCGCGGCCCGAGCCGGGCGGCCGCGCGTCGGCGGGCCCCAACGTGGCCGACCTCGACGAGCGCTTCTACGCGGGGACGACCTCCGTCGAAGCGGCGGACGAGCAGGGCTGGGTCGTGTCGGTGACGCCGAGCGGGGGATGGATTCCCGCCGTGATCGCGGGACGCACCGGGATGGGCATGAGCCAGCGCATGCAGAGCTTCGTGCTCGACGAGTCCGAGGGCCCGTACAACGTCGTGACGCCCGGCAAGCGCCCGCGCGCGACCCTGACCCCGAGCCTCGCCCTGAAGGACGGCAAGCCCTACCTGGCCTTCGCGGTGCAGGGCGGGGACAGCCAGGACCAGAACCTGCTGCAGTTCTTCCTGAACGTGGTCGAGTTCGGCATGACGCCGCAGGAGGCGAGCGAAGCGGCGAACATGAACAGCTTCCAGCTGCACGACTCATTCGCCGATCACCCGATCATGCCGGGGCGGATGCAGCTGCAGGACGCGACGCCGCCGTGGGTGCGCAGCGAG
>JANMPI010000553.1:0-7924 GCA_031369785.1 Acidobacteriota bacterium
ATCAGCGGCTCGGACTTCGTCGAGATGTTCGTCGGCGTGGGTGCCGCGCGCGTGCGCGATCTCTTCAACACCGCGAAGCAGAAAGCCCCCTGCATCATCTTCGTCGACGAGATCGACGCCGTCGGGCGCCACCGTGGCGCCGGCCTCGGCGGCGGCCACGACGAGCGCGAGCAGACCCTGAACCAGCTCCTCGTGGAGATGGACGGCTTCGAGTCCAACGACGGCGTCATCCTCATCGCCGCCACCAACCGTCCCGACGTGCTCGATCCCGCGCTGCTGCGACCCGGCCGCTTCGACCGCCGCGTCGTCGTCTCGCGGCCCGACGTCCGCGGCCGCGAGGGCATCCTGAACGTGCACACCCGCAAGATCCCGCTCTCCGAGGACGTGGACATCAGCACGCTGGCGCGCGCGACCCCGGGCTTCTCGGGCGCCGACCTCGCCAACCTCGTGAACGAGGCCGCCCTGATGGCGGCGCGGCGGGCGCAGAAGTTCGTGATGATGGCCGACTTCGAGTCCAGCAAGGACAAGGTCTTGATGGGCGCGGAGCGCAAGAGCATGATCATCACCGACGAGGAGAAGCGCCTGACCGCGTTCCACGAGGGCGGGCATGCGCTCATCGCCGCGCTCCTGCCCCACACCGATCCGCTGCACAAGGTCACGATCATCCCGCGCGGGATGGCGCTCGGCCTCACCCAGCAGCTCCCCACCGAGGAGAAGCACAACTACACCAAGGAGCAGATCGAGAGCCGCATCGCGGTGTGCATGGGCGGGCGCATCGCCGAGGACGTCGTGTTCGGCGAGATCTCGACCGGCGCGCAGAACGACATCGAGCAGGCCACGGAGATGGCGCGCAAGATGGTCTGCGAGTGGGGCATGAGCACGGCACTCGGTCCGCTCACCTACGGCAAGAAGGAAGAGCAGGTCTTCCTGGGCAAGGAATTCAACCGGCACCAGGACTACAGCGAGGACACCGCGCTCCAGATCGACGCCGAGATCAAGCGCATCGTCAGTGAGCAGTACGACCGCGCCTACAAGACCCTCGTCGACAACAAGCGGTTCCTGGAGAAGATCGCCGACGCGCTCCTCGAGCACGAGGTGTTGGACGGCGAGCAGATCAAGCAGATCCTCGAAGGGCGGACGATGGACATCCGCGTCCCGCGGACGGCGCCGCCTCCGCCGCGCGAGGGGAAGATCGACACGTCGACGGGCGGTGAGCGGGCGGGCGGAATGCTGCCGCCCCTGGCGCCCAAGCCCACTTCGTAGTGAGCAGGGGGTGCTGCGCCGCACCCCCCTGGGACCCCCCGCTCCTCGGGCTTCGCCGAAGTGAATTCGGCTACGCCCGCGAGGCTCTTGCCGCCAGCCTCCTCGTCCTCGTGGCCTGCGCTCCCACCGACGCCGGGAGCCCCCTCAAGCTCGACGTGACCGTCAAGACGGTGGTCGACGGGGACACGATCCTCGTCAGCGGGCTGCCCGAGGGCAGCGGGCTCGTCCGGCTCATCGGGATCGACGCGCCCGAGACGGGCGCGGGACGCACGACCCGCGAGTGCTTCGGCCCCGAGGCGCGGCGCTGGCTGGCCGACCGCACGCCGGCCGGATCGCGCCTGCGCCTCGTCCCGGACGTCGGGGAGCGCGATCGCTTCGGCCGCCGTCTCGCCTATGTGTACGCGGCGGACGGCGCCTTCCTGAACGCCGAGCTCGTCGCGGGCGGCTTCGCGACGACGATGACGATCCGCCCCAACGTCCGTCACGCGGACGAGCTGCACGCGCTCGAGCGCCGCGCGCGCGCGGAGAGGCGCGGCTTCTGGGCCGCCTGTCCGGCCGAAGCCTCGGCGCGCCGGCGCTGACCGGAGCGCGGCTTCGATCTTCGCCTCCGCCTACGGGCGGCGTGCCGCGCGCATCTCCGCCCGCAGCGCCTCGACCTCCGTGCGCAGCGCCGCGATCTCGCGGGACTGGGCCTGGACCGCGGCCACCGCCATGCTCGTGTACCCGTACAGGTCGACGCGGTCGCCGGAAGGCTGGACGCAGGCCGCGGGTGCTATGTCGTCGATCAGGAACCCGAGGCGCTCGGGGGAGTCCGCGCTCTCCCAGCGATACCGCCAGGTCGCGAGAGGAATCCGCAGCACCGCGTCGCGCTCACGCCGGAGCGCGTCGTCGTCCAGGTAGTGGATGTCCTTCTTGAACGCAGCGCGCGAGATCGGACAGCCACCCTGTCCTCCGGTCGGGTCGAGGACGCTGCACACGAGGACGCGGTTGCAGTCGTCGCCCGGATCGCAGAGCGGGCCCTCCCGGGCGCAGCTCGCGCCCGGGCGTTGGTCGGAAGTGCACCGCGGCAGTCCGCTGCCGCCGGTGTATCCGCGGCACACCGGGTCGCCGCAGCTCGCGAACAGGCGCGGGGGCGGGGACGCGTCGCCCGAGCACGCGGCGGCGACGAGGAGCGGGAGCAGGAGAGTGCGCTTCATGACGGTCATCTCCACGGGGAGGGTGTCGGCCTAGACGGACAGAAGGCGTGCCGCCGGCGGATCGAGGAGGACGACGGCGCGACGGGAGCCGCGTATCGCCTGCGCGACCGGGAGCGGACTGACGGGATCTTCGAGCGCGTCGCGCAGTGCTTCGGCCTTGGCCTGGCCCAGGGCGGCGACCACGAGCAGATCCGCCCCCCACAGCACGGGCAGGGTCAGCGTGAGGCGCCGCGGCGGCGGCTTCGGCGAATCCTCGACCGCCGCCACCAGGCGCGCCCGCTCGCCGAGCAGCGGATGGCCCGGAAAGAGCGAGCACACGTGGCCATCGGGCCCGACGCCGAGGAGAACGATGTCGAGCCGCGGCGGCGCTCCCAGCGCGCGCGTCAGCGTGATCGCGTACGACCGCGCCGCCGCGTCGAGATCGGGATCGTCGGCCGCCATCCGATGCACGTTGGCGGGCGGCACCCCGGCCGGCTCGAACCACAGCTCGCGCGCGACGCGGGAGTTCGACTCCGGATCGTGCGGCGGCAGCGCCCGCTCGTCGCCCTGGAAAAAGAGGGTGCGGGCCCAGTCGCATTGCGCGCGTGCCAGCTCCGGGAAGAAGATAGCGGCTACCGATCCTCCCGGCAGCGCGATGGCGCAGAACCCGCGGCGGGCCAGTGCCCGCCCCGATTCTTCTACGAACAAGCGCGCCGCGCGCGCGGCGAGCCCCGGGGCCTGGTCGACGTGGATCTCTGGACGCACGGTCGCGAAGACGGTACTACACGCGGCGAGGAACTGGATGGCCCTCATCGATCTCGATCAGCTCTCGATCAACACCATCCGCACGCTCTCCATGGATGCGGTCCAGAAGGCGAAGTCGGGCCATCCGGGTACGCCGATGGCGCTGGCGCCCGTCGCGTACGCCCTGTGGCAGCGGCACCTCCGCTTCGATCCCGCCGATCCCATCTGGCCGAATCGCGACCGCTTCGTCCTCTCCGCCGGCCACGCGTCGATGCTGCTCTACTCGCTCCTCCACCTCGCCGGCGTCAAGGCGGTGAACCCCAAGTACGAGACGCTCGGCGAGCTCGCGGTGCCGCTCGACGACATCAAGAGGTTCCGCCAGCTCGACAGCAAGTGCCCCGGCCATCCGGAGTACCGCTGGACCTCGGGCGTGGAGACGACGACCGGCCCGCTGGGCCAGGGCTACGCCACGAGCGTCGGGATGGCCATCGCGTCGAAGTGGATGGGCGCGCACTTCAACCGCCCCGGCTTCGAGATGTTCGGCTTCGACGCGTGGGCGATCGGCGGCGACGGCTGCATCATGGAGGGCGTCGCGCAGGAGGCGGCTTCGCTGGCCGGCCACCTCGGGCTCGGCAACCTCTGCTGGATCTACGACAACAACCACATCACGATCGAGGGCCCGACCAGCCTCGCCTTCAGCGACGACGTGGCCACCCGCTTCGTCGGCTACGGGTGGGACGTGACGCGGGTGGCGGACGCCAACGACCTCGCGATGCTCGACCGCGCGTTCGAGAAGGCCAGGAAGACGACGGATCGCCCGTCGCTCGTCATCGTGGACAGTCACATCGGCTACGGATCTCCGAACAAGCAGGACACCCACGGCGCGCACGGCGAGCCGCTGGGCGATGACGAGATCCGCCTCGTCAAGCGCTTCTACGGCTGGCCCGAGGACGCGCAGTTCCTCGTCCCCGACGGCGTGCGCGAGCACTTCGCGGCCGGGATCGGCGCCCGCGGCGCGACGCTGCGCGCGGAGTGGAACGAAAGGCTCGCGCAGTACCGCGCGCAGTATCCCGCCGAGGCCGACGCGCTCGATCGCATGCAGCAGCGGCGGCTGCCCGATGCCTGGGACGAGGGCCTGCCGTCCTTTCCCGCCGACGCGAAGGGGCTCGCCGGCCGCGACGCCTCCGCGAAGGTGCTGAACGTGGCCGCCGCGAACGTCCCCTGGATCATCGGGGGGTCCGCCGACCTCACGCCTTCGACGAAGACGCGCATCACCACCGAGGGCGCGGGCGACTTCGAGGCCGGATCGTGGGGCGGGCGCAATCTGCATTTCGGGATCCGCGAGCACGCCATGGGCGCGATCCTGAACGGGCTGTCGCTCTCCAAGGTGCGGCCGTTCGGATCCGGGTTCCTGATCTTCAGCGATTACGGCAAGCCGCCGATCCGGCTGGCCGCGATCATGGAGATCCCGGTCATCTACATCTTCACGCACGACTCCATCGGGGTGGGCGAGGACGGGCCCACCCACCAGCCGGTCGAGCAGCTGCTGGCGCTGCGCGCGATACCCGGCCTCATCACCCTGCGCCCGTGCGACGCGAACGAGGTGGTGGAGGCGTGGCGCGTGATCCTCCAGCTGCGGCACGAGCCGGTGGCCCTCGTCCTCACCCGGCAGGCCCTGCCCACCCTCGATCGCACGAAGTACGCGCCCGCGGCCGGTCTGGCGAAGGGCGCCTACGTGATCGCGGACGCGCCCGGCGGCCGGCCCGAGGTGCTCCTTCTTGCCACCGGCAGCGAGGTCCCGCTCTGCATCGCCGCCCACGAGCAGCTGATCGCGGAGGGCGTGCGGAGCCGCGTGGTCAGCATGCCGTCGTGGGAGCTCTTCGAGCAGCAGCCGCGGGAGTATCGCGACGAGGTGATCCCGCCCTCGATCACCGCGCGCGTCTCCGTGGAGCAGGCGGCCACGCTGGGGTGGGAGCGCTACGTGGGGCTCACCGGGGCCAAGATCGGGATGCGGACCTTCGGCGCCTCGGCGCCGCTCGTGGAGCTGCAGAAGAAGTTCGGCTTCGAGCCGGGGAACGTCGTCACCGCGGCGCGCGAGCAGATCGCACGGGCGCGCGGCTGATGCGGATCGCGGTTGGCGCCGATCACGCCGGGTTCGCGCTCAAGGAGCAGGTGGCGGCGGACTTGAGCCGGGCCGGCCACGACGTGATCGATCTCGGCACGCATTCGACCGCGCCGGTCGACTATCCGGATGCGGCGGAGGCGGTGGGGAACGCCGTTCGAGAAGGAAGGGCCGAGCGCGGCGTGCTCCTCTGCGGCAGCGGGGTCGGGGCATCGGCGGCGGCCAACAAGCTGCCCGGGATCCGCGCCGCGATCTGTCACGATGGCTACTCCGCGCACCAGGGGGTCGAGCACGACGACATGAACGTCCTGGTGCTGGGCGGGCGAATCATCGGTCCGGCCCTGGCGCTCGAGCTCGTGCGCGCGTTCGTGGCCGCGCGATTCTCGGGTGACGAGCGGCACGTGCGGCGGCTCGCGAAGGTGAAGGCGCTGGAGACGCGTTACAGGTGAGGGAGAAGGCCATGGACGGACAAAAGACCTCGGCGGTGGGCAACCCGGTGGCCGCGCTGCGCGAGTACGGGCAGTCGGTGTGGCTCGACTACATCCGGCGCAGCCTCATCACGGGCGGCGAGCTGAAGCGGCTGGTGGACGAGGACGGACTGGGCGGCGTGACCTCGAACCCCGCGATCTTCGAGAAGGCCATCGGCGGAAGCAACGACTACGCGGCGGCCATCAACGAGATCTCCATCGAGCCCGGCCAGGGCGCCAAGGACGTCTTCGAGATCCTCGCCGTCAAGGACATCCAGGACGCCGCGGACGTCCTGCGCCCCGTGTACGACCGCACGCACGGCGGGGATGGCTACGTGAGCCTCGAGGTCGCGCCCGACCTCGCACGGGACACGCAGGGCACGCAGGCGGAGGCGCGGCGGCTGTGGGCGCGAGTCGCGCGTCCCAACGTGATGATCAAGGTCCCGGCCACGCCGGAGGGATTGCCGGCGATCCGCACGCTCCTTTCCGAGGGCATCAACGTCAACATCACGCTGCTGTTCGCCCGCGACGCGTACGAGAAGGTGGCGCACGCCTACATCGACGCCCTCGAAGCGCGCGCCGCCCGCGGCGAGGCCGTCTCCGGCGTGGCCAGCGTGGCCAGCTTCTTCGTGAGCCGCATCGACAGCGCGGTCGACGCGCTCATCGACGAGAAGCTGAAGACGGCGCAGGGCGCGGACAAGGCGCGCCTGGCGGGCCTGCGGGGCAAGGTGGCGATCGCCAACGCGAAGATCGCGTACCAGAGCTACAAGACCATCTTCTCGGGCGCGCGCTGGGAGGCGCTCGCGAATAAGGGCGCCCACGTGCAGCGCGTCCTGTGGGCGAGCACGGGCACCAAGGACCCGCACTACAGCGATGTTCTCTACATCGAGGAGCTGATCGGGCGCGACACCGTCAACACCGTCCCCCCGGACACCCTGTCCGCGTTTCGCGATCACGGGCGGCCGCGGGCGAGCCTCGAGGAGAATACCGGCGCCGCTACCGAGACCCTGAAGGCGCTCGCCGCCGCCGGCATCTCCCTCGAAAAGGTGACGAGCGACCTCCTCGCCGACGGGCTCAAGAAGTTCGTGGAGCCGTTCACCAAGCTGCTGGCCGCGGTCGAAAAGCGCCTGCGCGAAGGCAACACCGCGCGCATCAACGCGCAGAGCGTAAAGCTCCCCGAGGCGCTGCAGCGCGAGGTCGACGCGCGCCTCGAGCGGTGGGACGCCGAGGGCGGCACGCGGCGGCTGTGGGAGGGCGACGCGTCGCTGTGGACGGGGAAGGACGAAGCGAGCTGGATCGGGTGGCTCGGCGTCGTCGCCGCGCAGGCCGGCAACCTCGGGCCCCTGGCCGCGCTGCGCGACGAGGTGAAGAAGGAAGGCTTCGGGCACGCCGTCCTTCTCGGCATGGGCGGGTCGAGCCTGTGCCCGGAAGTGCTGAAGGAGACCTTCGGCGTGACCCCTGGTTTCCCGGAGCTGCTCGTCCTCGATTCCACCGATCCCGCGCAGGTCCAGGCGATCGCGGATCGGATCGATCCCAAAAAGACGCTCTTCATCGTCTCCAGCAAGTCGGGCTCGACGCTGGAGCCGAACATCTTCAAGGCGTTCTTCTTCGATCGGGTGCGCCAGGCGGTCGGTGCCGGGGAAGCGGGGCGCCGGTTCATAGCCGTCACCGATCCCGGCTCGGCGCTGGAGAAGGAAGCGGCGCGCGACGAGTTCCGGCACGTCTTCGCCGGCGTGAAGACGATCGGCGGACGCTACGCAGCACTCTCCAACTTCGGCCTCGTTCCCGCCGCGGTGATGGGCCTCGACGTCGCCCGCCTGCTCGACGAGGCGGAGCGGATGCTCGCCGCCTGCGCGCCGGGCGTCCCCGCGGCGGAGAATCCCGGCCTCGTGCTCGGCACCGTCCTCGGCGTGCTGGCCACGAAGGGGATCGACAAGCTCACGATCGTCGCCTCCCCGGGCGTGCACGATCTCGGGGCCTGGCTCGAGCAGCTGGTCGCGGAATCCACCGGCAAGCAGGGCAAGGGGATCATCCCCGTCGATCGCGAGCGTCCGGCCGCGCCCGACGCCTACGGCCGCGATCGCCTGTTCGCCTACCTGCGTCTCGCCGAAGCGCCGGACGCGGCGCAGGACGCAGCCGTCGCGGCGCTGGAG
>JANMPI010000520.1:0-6810 GCA_031369785.1 Acidobacteriota bacterium
GACCAGATCGCGGGCACCGCGATCCTCGTCGCGCTCATCTTCGCCATCGTCGATCCGCGCAACGTCGCGCCGCCGGGATGGCTGGGCCCGATCCTCTTCGGCGGCCTCGTGGTCGCCATCGGCATGTGCTTCGGAATGAACGCCGGGTACGCGATCAACCCCGCGCGCGACTTCGGCCCGCGGCTCTTCACGTTCGTAGGCGGCTGGGGCGGCGACGTATTCCGCGCCGGCCACGGCTGGTGGTGGGTGCCCATCGTGGGTCCGCTCATCGGCGGGCCGCTCGGCGGCTGGCTCTACGACCTGTTCATCGGATGGCACCATCCTCCGGCGTCGGTGGAGAAGGAGATCGCATGAGCGGGCGTTTCATCCTCGCCCTCGACCAGGGCACCACCAGCAGCCGGGCCATCATCTTTGGTCACGACGGCCGCGTCGTCGCCACCGCGCAGCAGGAGTTCCCGCAGATCTTTCCGCGGCCGGGCGAGGTCGAGCATGATCCGGAGGCGATCTGGTCGTCACAGCTCGAGGTAGCGAAGCAGGCCCTCGGACACGCGGGGCTGGGGCCGTCCGACATCGCGGCCATCGGGATCACGAACCAGCGCGAGACGACGATCCTCTGGGACCGCCACACCGGCAAGCCTTTGGCGAACGCGATCGTCTGGCAGAGCCGGGTCAGCGCGTCCATCTGCGAGCGGCTGAAGGCCGACGGGCACGAGGCGCTGATCCGCCGCAAGACCGGGCTCGTGGTGGACGCGTACTTCTCCGGGACCAAGGTCAAGCACCTGCTCGACACCACCCCCGGCCTGCGCGCCCGTGCCGAGGCGGGCGACATCCTCTTCGGCACCGTGGACACCTTTCTCATCTGGCGGCTCACCGGCGGACGCGCGCACGTCACCGACGCCAGCAACGCGAGCCGCACCCTGATGTTCGACATCCACAAGCTCGAGTGGGACGACGACCTGCTGCGCATCCTCGACGTGCCGCGGTTGATGCTGCCCTCGGTGCGTGAATCGTCGGAGGTCTACGGCGAGACCGATCCCGCCTTGTTCGGCGGACCGATCAAGGTCGCGGCGGCGGCGGGCGATCAGCAGGCGGCGACGTTCGGCCAGGCCTGCTTCGAGCCGGGGAGCGCCAAGAACACCTACGGCACCGGCTGCTTCCTGTTGTTGAACACCGGCCGCAAGCCGCGCGCATCGGAGAACGGACTGCTGACCACCATCGGATGGATGGTGGGCGGCGAGGTGACGTACTGCCTCGAGGGATCCGTGTTCATCGCCGGCGCGGTGGTGCAGTGGCTGCGCGACGGGCTGAAGGCGATCCGTTCGTCGGCGGAGGTGCAGTCGCTGGCGGCCACGGTGCCGGACTCGGATGGGGTGTACCTCGTGCCCGCATTCGTCGGCCTTGGCGCGCCGTACTGGGACCCGTACGCGCGGGGCACCATCATCGGCCTCACCCGCAACACGTCGATCGCGCACATCGCACGCGCGGCCGTGGATTCGATGGCCTACCAGAGCCGCGACCTGCTGGACGCGATGCAGAAGGACGCCGGCGTCACGCTCGGGTCGCTGAAGGTCGACGGAGGCGCCACCGCCAACGATCCGCTGCTGCAGTTCCAGGCCGATCTGCTCGGGGTGCCCGTGCGGCGCCCGGTCGTCGCGGAGACGACGGCGCTCGGCGCGGCGTACCTCGCCGGCCTCGCCGTCGGCTACTGGAAGGACACCAGCGACATCACCGGCAACTGGGCGCTCGACCGCGAGTTCAAGCCGCAGATGGCGCCCGTGGAGCGCGATCGCCTCTACCGCGGCTGGCAGAAGGCGGTCTCGCGCTCCCGGGACTTCGCGGAGCACGACTGACGGCTAGAACCGGGACGCGCTGAGCTTCACGTCGGCGCGGCCCCACGCCTTGTCGAAGCGCGCCTGCACCGCGTCTGCTTCCGCCTTCTTGTCCTGCGCGCGCAACGCCTGGGCGAGCCCGAAGAGCGACCACCCGTTGTCGGAGTGCCGCCGCAGATCGTCCCAGTAGACGGTCTCCGCTTCCCGCGGGCGTCCCGCTTCCAGCAACACCGCGCCCAGCGCCTGCCGCGACGGGTAGTGCCATTCCTCGGGCTCGGTGTAGAAGAGGCTGTCCTCGAGGCGCACCGCGCGCTCGAGATGGGCGATCGCGATGTCGAACTGTTTGCGCCGCGCGGCGATCTCGCCGGCCAGCACTTCCGGCGCCGGCGCAAAGATGGCCGCCGCGCTGTTGGGCGAGAAAAGCGTGTAGTCCAGCGCCTTGTCGGCGGCCAGGCGGCGCACCTCGTCCAGCTCTTTCTCCGCCGCGTCGAGATCGCCCTTGCCGAGATGCGCGAGGCCGCGTGCGTAGTGCGAAACGGCGCTCGGATAGACGTACTTCGCTTCGGGTACCGGCTCGGCGAGGACTTCGTCCCACTTGCCGAACCGCGCCAGCGCGTACAGCGGCACCACGCGGAACGCGCCCAGCAGCGGCAGCGCGTCGAGCTGCTCGTCCTTCACCTGCGCCGCCGTCTTGCGCGCCGCCGCGATCGCTTCCTCGCTCCGGCCTTCCGCCGTGGCCGCGTACCAGAGGAAGTGGAGGTTGTGCGGGTAGTAGGCCATCGGATAGATGCCCTGCGCGCGGCACTGGCTGATGTAGTCCTCGTCGGCCTTTGCCGCCGCCACGTTGGCGGCCGCGGCATCGGCGTAGCGGCCGACGCGCTGGTAGATGTGCGAGGGCATGTGAACCATGTGCCCGGCGCCGGGCATGAGCGCGCCCAGCCGGTCCGCCGCCGCCTCCGCGCGCTCCGGGCTCTTCGTCGCCTCCACCGCGTGGATGTAGAGATGATTCGCGCCCGGATGGTTCTTCGCTCGTGCCAGCACGCCCTCCAGCGTGGATACGATGAGGTCCGTGCCCGGATACGGCCGGCCGTCGCCCGTCCAGTAGTTCCAGGGGCGGAGGTCCATCAGCGATTCCGCGTACGTCGTTTGCGCGTCGAGGTCGGCCGGAAACTTGCGCGCGAGGGCGGCCATCGCGTCCGCGTAGGCCTGGTTGCCGGCGTCGCGGTCCTCTTTGCGGCCCGTGTACCGCTTCGCCACGGCGTCGATGTACGCACGCTCGCGGGGCGTTCCCCTTGCGCGCATCGCCACCGCCTTCTGCGCGAGGTCGTACGCCCTGCCCTCATCGTCCGGCGACATCGGCACGTTGATGTTCGGACCCAGCACGTAGGCCTGGCCCCAGTAGCACATCGCGCAGTTGGGATCGAGGCGGGCGGCTTCGCGGAACGCGCGCCCCGCCTCCGCGTGGTTGAACCCGTAGGCGAGGTTCATCCCCTGGTTGACGAAGAGCTGTGCCTTCCGGGACTTCGTCGTCACCGGGAAGACGTGGACGCCGAGGTTCTGCAGGCGCGGCGCCATCTCGCCGGTGGGCCCGGGTTTCTCCGCCTCCTTCGACTCCTCGTAGTGCCTGTGCACGGGGGCCTGGGCGGCCGCGGTCGCCGCGACGGCCAGGATGCAGAGCGTGGCTCTGATCATGCGATCACCTCCAGGGAAGAAGGCGGATTGTAGCCCCGGGTCGGCGTATCGTTGCACTCGAAAGGAGCTCTCATGCACCGCCGATCCGCGCTCGCGCTCGTCGTCCTGTGCTCGTTCGTCTTCGCCGCCCCGCGTTGGACGCAGAGCCCGACGGAGCCGAAGCGCGCCAAGATCTCGCTCTACCAGGTCGCGCCGGGCCGCCATCTGGACTTCCTCAAATGGCTGGCCGCGCGCGAGGACGTCGCGCGAGCCGCCTCGGTCCCGGCAACGCAGCTCTATGCGCACCTCGACGGCGACCGCTGGGACTATCTCGTGATCTGGCCGATCACCACGCCGGAGCAGGACCGGAAGATGGACGACCAGGCGGCGGCGAAGGGGCTGAAGACCGGCTTTCCGGCCGCGCTCGAGTTCCGGGAGCTGCTCGCGTCGCACACCGACACCTACGCGGAGGGACCGACGACGGCGGCGGCGCTGGTGGCGGCGGCGAAATAGCTACGCCGCGGCCACCCGGTCCTCGACGATCGCGCCGTCCTGCATCCGCACCACGCGCTCGGCCAGCTTCGCGACGCCGGAGTCGTGGGTGATGAGCACGATCGTCTGCCCCGCCGCGTGCAGCTCGCGGAAGAGGGTGACGATGGCCTGCCCCGACGCGGAGTCGAGGTTCCCCGTCGGCTCGTCGGCGAGGATGATCGCGGGATCGTTGACGAGCGCGCGCGCGATGGCCACGCGCTGCATCTGGCCGCCGGAGAGCTCGGTCGGCTTGTGCTCCATCCGGTCCTCGAGCCCGACGCGATGCAGCATCGCCGTCGCGCGCTCGTGGCGCTCGCGGGTGGGCACGCCGCCGAAGAGCAGCGGCAGCTCGACGTTCTCGAGGGCGGACGCGTAGGGCAGCAGGTTGAAGTTCTGGAAGACGAAGCCGATGCGCTTGTTGCGGATCTCGGCCAGCCGGTTGCGATCGAGCCCGCCCACCGCTTCGCCCGACAACAGGTACTCGCCCGAGGTCGGCGTGTCGAGGCAGCCTAGGATGTTCATCAGCGTCGACTTGCCCGATCCCGACGGCCCGACGACGGCGACATACTCGTTGCCCCCGATCTCGAGATCGATGCCGCGCAGCGCCTCCACGGTCATCCGCCCCATCGCGTAGGCCTTGCGGATCCCCGACATCGCAATCATCGCCTCACCCATCATTCGTACCTCAGCGACTCCGCGGGGTTGACGCTGGCGGCGCGCCGCGCGGGGAAATAGCCGGCCAGGGCGCCCACCGTGCCGAGGATGAGCGACGTCGCGGCGGCGATGGCGGGCGAGAAGGTCGGTCGGCCCAGGAAGTCGAAGGCCTCGCCCTTCAAGGGCAGCACCGAGATCACGCCCATCAGCGCGAGGGACACGATCGTGCCCAGCACGCCGCCGATGACGGTCATCACCAGCGCCTCGAGCACGAAGGGCGACATCACCTGCCGAACCTTGGCGCCGAGCGCCATCTTCACGCCGATCTCCCGCGTCCGCTCCTTCACCACCGCGTACATGATGTTGGCCACGCCCATGCCGCCCACGAAAAGGGTGAGGCCGCCGATGATCCCCAGGAACATCTGGATGCCGAGGGCGATGTTGCCGGTGATGCGCTGGTTCTCGCGGGTGTCCCAGACCCCGAGCGCGCGCTCGTCGTCGGGATCGAAGCGGTACTTGCGGCCCAGCACGCGGTAGATCTGCCACTTGGCCTGGTCGCCCATCTCGGGGCTCACCGGCTTGTAGACCATGTTCTGCAGCTTGCCGTCGGTGAACATCGCCTTGAAGGTGGGCGCGGGGATCGAGGCCTGGTTCTTGTCCGGCCCGCTGTACATCCCCATCATGACCTTCGGCTGCATGACGCCGATCACCAGGAACGTGGACTGGTTGATCTGCACCGTCTTCCCCACCGGATCCTCCTTGGCAAAGAGGTCGCTGGCCAGCTCGTCGCCCAGGATCACCACGCGCCGCTTCTCCGCGCTGTCCATCTCGTTCAGGAACCGTCCGCCCTCCTGCGCGATGACGTTGCGCATCTCGCCGAAGGACGGGTCGACCCCGCGCACGCGCGCGTTGACCATCTTCGTCCCGCGGGCCACCGGCACCCGCTTCGCGTACTCGCGGCTGATGGACGCGATCTCGGGGATGCGCGCGGCCAGCAGGTCGGCGTCCTCGTCGGTGAACGAAATGGCGCGCCCGGACGGCAACCCGGCATACGCCTTCGTGGTGGCGCCGGGCCAGAGCACGCCGATGTTCTCGCCCATCCCGCGCGTGGTGCGATGGAACGCGCGCTTCATCCCCTCGCCGAACGAGAGCAGGAGCACGATCGACAGCGTTCCCCAGGCGATGGCCATGACGGTGAGCGCGATGCGCTTGCGGTTGCGCGCCGCGTCCACGCGGAAGAGGCGCCACACGAGAAGAAGCTCGGCCTTGCGGAGCATCAGGCGAGCTTGAGCGCGACCACGGGGTCGAGCTGCGAGGCGCGGCGGGCCGGGAAGTAGCCGGCGGCGAGGCCGATGACCCCGAGCAAGGCGGCGGTGGTGAGGATGACGACGCCGGAGGCCTCGGGCGTGCCGACGTATTCGTCGAGCTGGGCGGGGAACACCGCGACCACGGCGAGGGTGATCAGGAAGCCCAGGATGCCGCCGATCGCGGTCAGGGTCAGGGTCTCGAGCAGGAACTGGACGAGGATGAAGCTCGGCCGGGCCCCGACCGCGAGCTTCACCCCGATCTCGCGCGTCCGCTCCTCGACGACCACGTACATGATGTTCGACACCCCGATGCCGCCGACGATGAGCGTGAAGGAGCCGATGATGGCCAGGAAGGCGCGGAAGACGCCGAAGAACACGCGGAAGAACTTCTCGCTCTCCGTCGTGTCCCACATGCCGATCGCTTCCTTGTCCGTGGGGTCGAACTTCAGGCGGTGGCCGAGGATCTCGAACACCCGCCTCGTCACCTCGGGCACCTGGGCCGCATCCCGGGCCTGGAAGATGAAGTTGTCGACGTAACGCTCCGTGAACAGGCCGCGATAGGTCGTCTCGGGGATGAAGGCCTTGTCCTTGTCACGCCCGCTGTAGCTCGAATCCTGCGCCTTCTCCTCCATCACGCCGACGACCAGGAAGGGCGCATTTTCGATCATCACCGTCTTGCCCACCGCGTCCTCGTCGTGGAACAAATCCTTCTTCAGCTTGTCGCCGAGGAAGATCACGCGGCGGCGGCGATCCATGTCGATCTCGTTGATGTACCGTCCGCCCGCGGCGGGGACGATGTTCCTCATCACCGCGAAGAT
>JANMPI010000044.1:0-42077 GCA_031369785.1 Acidobacteriota bacterium
CCCCACCTTCTTCGTCTCCGGCACGAAGTGGACGGGATGCAGGATCTTCCGCAGCACGACGGGCTGCCGCCGCTCGAGCAAGCGCAGCACGTCCTTGATGTAGACGAGGCCGATGACGTTGTCCGGCGTGTCGTCGTAGACCGGGATGCGCGTGTAGCCGCCCTCCACGATCAGGTGCTCCACCTCGCCCGGCGCGGAGCCGACGTCGAGGGCAAAGATCTTCGGCCGCGGGACCATCACCTTCTTCACCGGCGTCTCCGAGAACTCGAAGACGCTGTGGATCAGCTCCTCCTCGGTCTGGTCGAGCACGCCCTGGTGACGGCCCTCGGTGACCATGTGCTTGATCTCCTCCTCGGAGACGAGCAGGTGGTGGCCGATGTCGCGCAGGCGGAAGATCCAGAGCACGCCGCGCGTGGAGGCGGTGAGCACGGCCACGACGCCGCGCGCGAAGCGCGCCAGCCACCAGAGCGGCCCCGCGACCAGCATGGCGACGGTGTCCGTGAAGCGGATGGCCACCGCCTTGGGCACGAGCTCGCCGACGATCAGCTCGACGTACACGATCGCGCCGCCCACGATGAGGGTGGCGGCGAGCGGGACGGGTATCCACGCCGCGATCACCGTCTTCGCCAGCCACGGCTCTACGTGCAGGCTGGCCAGATACCCGCCGAGGACTCCGGCGAGCGTGCCCCCCACGGTCACCCCGATCTGGACCGTGGCGAGGAAGCCGTCCATGTTCGACTGGAGGTCCTTCAGCCGCTTCGCGGACTTGCGGCCCTCGGCGATCAGGGCGTCGATCCGGCTCCGCCGCATCGAGAGGACGGCGATCTCGGAGCCGGAAAAGAAGCCGTTGACCAGCAACGCGGCGACGATGGCCACCACGATCCAGAGGGCCGTTCCCATTGGCGCCGATGTTAGCATTGGGCGTTCGGGTCCCGCGGACGCACATCCAGGAGGCAGATTTGGCCAGCGAGGAGTTCGATCTCACCGTCATCGGCAGCGGTCCCGGGGGCTACGTCGCCGCCATCCGCGCGTCGCAGATGGGCCTGAAGACGGCGGTCGTCGAGCGCGATCCGGGCGGCACCGGAGGCACGTGCCTGCTGCGGGGCTGCATCCCGACCAAGGCCCTGCTCCACACCGCCGACCTCTACGACGAGATGAAGCACGGCAAGGACTACGGGATCCTAGTCGAAGGGCTGAGCCTCGACTTCGCAGCCGTCCAGAACCGCAAGAACCGCATCGTCAATCGCCTCTCCAAGGGGATCGAGACCTACCTCTTCAAGAAGAACAAGATCACCTTGTTCAAGGGGCAGGGCCGACTCGAGGGCGGGCGCAGCGTCGTGGTGAAGGGCGAGGGCGGCGAGACCCGCATCAAGACGAAAAACGTCATCCTCGCCACGGGATCGAAGCCGCGCAGCATCCCCGGCCTCACGCCGGACGGAAAGTCGATCATCACCTCCGACGAGATCCTGCAGATCGACCACGTGCCGAAGAGCCTGGTCGTCATCGGCGCGGGCGCGGTGGGAATGGAGTTCGCCTCCATCTTCGCGCGCTTCGGGTCCGCGGTGACGGTGATCGAGATGGCGCCCCGCGTCCTGCCCCTGGAGGACGAGGAGATCTCCGCCGAGGCCGGGAAGCTGCTGGCCAAGTACATCACCATCCACACCGGGGCCAAGACCGAGGGCGCGCTCAAGGGCGCGCAGGGCGTCGAGGTCGCGTTCCGGGACGCCAAGGAGACGGCAACGTCCGTCACCGGCGAGGTCCTCCTCGTTGCCGTGGGCCGCGGGCCGGTCACCGACGGCCTCGGGCTGGAAACGACGAAGGTGCAGCTGGAGCGCGGGTACATCCGCGTGAACGAGCGCATGGAGACGGACGAGCCCGGCGTCTTCGCCATCGGGGACGTGGTGACGGTGGGCGGCCGGCCGCACGCGCAGCTCGCCCACGTCGCGTCCGCGGAAGGCATCGGCGTGGCCGAACGGCTGGCGGGCAAGAACACCGAGCCCATCAACTACGACCACGTGCCGTCGGCGACGTATTGCATGCCGGAGGTCGCGGGCGTCGGCCTCACCGAGGCGGAGGCGAAGAAGCGCGGCTTCGACGTGAAGGTCGGCCGGTTCAACTTCGGCAACATCGCAAAGCCGCGGATCATCGGGCAGGACGGCGGGTTCGTGAAGGTGATCTCGGAGGGCAAGTACGACGAGGTCCTCGGCGTGCACATGGTCGGCCCGCACGCCACCGACCTCATCTCCGAGGCGTGCCTCGCGCTGCGCCTCGAGAGCACGAGCGAGGAAATCGCGCGCACCATCCACCCGCACCCGACGCTGCCGGAAGCGCTGATGCAGGCCGCCGAGGCGGTGTACGGCCACGCGATCGACGCGTAGGGTTCTGCGCCGGTGAAACCGCCGGCGGCCGATCTCACCCGCACCCACCTGCTCGAGCTCTATCGATTCATGCGGCTCAACCGCATGGTCGAGGAGAAGCTCACCAACCTCTACCGGCAGGGCAAGGTGGTGGGCGGTCTGTACCGCAGCCTCGGCCAGGAAGCGTGCTCGGTGGGGAGCGCGTACGCGCTCGAGAAGGGCGACATCTTCACCCCGCTCATCCGTGACCTCGGCGCCATCTTCGTCATGGGCGGGCAGCCCCGCCACGTCCTCGCCCAGTACATGGCCAAGGCGACGGGGCCCACCGGCGGCCGCGACTTGAACACGCACTTCGGGTGGATCACCGAGGACAGCGTGATGCCGTCGGTGATCTCGATGCTCGGCGACATGGTGCCGATCCTCGTGGGCGCGGCCATGGCCGCGCGCATGCAGGGGAAGCGCTCGGTGGCGCTCAACTGGATCGGCGACGGCGGCACGTCCACGGGCGCGTTCCACGAGGGGCTGAACTTCGCCTGCGTGCAGAAGGCGCCCTTCGTGCTGATCGTCGAGAACAACAAGTGGGCGTACTCGACGCCGGTGCACAAGCAGACCGCGAACCCGCGCTTCGTCGATCGGGCCCGTGCCTATGGGTGCTACGGAGAGCAGGTGGACGGCAACGACGTGCTCGCCGTGTACGAGGTGACGCGCCGCGCTCTCGATCGCGCGCGCAGCGGGCAGGGCCCGACACTCATCGAGGCGGACACGATGCGGATGCGCGGGCACGCCGAGCACGACGACATGAAGTACGTGCCGCGGGAGATGCTCGACGACTGGGCGAAGAAGGATCCGATCCTCCGCTACGAGCGCCGTCTCACCGGGAGCGGGATGGCGACCCAGGACGACCTCGCCGCCATCGTCACCGCGCTCGACACGCAACTCCAGGACGACCTGGCCTGGGCGGAGGCGAGCCCGATGCCGGAGCCGACCGACGGCATGTCGCGCGTCTACGGCGATCGCGAGGTCGCGCATCCCACTCCCCCGCTGGTCGCGGAGTGGGAGAAGCGCCGCTAGTGCCCATCCTCACGTATCTGGAGGCGATCCGGCAGGCCATGCTCGAGGAGATGGACCGCGACCCGCGCGTGTTCGTCATCGGCGAGGACGTCGGCACGTACGGCGGGGCGTTCCGCGTCACCGCCGGGTTCCTCGAGCGGTTCGGCGAGACGCGGGTCATCGACACGCCGATCAGCGAGTCGGCGATCATCGGCGCGTCCATCGGCGCCGCGCTCATGGGCATGCGCCCGATCGCGGAGATGCAGTTCATCGACTTCATCTCCTGCGGCTTCGACCAGATCGTGAACTACGCGGCCAAGAGCCGATACCGCTGGGGCGGCGGCGTGCCCATGGTCATCCGCGGGCCGGCCGGCGGCGGCGTACACGGCGGCCCCTTCCACAGCCAGAACCCCGAGAGCTATTTCATGAACGTTCCGGGGCTGAAAATCGTCGCCCCCGGCACACCCACCGACGCCAAGGGATTGATGACGGCGGCCATGCGCGACCCCGATCCCGTGCTCTACCTCGAGCACAAGTTCCTGTACCGGCGGCTGAAGGAAGAGATCCCCGACGGCGAGCTCGTCGTGCCCATCGGAAAGGCAAAGGTCGCGCGGGCGGGCAAGGACGTCTCGATCATCACCTACGCGGCGATGCTGCAGGTGGCGCTGGAGGCGGCGACCGCGGCGGAGGCGGACGGCATCAGCGTCGAGGTGCTGGACCTGCGCACGCTGCTGCCGCTGGACGTGGACGCGATCCTCGCCACCGCGGGCCGGACGGGCAAGGTCGTCGTCCTGCACGAGGCGACCCTCACCGGCGGCCCCGGCGGCGAGATCTCGGCGCTGATCGCGGAGCGCGCCTTCGAGTACCTGGACGCTCCGGTCGTACGCATGGCGCCCCCGGACACGCCGGTGCCCTATTCCCCGCCGCTCGAGGAGTATTTCCTGCCGAACGCGGCGAAAGTGGGCAAGGCCATACGCGCGCTCTATGATTACTGAGCAGCCGTCGTTTTCATCGAGAGGATGCTGTCAATGACCGACGTCATCATGCCCCAGATGGGCGAGTCCATCGCCGAGGGCACCATCACCAAGTGGATGAAGAAGGTCGGCGACACCGTCGAGCGCGACGAGCCGCTGTTCGAGATCTCCACCGACAAGGTGGACGCCGAGATCCCCGCCCCCGCGGCGGGCGTGCTGCAGGAGATCCTGGTCGAGCCGGGCGCGACCGTCGCCATCAACACCGTGGTGGGGAGGATCGGCGCGGCGGGCGGTGCGGCGGCGAGTGCTCCCGCCGCCGGCGCGCAACCGGCTGCGCCTGCTGCGTCGGCAGGTCCTGCGGCGTCGGCTGCGCCTGCTGCGCCTCCTGCGCCTGCCGCGTCGACGCCCGCGGCTCCGGTGCCGTCGGCGCCGTCAGCATCCGCGCCTCCGCCCGTCGCACCGGGCACCGCGGCCAGACCAAAGGAGACGCCGCAGTCCGACGGCGGCTCGACCGCGTCGCCGTCCTCGTCGCAAGCGACGAGCCCCACGGCTCCTTCGCCAGCATCTGTTGCGCCGGAAAAGCCGCGCAGCGAGATGACCGTCGACGAGCTGCGGCAGACGCGCTCGTCACCCGTCGTGCGCAAGATCGCCGCCGAGCACAACGTCGACATCCGACAAATTCCGGGGACGGGGATCGCCGGCCGCGTGACGAAGAACGACATCCTCGGTCACATCGAGACGCGCCCGGCCGACGCCCCCGACCGGCCGCAACCGGTGGCGCCGTCCTCCGCGCCCGCCACGCCCTTCGTGCCCGCCTATCAGCAGGGCGAGCGGATCGAGGTCGTGCCCATGTCGCCCATCCGCCGCAAGACGGCGGAGCACATGGTCCTCTCCAAGCGCATCTCCGCCCATGTCACCACCGTCTTCGAGATGGAGCTGACGCGGGTCGATCAGCTGCGCAAGAAATACCGCCAGCAGTACGAGGAGCGGAGCGGGGTGAAGCTCACCTACCTGCCGTTCATCCTCAAGGCCACGGTGGACGCGATCAAGGCCTTCCCCATCGTCAACTCCAGCGTGGAGGGCGACTCGATCGTCCACAAGAAGGACATCAACATCGGGATCGCGGTGGCGCTCGACTGGGGGCTCATCGTCCCCATCATCCGGAACGCCGACGAGAAGAACATCCTCGGGCTGGCCCGCGCCGTCAACGATCTCGCCGAGCGCGCGCGGGGCAAGAAGCTGAAGGTGGACGAAGTCCAGGGCGGCACGTTCACGGTCACGAACCCCGGCGTATTCGGATCGCTGTTCGGCACCCCGATCATCAACCAGCCGCAGGTGGCGATCCTCGGCATCGGGACGATCGAGAAGCGCGCCGTCGTCCGTGACGACGCCATCGCCATCCGCACCATGGCCTTCTTCGCGCTCAGCTTCGACCATCGGATCGTGGACGGCGCGGACGCGGACAAGTTCATGGCCCACATCAAGAAGGGCCTCCAGGAGTTCGACGAATCGGCGCTGTGAGATCTCCGCTCCTCGTCCGCCACCTCGGGCGGGTTCCGTACGCCGAGGGATTGCAGATCCAGGAGCAGCTCGTCGCCGAGCGGCAGGCGGGCCGGATCGTCGACGTCCTCCTGCTGCTCGAGCATGACCCCGTCTTCACCATGGGCCGCAACGCGCAGGCGGAGAACGTGCTGCTGTCGAAGGACGCGCTGGAGGCGAAGGGCTTCCAACTCTTCGAGACCGGCCGCGGCGGCGACGTCACCTACCACGGGCCGGGGCAGGTGATCGGCTATCCGATCCTCGAGCTGCCGCCGGACCGCCGCGACGTCCACCGCTACGTCCGTGACCTCGAGGAAGTGATGATCCGCGCCTGCGCCGACTACGGTGTCGCGGCCACGCGCATCGGCGGCAAGACGGGCGTCTGGGTGGGCACGGAGAAGGTGGGCGCCATCGGGGTGCGCATCGCGCGCTGGGTGACGTCGCACGGCTTCGCCCTGAACGTGGCCAACGACCTCGAGCCGTTCGCGTTGATCGTGCCCTGCGGGATCCGTGACCACGGCGTGACCAGCCTGGCCAGGCTCGTCGGCCGCGACGTCACGTCGGGCGAAGCGGCGGACCGCCTGTCCGTCCATTTCGCCGAGGTGTTCAACGTCGAGATCGTCGCCGGCTGACTCCGGGCCCGCCAAAAAACCACTCCCGATTCCCCGCCGGCCGTCTTTTCGTGGGCAAGATGGTTGGAGCCCGTCCACCATCCATCAGGAGAAGATCCATGGCCAACGCCCCGCGCAAGCCCGCCCGCAAGACGCCGAACACACCAGGCGCGACTCCACCACCGCCCGACAGCGCCCGGAAGGACATCGAGCAGCGTGCGGGTGCGCCCGGCCAGCCGACGTCGTCGAAGCCGATGGAGCCCGGCGCCAAGGCGCCGCCCCCGTCGCCGAAGCCCCGCCGCGCGAGCGCGAAGATCGCCGACCTGGAGCAAAACCGCGAGAACGCGGACGGCGCCGCGCTCACCACCGCCACCGGGGTGAAGATCGAGGACGACCAGAACTCGCTGAAGGCCGGCGTCCGCGGCTCCTCGCTGATGGAGGACTTCCACCTCCGCGAGAAGATCACGCACTTCGACCACGAGCGGATCCCCGAGCGCATCGTGCACGCCCGCGGGAGCGGCGCGCACGGCTTCTTCCAGGTCTACGAGCCGCTCGGCAAGTGGACGAGCGCCGGTTTCCTGAACGATCCACAGCGGCGCACGCCGGTCTTCGTGCGCTTCTCCACCGTGGCCGGCTCGCGCGGCTCCAGCGACCTCGCCCGCGACGCGCGCGGCTTCGCGGTGAAGTTCTACACCGAGGAAGGGAACTTCGACCTCGTGGGCAACAACATCCCCGTCTTCTTCATCCAGGACGCGGTGAAGTTCCCCGACTTCGTCCACTCCGTGAAGCCGGAGCCGCACAACGAGATGCCGCAGGCGGCCTCGGCCCACGACACCTTCTGGGACTTCATCTCCCTGATGCCGGAATCGGCGCACATGATCATGTGGGTGATGTCGGACCGCGCCATCCCGCGCAGCTACCGGATGATGGAGGGCTTCGGGGTCCACACCTTCCGCTTCGTCAACGACCGCGGCCAGGCGCGCTTCGTGAAGTTCCACTGGAAGCCGCTGCTCGGCCTGCACCAGGTGGTCTGGGACGAGGCGCAGAAGATCTCGGGCAAGGACCCGGACTTCCACCGCCGCGACCTGTGGGACGCCATCGCCAGCGGCAACTTCCCGGAGTACGAGCTCGGGGTGCAGATCGTCGAGGAGAAGGACGAGCACAAGTTCGACTTCGACCTCCTCGACGCGACCAAGCTCATCCCCGAGGAGCTGGTTCCGGTGCAGCGCATCGGCAAGCTGACCCTCGACCGCAACCCCGACAACTTCTTCGCGGAGACGGAGCAGGTGGCGTTCCACGTCGGCCACCTCGTCCCCGGCATCGACGTCACCGAGGACCCCCTGATGCAGGGGCGCCTCTTCTCGTATCTCGACACCCAGCTCATCCGACTCGGCGGCCCGAACTTCAACGAGATCCCGATCAACCGCCCCGTGGCGCCCGTGCACACCCTGCAGCGCGACGGACACATGCGCCAGGAGATCAACCAGGGGCGCGTCGCCTATGAGCCCAACTCGCTCGGCGGGGGCTGCCCCTTCCAGTCCGCGATGAAGGACGGCGGCTTCCGCACCGTCCCCCGCGCGGTAGAGGGAACGAAGATCCGCAGCGCGCGCCCGGAGAAGTTCTTCGACCACTTCTCGCAGGCGCGGATGTTCTTCATCAGCCAGACCGCACCCGAGCAGCAGCACATCGTCGATGCCCTGCAGTTCGAGCTCGGCAAGCTGACCGTGCCCGCGATCCGCGAGCGCATGGTGGCGATCCTGGGGATGATCCACGACGGGCTGGCGGGCAAGGTCGCGGAGGGGCTCGGCCTCCCGCGGGTCCCGAAGATCGAGGGCCCGATCAACCTCGGCTTCCCCGCGGGCGTGAACCCTCGCGACTGGCAGCCCCGGCCGGTGAACGCGAGCGTGAAGCCGTCACCGGCCCTGAGCATGGCCAACCTCCCGGGCGACGCGGTGAAGACGCGGCAGGTCGCGATCGTCTTCGGCGAAGGAAGCGACGGGGCGGCGATCGGGGCGATGCAGAAGGCCCTCGCCGCCGCCGGCGCGCAGGGGCGGCTGGTGGGACAGCGCCTCGGCCCCATCCCCACCACCACCGGCGATCTCGCCCCGGAGTTCAGCGTGTTCACGACGAGCTCGGTGCTGTTCGACGCCGTCTTCGTGCCCGGCGGTCCCGGGGCGGAAGAGCTGGCATCGGACCCGATGGCGCTAGACTTCGTCTGCGAGGCGTTCAAGCACTACAAGCCCGTCGCCGCCACCGGCGCCGGTGCGCTGATTCTGGACGCGGCGGGTGTCACCGGGGCGAAGGCGCATCCCAAGGCCGGGCCCGACGCCGATCCCGCGGCGGGCGTGGTGCGCGGGACGGACGCGCAGGCGGCCCGGGTGGCCCGGGACTTCGTGGCCGTGCTCGGCACGGGCCGTCAGTGGGCGCGGGGTTTGAAGCCGCCGATACTCGCCTGATCGCCTCATCGTTCGTACCGCTTCCATGAGGGCGACCGTGCGGCGCGACCTCCGCACCGGGACGCCGGTCTGGCTCCGCCGCGGCGGTGCCCGTGTGCATGCCCTGCCGCTGGCGCGGAACATCAGGGCCGACATCGCCATCGTCGGCGCGGGCGTCACGGGCGCGCTGGTAGCGGACGCGCTCCTTTCGACGGGAAAGAGCATCGTCGTGCTGGACCGGCGCGGACCCGGGAAGGGGTCCACGGCGGCCAGCACGGCTCTTCTCCAATTCGAGCTGGACCAGCCCCTCACCCACCTGACCCGGAAGATCGGGCGCGCCCGCGCGGCTCGCGCCTACTGGCGGTCGGCGGCCGCAGTCGATTACCTGCGGGGGCGAATCGCGGACCTCGGATTGCGGTGCGGCTTCCAGGACCGCCTTTCGGTGTACCTGCCGGGAAACGTGCTCGACCTCGCGGGCCTCCGAAGGGAAGCGGAGCAAAGGGCGCGCATCGGACTGCGGTCGCGGTTCATCGACCGGGATTTGTTGCGGGCCTTCACCACGATCGAGAAGCCGGGCGCGATCCTCTCCAGCGGCGCGGGCGAAGTGGACCCGGTCGTCCTCGTCGCAGGGCTGTGGCGCTCTGCCCTCTCACGCGGCGCAGAGATCTACGCACCGGCCGACGTCGTCGACGTCGACCCCGGGCGGTCCTCCGTGATCCTGACCACCGCCGATGGACTCGAGGTCCGCGCCGGTCATGTGGTCTTCGCGACGGGATACGAGCACCTCGCCCTCGTCAAACCGAAAAAGCACCAGGTCGTCTCGACGTGGGCGCTGGCCACGGCCCCCCAGCCGGACCGCGTGTGGCCGAGTCGCTGCCTCATCTGGGAAGCCTCCGATCCCTACCTCTATCTGCGCACCACCAACGACGGCCGGATCCTGGTGGGCGGCGCGGACGAGGAGTTCTCGGACGAGCGGAAGCGCGATGCGTTGATCCCGGCGAAGATCAAGGTCATCCGCCGCCGGCTCGAGTCCTTGTTGCCGGGGGTGGACAGCGCGCCGGAGTTCTCCTGGGCCGGCTGCTTCGGCACCAGCGACACCGGCCTGCCGTCCATCGGTACCGTGCCCGGCGCCCGCCGCTGCTTCGCCGTGCTCGGCTACGGCGGCAACGGGATCACGTTCGCGACCATCGCCGCGCAGCTGATCCAGAGGGCGGTGGTCGGGTTGCCGGACCCGGACGAGGACCTCTTCGCCTTTGCGGCCTGAGCGGCCGGCGGCGCCGCGCTCGACGCTCGTCGCGCGCGGGATCAGTCCCGCTCCCGGCGCGCCTCCGAGAAGAGCCGCGCGTTCCGGAGCGCCACGACCAGGAACTCCGCGATCGTCTCCCCCACCGCGACGTCGTCGAGGTCGAACGCGCGCGGCTGCGAGGTCTGGAAGTCGATGGCGCCGATGGCTTCGCCGCCGTCGAGCAGGGGAATGACCATCTCGGCGTGCGTGCCGGGCACGTCGGGGTGGTAGTCGGGATCGCGCGAGACGTCGGCCACCACCTGCGGCGCCTTCTTGCGCAACGCGCGCCCGATCACTCCGCCCGCCGGCCCCTGCGCACGGCCCGCGCTCCGGCGGCCGATTCCCCCGCGCCCCGCCCAGCGGCCGACCAGCACGCCCTCGTCGTCCAGCACGACCACCGCGACGTACGAATGATTCATCCGCGCCTGGATCGTCTCCGCCGCTTCCTGCATCAGCCGCTCGGGGTCGAGGATGGCGGCCAGGCGGTGCGCGACGCTCCCGAGGAGTGCGATCTGCTCCGCGCGGTGCTCGCTCTCCGCCTCGGACTTCCGCAGGGCCTCGTTGGAGCGGGCCAGGGCGCGCGCCTTGTCCGCCGCCTGCGCGGCCTGGTCCTGCGCGTCGGCCAGCCGCCGCACGAGCTCCGCCTCCTGTGCGCGCAGGAAGACCTCGAGGCGGTGATCGAACAGCTCGTGCAGCGCAGTGAGCGCCTCCGCGAGCGCCTGCGGATCGGGCGCCGTCTCGATGAGCGTGGGAACGCAAGCGCGATAGAACGCGCCCACCGCCATCAGCACGATCGGCAAACTGTTGAGCGACGCCGCGGCGTCCTTCTCGTCGTCCGCCTTCAGCCGCGCCAGCTCTCCGGTCTCGAGGCGCGCCAGCAGCGTGTCCACGTTCTTGCCGGCGTACGTGCGCAGGTCCGGCGCGATGCCCGGCGCGACCTCGGCCAGCTCGCGCGTCCACGCGTCGACCAGCCGGTCCCGGTGCGGCTTCAGCTGCGCGGCGGCCTTCTGGAGGGCGAGCGCGAGGGGGGTCGTCATCCGTGTCTCTCTCCGATGTAAAGGTGGGCGATGCCCCCCGTCAAGCGCTCCCACCGCACGGCGGAGAACCCGGCCGCGGTCATCAGGGCGCCGAACTGCTCCGGGCGCGCGAAGCGCTCGACCGACGCCGGGAGGTACGCGTAGGCGCCGGCATCGCCGCTCACCCATCCGCCGATCCGCGGCAGCACACGTGTGAAATACAGCCGGTAGGCGCCGCCGAAGGTCCCGCGCGGCATCGAGAACTCGAGGACCGCGATCCGCCCGCCCGGACGGAGCACGCGGTGCATCTCGCGGAGCGCGGCCGGTGCATCGCCGACGTTCCGGATGCCGAAGGCGACGGTCACCGCATCGAAGCCCCCGTCCCGCAGGGGGAGCCGTTCCGCGTCCCCGGCCGCGAGGACGCCGCGCAGGCCGCCACGCGCGAGCTTGGCCGCCGCGCGCGACAGCATCTCCGTGGACAGGTCGATCCCGACGCCGCGCCGCCCCGCCGGATCGCGCCGCAGGAACTCGATCAACAGGTCGCCGGTCCCCGAGCAGACGTCGAGCGCCTCCGTCCCGCCCACGGCGTCGATGCAGCGGCGGCGCCAGCGGACGTCGATCCCCGCGGACAGGACGCGGTTCAACAGGTCGTAGCGCGGGGCGATGCGGTCGAACATCGTTCGCACCGCGGCCTTCTCCGGCGCGCCGGGAGTAGGTGCGCTCACCGCGCGGCGGCGATGGCGCCGAGCGTCACCGCCAGGTATCCGACGCTCACCCACCCGTTCAGGGTGAAGAAGGCGGCGTCCACCCGCGAGAGATCGTCCGCCTTCACGAGCGAGTGCTCGTAGGCGAGGAGGACGGCGATCAGGGCGACGCCGAACAGATACCCACGATGGAGGCCGGCCAGCGGCTGCACGGCGGCCAGAAAGACGATGGCGGCGACGTGGAGCGCGCGCGCGGCGAGAAGCGCGCGGCGGACGCCGATCCGCGCGGGCAGCGAGTGAAGCCCGGCCGCGCGGTCGAACTCCGCATCCTGGCAGGAGTAGATGGTGTCGAACCCGGCCACCCAGGCCAGGACCGCGAGGCCGAGGACGACGGCGACGGGCGAGAAGGCTCCGCGAATGGCCAGCCACGCGCCGACGGGTGCGATGGCCAGCGCGAGGCCGAGCACGACGTGGGACAGCATCGTGAAGCGCTTGGTGTACGAGTAGCCGAGGACGATGGCGAGCGCTACCGGCGAGAGCGCGAGGCACAGCGGACCCAGCATCGCCGATGCCACGACCAAGGCCATGGCGGACAGGAGCACGAGCACCCACACCTCGCGGCGGGCGAGGACGCCGCGGGGCAGCTCGCGGGCGGCGGTGCGCGGGTTCCGGGCGTCGATCTCGTGATCGGCCAGGCGGTTGAAACCCATGGCCGCGCTGCGGGCGCCCACCATCGCGAGCACGATCCACCCCACCTGCGGCCAGCGGTAGCCCTCGCGGGCGGCGAGGGCGGCGGAGGCGAGCGCGAACGGCAGCGCGAACACCGAGTGCGAGAACTTGATCATCCGGCCGTAGGTGACGGTGCGCCCGAGGACCGCGCTCATACCGCGATCGTCCGCAAGCGCGCCTGGCCCGAGAGGACGTACGCCTCCGGATCCGGGACGAGGCGCGCGGACGGGGCATAGGCGAGCGCCGCCGTCATCCCGGGCGCGATGGCGCCGAGGTCCGGCATCCCGAGAGCACGCGCGCCGTTGGCGGTCGCCATGCGCAGCAGCGTGCCCGGCGCCACGATGGGAAACGCGCGATGGAGCGCCACCACGTCGTCGAGGACGTCGAGCGTCGGAGCGCTGGCGAGGCTGTCCGTGCCCACGCACACGTCGACGCCGGCTTCGAGCAGCTCCGGCAACGCCGCCATCCCGACGCCGAGGTTCGCGTTGCTGCGCGGACAGAGGACGACGTGCACGCCGCGGTCGGCGAGGAGCGCGTGGTCGGCGCCGCCCGCCTGCACGCAGTGGGCGGCGATCAATCCCGGATGGAGCGCGCCCCTGGCGGCCGCGTAGGCGACGGGGCTGAGCCCCGGCGGCTCGAAGGCGACGTGGGCCAGGCCCCTCCGCGCGAGAAAGGCGCCCCACGCGCCGTTGCCGTCGCGCAGGAATGCGACCTCGTCGGGCGACTCGGCCAGATGCATCGCCGCCGGACCGCCGCCGGCCACCATCAGCTCCATCAAGCGTGGCGAAACGGAGTGCGGGGCGTGCGCAGCCAGTCGGATGGAAACGCGGCCCGGCGCGTCATGGGCCGCGATGCGCGCGAGCCCACCCTCGAAGATGGCCATCGCGCCGTCCGGGTCCCAGCCGAGGAGCTCGTGCAGGACGAGGGCGCGCAACCCCGAGGCGCGGAGCGCGGGGAGGTGCCCGAGCGTGTTGGAGACGTCCCCCACCGCGGCGGTGCCGCCGCGCGCGAGATGGAGGATGGCCGCCCTTGCCGCGGCCTGGACTTCCTCGTCGGGCACCGTTCCCCGGGCGGCCACCACGGACTCGATCCACGGCACGAACCCGCCGGCGGACGGCGTCTTCCCCTCGAGGTACGACAGCTCGAGGTGGCAGTGCGCATTCACGAGCCCGGGCATGAGGACGCCCCGGCCGAGCTCGCGCAGCGGCCCCGGGGGCATCGCGGGGTCTCCCGCGGCGCCGACCCAGGTCACGCGGCCGGCTTCGACCGCGACCCGCCCGTCACGGATCGGCGGCAGTCCGATGGGCAGCACCCAGCCCGCGGCGAGGATCATCACCGATCGATCACGACCGCGTCGGACACCACGAGGCCGGACACGACGCGGCCACGCGGGCGCGGGAGCAGGGTGAGGGCCACGAGATAGACGAGCACGACGAAGAACGCGACGTACCCCGTCACCGGCGCGAACGGCGCGTGCTGCAGCGTGCCGAGCGCGACGCCTTCGAGGAGCGCGGTCAACGCGCGCCGCATCATGCCGCCCTCGGGATCGTAGAGGGAGGCGAGGGCCACGTATTTCAGGAGGAACGCCGACCCGAAGATGACGAACAGGCTGTGGAGCAGCCGCAGGCGATCGGGGGCGGCGGCGAGCGTGTTCCACAGGAGCACGGTCATGAACGTGTAGTACAGCACGTGGAGGAGGCCCGACTCCGGGGCGAGGCACTGGACGACCTGCGCCGAGGCCAGAAAAAGAGAGACCAGCACGACCGCGCCGGACGCATTCTCGAGGCCGGTGCGGTCGTCGCCCACCAGCGCTCCCGCAGTCAGCAGACCCGCCCGCGCCATGACACCCATCAACAGCACGGCGAGGACGAGCGCCATCAGCGGCGGCGCCACGAACTGCATCCCGTTCCCCTCCGCCGGCACGCGGAAGCCTCCGGCGGCGGCGACGCTCAGGAACAGGATCGGGAGCGTGAACGACTCGCGCAGGGCATCGGGACGCGCGCTCACTTGCGCTTCTCCAGCAGGCGCATCGGGTTGAGGTCGGACGGATCCTTCTTCAGGCCGCGCGCGAGCTCGGCCCGCAGCTCGTCGGCGGTGCGCATGTCGACGGACGGATCGCCGACGTCGAGCCGGTGGTCGGGCGCCACCGCGATCGCACGCTCCACCGCCTCCAGCCCCTTCGCGAACAACGCGTCGTCGTTGTACATCCGACCCCAGCCCTGCCGGTAGTAGCTGTACGCCACGTAGAACTGCGTCGTCGGATCCTGCCGCGCGGGATCGGCGCGGGCGAGGGCGCTTCGCGCCTCTTCGAACTGCTCGTTGCGGAAGAACTGCAGCCCCTGGTTGAAGGCGGGGCGATCGACGGCGTAGGCGCCGACGCTTGCCGCCATTCCGCCGGTGAGCTGGGCCATCGTTCGCGGCTGCGCCGCATACACCCAGGTGATGAGCGCGGCGTAGAGCACCGCCACCAGCAGGCCGGCCCCGCGCACCGCGGCGTCCTTCACGCGGGCCATTGTAGGCCGCGGAGGCTAGCGCGCAGCGCTGGTGGGCTGGGCTTCCGCGTCCGCGGGGACCTCCGCCGCGGGATGCGTCCAGCAGTACGGGTCGCCGACGATCTCGTAGTGCATCGTCCGGCGCTTGGGCACGAAGCCCGCATCCTGGATGTTGCGCGCGATCTCCGCCTCGGTCAGCCGGAAGTGCGCGCCGGCGGCGGAGACGACGTTCTCCTCGATCATCAGGCTGCCGAAATCGTTGGCCCCGAAGCGCAGCGACACCTGCCCGATCTTGCCGCCCTGGGTGACCCACGACGCCTGCACGCTCGGGAAGTTGTCGAGCATGATCCGCGAGACGGCGAGCGTGCGCAGGTACTGGAAGGACGTGAGCTCGTCGCCCGCCATCGCGGTGTTGGTGGGCTGGAACGTCCACGCGATGAACGCGGTGAACCCGTGCGTGCGGTCCTGCAGGTCGCGCAGGTGGATGAGGTGGTCGACCCGCTCCGCCAGCGTCTCGACGTGGCCGAACATCATCGTGGCCGTGGTCTTCAGGCCGAGCCCGTGCGCGACCTCCATCACCTCCAGCCAGTCGCCCGTCGTGCCCTTCGCGATCCCGATGACGTTGCGGACACGGTCCGACAACACCTCCGCCCCGCCGCCGGGGATGGAGTCGAGCCCGGCGCCGATCAGCCGCCGCACCGTCTCCTCCGTGGTCAGGGACGACACGCGCGCGATGTGCTTCACCTCCGCCGGCGAGAGCCCGTGGATCCAGATCGGATACGTGGCCTTGATCCAGCGGAACAGCTCCTCGTAGAACTCGATTCCGAGGTCGGGGTGCAGCCCGCCCTGCAGGAGGATCTGGTTGCCGCCGAGGGCCAGCGTCTCCTCGATCTTGGAGGCCAGCTGCTCCTTGCTGAGCAGGTAGCCTTCCTTCGAAGGCAAGTCGCGGTAGAACGCGCAGAACGCGCACTGCGCGACGCACACGTTCGTGTAGTTGATGTTGCGGTCGATGATGTAGGTGACGACGTTTTCGGGGTGCAGGCGCTGGCGGACGGCGTCGGCGAGCATCCCCAGCTCGAGCAGCGACGCGTCCTTGATGAGGGTCACGCCCTCGTCGCGGGAGAGCCGCTCTCCGCCGAGGACCTTCCTCTCGATCGACTCAGGAACCGCCATGGAACCTCAGCTCGGGGACCGCGGGGATGAGCCCCTGCCGTTGGGCCCGCCGGTAGAACTCGGACAGGCCGAGAAGTTCGGCCGGCCCCAGCGCATAAGCGATATTCGAACGCAGGTAGCTCTCGTTCAGGGCCGCGCGATCCGGGCCATGGCCATTGTACGACACCGCGATTCGCGGCAGATCCGCGAGCCCGGAGCGCAGCGCGGCCTGCAGTCGGGCCACGTGAGCCCCGGTCAGCGCGCCCAGCGGGCCCGCCCAGAAGGCGAAGACGAACGGCAGCCCGGTGAGCATCTGCCAGCCTTCGCCGAGGTCGAGCCGCTCGGCGTCGGTGTCCGCGTAGAGCGCGGGATCGCCGATGACGAGGGCGGCGTCGGCATCCGCCAGCATGCGGTCGAGGCTCGGCGGGCGATCCACGTACTCGGGATCGCGGCCGAGGCGCTCCCGCAGCAGGATGCGCGCCAGGGCCACGCTGGTGCGGCTGCTCGTATCGAGCGCCACGCGGCGGACCTGGTCCAGCTTGCCGCGCAGGTAGAGGTTCACCGAGCGCACGGGACCGCGGCTGCCGATGGCGATGCCGGGGACGATGGCGTAGGCGCCGCGCGCGTACTCGATGGACGGGATCATCCCGATGTCGATCGCGCCCGCGTGCAGGCGCTCGGCGATCTTCGACGGGACGTCCGCGGTGAGCGCGAAGGCGGGATCGCCGGCGAGGCCGTGCACGAGGGGCGCGGCGTTCAGGAAGGAGACCGCGCCGAGGCGGACCGGGGTCACCACTCCTTGACGGTGTTGAAGACGGTGTCGCGCTCGACGGGCTTGCGGCCCGCTTCGCGGATCAGGCGGACCAGCTCGTGCACGGTCATCGACTGCGCGGTGGGGGCGCCGGCGTCGTGCGCGATCTTCTCTTCCGTGACCGTTCCGTCGATGTCGTCCGCGCCGAAGCTGAGGCCGACCTGGGCCAGCCGCGGCCCGATCATGATCCAGTACGACTTGATGTGCGGCACGTTGTCGAGCATCAGCCGCGAGACCGCGATCGTCTTCAGATCGTCGAAGCCGGTGGTCTCGGGCAGGCTCATGGCCGGCGCTTCCCAGGGTTGGAAGGCGAGGGGGATGAAGGTCATGAACCCGCCGGTCTCGTCCTGCAGCTCGCGAATCCTGATCATGTGATCGACGCGGTCCTCCGCGGACTCGATGTGCCCGTAGAGCATCGTCGCGTTGGTCGGAATCCCCTGCCGGTGCGCTTCGCGCATCACGTCCAGCCATTGCGGCCCATCGGCCTTGCCGCGGACGATCTTGTCCCGCGTCTCCTTCGCGAAGATCTCCGCGCCGCCGCCGGGTAGCGAGTCGAGGCCCGCGTCCTTCAGCTCCGAAAGGACCTGGGCCACGCTCATCCGGTACAGGCGATGGAAGAAGAAGATCTCCACCGCGGTGAAGGCCTTGACGTGGATGTCCGGCCGGACCTGCTTGATGCCCTTCACCATGTCGATGAAGTACGACCACGGCAGGTCGGGGTGAAGGCCGCCGACGATGTGGACTTCGCGCACGGCCGCCGGCAGCGCCCGGACGTTGGCGAAGATGTCGGGCAGCCCCATGGTGTAGGCGCGCGGCTCGCCCTTTTTGGCGGCGAAGGCGCAGAAGTCGCAGGTGGCCGCGCAGACGTTGGTGTGGTTGATGTGCGTGTTCCAGACGAAGTACGCCGCGTCCCCGTGCATGCGCTCGCGGACGATGTTGGCCAGGTGGCCGATGGCCAGCAGGTCGTGGCTCTTGAAGAGCGTCACGCCGTCCTCGAACGAAAGCCGCCGGCCGGCCAGGACCTTGTCCTTGATGGCGGCGAGGCCGGTGCCGGTGAACCGCGCGTCGACGAGTGCTGTGGCCATGACTCTCCGTGTTGGGTGCGGCCGAACGCCTAGGTTAGCATCATCTCCCCCATGGACGCGCCTGCCTTCCCCGACCTGCGCGCGTACCTGGACGTGCTGCGGCGCGACGGCGATCTCGTGACCGTCACCGCCCCCGTAGATGCCCGGCTGGAGGTCGCCGAGATCCACCGGCGGGTCATCGCCGCGGGGGGCCCTGCCCTCCTGTTCACCAACGTGAATGGCGCCGCGTTCCCGCTGGCGACCAATCTCTTCGGCACGCGCGCGCGGGTCGAGAGGGCGTTCGGCCGCCGCCCGCTCGACCTCGTCCGCCGCGTGGCCGCGATCGCCCAGCGCGGCGCGCCGCCGACCCTCGGCACGGTGTGGAAGGAGCGCGACCTCGTCCGCCAGCTCCTGAAAGTCGGCACCCGGCGCACGCGCATGGGCGCGGTGGCCGACGTGGTGTCGAAGGAGGTGCGCCTCGAACGCCTGCCCGTCATCACGAGCTGGCCGGAGGACGGCGGCCCGTTCGTCACGCTGCCCCTCGTCTACACCGAGCACCCGGAGGGCAAGGGGCACAACCTCGGCATTTACCGGATGCAGGTGTACGGCCCGCACACCACGGGCATGCACTGGCAGATCGGCAAGGGGGGCGGCTTCCACCACGCGGTGGCGGAAGCGAAGGGCGAGGCGCTCCCGGTGACGGTGTTCCTGGGCGGCCCGCCGGCGCTGATGCTCGCCGCCATCGCACCGCTGCCGGAGAACGTGCCCGAGCTGATGCTCGCGTCCCTGGTCGCGGGCCGGCGGCTGTCCACCGTGCCCGGGCCGGGGCCGCACCCGCTGATCGGCGACGCCGAGTTCGCGCTCGTCGGCCACGTGCCCGCCGGCCTCCGTCATCCGGAAGGGCCCTTCGGCGACCACTACGGCTACTACTCGCTGCAGCATGACTATCCCGTCTTCGAGATCGAGGCCATCGCGCACCGCAAGGGCGCGATCTACCCCGCGACCGTCGTGGGCAAGCCGCGGCAGGAGGATTTCTTCCTCGGCGATTTCCTCCAGGAGCTGCTGTCCCCGCTCTTCCCCCTGGTGATGCCCGCCGTCGAGCGGCTGTGGTCGTACGGCGAGCCGGGCTTTCACTCGCTGGCGGCGGCGGTCGTGAAGCAGCGCTACGGCCGCGAGGCGATGGCGAGCGCGTTCCGCATCCTGGGCGAGGGACAGCTCTCCCTCACGAAGTTCCTGCTCCTCACCGATCGACCGGTGGACCTGCTCGACTTCAAGGCCACCCTCGAGCACGTGCTGGAGCGCACGCACCCCGAGACCGACCTCTACGTGTTCTCCAATCTGTCGATGGACACCCTCGACTACACGGGCCCGAAGGTGAACGAAGGGTCGAAGGGGGTGTGGCTCGGCCTCGGCGATCCCGTGCGCAACCTGCCCCGCGAGTTCACGGGCGGCGCGTCGCTGCCCCCGGAGATCTTCCGCCCCATCGTCTTCTGCGGCGGCTGCCTCGTCGTCGGCGGACCTCCCTTCGCCGCCGATCCGCAGGCCGCGAAGAGGATCGCCGCCCATCCGGCGTTCGCGGGCTGGCCGCTCGTGGTCCTCTCCGACGAGCCCCGCCGCGCCACCGCGAGCACGGTCAACTTCCTCTGGACGACGTTCACGAGATTCGAGCCCGCGGCGGACATCCACTCGGCGTCCGCCGACGTGACCCGCAATCACATCGCGCGCAAGTCCCCGATCGTCATCGACGCCCGGCTCAAGCCCGGCTTTCCCGCCGAGCTCTTCTGCGACGAGGAGACGGCGCGCACGGTGAGCCGCCGCTGGCTCGAGTATTTCGACCGCCCGGTCGAGATGGGCGACTCCGGGGCCGGCCACCTCGACCCAGGCTGACATCGCCGGGAGCGTAATCGTCAAAAAAGTCAGCCCGGAAACGGACTTGACCCGCCCCTGCTCATCCGTATACTAGCGACCAATTCCAGGCGGTCGTAAACATCAGGACAGGCGGGAGGGTTTCTGGAGCGATCCGGCAAGAAGTCGCGTTTCGGAATGAAGTCCCGTTGCGCCCTCGGCGCGCTCGCCCTCCTCCTGCTGCCGCCGAAGGTGCTGCCCAATCGAATGGAGAGCATCCCGTTCGAAACGCCGATCCTCGACGAGGGCCGCTTCGCGGTCGCGACGAGCGTCCAGGCTTCCGTCCCCGAGCTGCGCGTCCTCAAGGGCCAGGTCGGCCGGAACGCCACTCTCGGCAGCATGCTGCGCGAAGCGCTGTCGCCTTCGGGCGTCCACACGATCGTCGAAGCGGCGCGGCCGGTGTACGACCTCGCGCGGCTCTCCGTCGGTCATCCCTTCGGCGTGACCTTCGGACCGGACGGGCTGGTGGCTGCCTTCACCTACGGCATCGACGAGCTCCGCACTCTGCACGTCATCCGCCACGAGGGCACGTACAAGGCCGAGGTGTTGACCCGCGAGTACGAGGTGCGCCCCTCCGTCGTGCACGGCCTCATCACGTCGAGCCTCTACGGGGCGGTGTCGGACGCGGGCGAGGACGACCAGCTCGCCGTCGACCTCGCGGAGATCTTCGCGTGGGACGTCGACTTCAATACCGAGCTGCGGAGCGGTGACTCGTTCCGCGTGGCGGTGGAGAAGATGTACCTCGACGGGCGGTTCGTGCGCTACGGCCGCGTCCTTTCCGCGGAGCTCGTGCGCGGGGCGCGCGTCGTGCAGGCGCTCTGGTTCTCCAGCCAGAACGGCCCCGGCTACTACACCCCCGACGGCAACCCCATGCGCAAGGCCTTCCTGCGCTCGCCGCTCAAGTTCAGCCGCGTGAGCTCGGGCTTCACGCATGCCCGCTTCCATCCCATCCTGAAGACCATGCGGCCGCACCTCGGCGTCGACTACGCGGCGCCGGTGGGAACGCCGGTGCGCGCCTCGGGCGATGGCGTCGTCACGCGCGCGGGCTGGGACCGCGGCTACGGGAAGGCAGTCAAGCTCCGCCACCCGAACGGTTACGAGACGCTGTACGGCCACCTTTCGCGCATCAACGTGAAGCTCGGGCAGCGTGTCGCCCAGGCGGAGATCATCGGAGCCGTCGGCACCACCGGGATGTCCACGGGACCGCACCTCGACTACCGCATGATCAAGTCCGGGGTGTACATCGACCCGCGCGCGCTGAAGTCGCCGCCCGCCGAGCCGATCACGCGGGCCGAGCGCGGGGCGTTCGAAGACGAGCGCACACGGCAGCTCGCGCTGCTGGGCACTTCCGCCCCGACGGCGACCGCGCTGTCCGACGTCCCGGCCGCGCGCTAGAGTAGGGCCGTGGGACGATTGCTGACGGTCGCCAACATCCTCCGGCTTCTCCTCGTCTTCGTTCCCGTCGCGATCTACCTGGGGCTGACCCACGCCTCGCCCACCTGGGTGTTCCTCTTCTGCTGCCTCGCCATCCTGCCCCTCGCCGGGTTGATGGGGGAAGCCACCGAGCACATCACCCATCACACCGGACCGGGCATCGGCGGGCTGATGAACGCGTCGTTCGGCAACGCGGCCGAGTTGATCATCGCCTTCATCGCGCTCAAGGCGGGCGAGACGGAGATCGTCAAGGCGTCGCTCACCGGATCCATCATCGGAAACCTCCTGATGGTCCTCGGGCTCTCGATGCTCCTGGGCGGCTGGAAGCACAAGGAGCTGAAGTTCAGCCGCATCGCCGGCGAGAGCGGCAGCAGCATGATGGTGCTGGCCGTGGTCGCGCTGGTGATCCCCGCCATCTATGCGCAGGTCACGCAGCACCGGTACCCCGGCCACATCGAGTCGCTGAGCCTCGACATCTCGTGGGTGCTGCTGTTCACCTACGCGGCCAGCCTCGTCTTCTCGCTGAAGAGCCACAAGCACCTCTTCGCGGGCGAGGGCGACGACCTCGCGGAGAAGGGTCACGCGGAAGGCGTCTGGTCGATCGGAAAGAGCGTAGCGGTGCTGATCGGCGCGGCCTCGTTCGTGGGCTGGATCAGCGAGTTCCTCGTCCACGCGGTGGGCCAGGCCGGCGCCGCGATGGGCATGAGCAAGGTCTTCATGGGCGTGGTCGTGGTGGCCATCGTCGGCAATGCCGCCGAGCACTCCACCGCCATCCTCGTCGCCATGAAGGGAAAGATGGACCTGGCTCTCGGCATCGCCATGGGCTCGTCGATGCAGATCGCGCTCTTCGTGGCCCCGGTGCTGGTCATCGCCGGCCACTTCATGGGCACCCCGCTCGGCCTCGAGTTCACGATCCTCGAGGTCGTGGCGGTGTTCCTGTCCGTCGGCCTGGTGTCCCTGCTCGTGCTCGACGGGCGCACCAACTGGTTCGAGGGCGTGCAGCTGCTGGCCGTCTACGCCATCCTCGCGATGGCGTTCTACTTCGTCTGACCGGGACCGGGGGCGGTGCTCGGATGCGGCGGCGGCGCCGCGTTCCCGCCGGGGATCTGCGGGCCCTCGCGTCCGAGGAAGCGCGGGCGCCCGGCCAGGAAGAGCCACTGGTCGTAATGATCCTGCCCGTTCATGACGCGCAGGCTTTCGTCGGTGTTGGTGCTGGTCACGCCGACGAAAGGCGCGACGCTGTCGCCGCGGGCGCCCGTCCCTGACCGCGGCTCGGGGCTCGGGACCGGGCGTCCCGGCATCCCCATGCCGGGCAATGCGGGCATCCGCGGGACCACCACCTCGCCGGCCTTGATGAACTTCCACTTCCCGTCCTTCGCCATCGGGTCCTCGTAGGCCTGGCGGAGGAACTTGCCCTTCACGAGCACGGCGAGGCTCGGGGGCGGGGCGCCGCCGTTCTTCTTCTGGTAGCGCTCGATGGCGGACGCGATCTGGTCGCCGCGGAAGTAGAGCTCCTGTTCCCGCTCGTTCTGGGCCACGTACTTCCAGCTCGGCATGGCCGCGCCCATCAGGATCAGCATGATGGTCATCGCCGCCATCAGCGCGACGAGGGAGAAGCCGGACTCGGACCCGCGGCCCGCCCGGCTCACCGGGACTTGGCGGGCTTCGGGTTGGCTGCGGCGGCCTTTTCGGCCCTGGCGGCGCGCTCGTAGCGGGTCATCACGCGGCTGATGTAGTGGTGGGTCTCGCGGTAGGGCGGAACGCCGCCGTGGCGCTTCACCGCGCCGGGGCCGGCGTTGTAGGCGGCCAGCGCCTTGCCGATGTCGCCGCCGTACTGGGCGACGAGCATCCGGAGGTAGCGGGTGCCGCCGTCGAGGTTCTGCGCGGGATCGAGCGCATCCGCGACCCCGAGCTCACGGGCGGTGGCGGGCATCAGCTGCATCAGGCCCTGGGCGCCCTTGTTGGACACCGCGTCGGCCTGGAAGCCGGATTCGACCGAGACCACGGCCAGCACCAGGTTCGGATCCAGCCCGTGGCGGCGCGCGGTGGCGATGGCCAGGGCCCGGATGTCCGTCCCCGCCGCGACGGGGGCCAGGACCTCGTCGATGACCTCGTCGGGAACGAAGCCGCGGATCTCGGCGGCCACGACGCCGACTTCCCCGCCGCCCTTCAGGCTCAAGAAGATGCGGTCGGCCTCGACCCGGCGACCGGTGACCTTCAGGGTCTGCCCGTTGGCGAGGACGGCGATCTCTGCGCGGGCGGACGCCGCCCCGCCCAGGGCCAATAGCGCGATCGTCACGGGAAGGAGCTTCATAGGACGGGGATCGCGAGGCCCCCCGACGTGATGATACCGCCGGCGGTCGGGACCGAGGCTTTGACGGTGATCACGCCGACGGTGTTACGGACCGTCCGCAGCAGGTCCTCCGCCTCGCCGTTGTTGTTCGTGAACACCGGGTGCCCCGCACTCTCCAGGAAATCCGTCCGAGGGTCCTCGACGACGAAGAAGGTGACGGGAACGTCGGCCACGGGGTTGCCATTTCCGTCCACCACGGTGGCGATGACGTGGGTCGTGTTCGAGTTCGTGATGCGCGCGGGCACGGCGCGCAGGCGGATGGCCCGGACGTTGACGTTGCCCACCGTGATGACCACCGGATTCGGCGTGCCGACCGTGCTCCCCGAGAAGGCGCGGATGTTGGCGTTCCCGGAGCGGCTGTCGGAGACGAAGCGCGCGGTGGCGACGCCGTTTCGCGTGCGCGTCTCGGGATCGATCGTGCCGAGGTCGGTCGTCCAGCGCACCACCGTCCCGTCCGGGGCGTAGGTGCCGGCGGGCTCGATCACGAACGCGGTGATGTCCGACGTCCCGCCGTGCGCGGCGACGAAGGAAGGATTGGCGCTCAAGGTGATCGTCGAATCCGTGGGCGCGGTCAGGTATGCGCCCCCGCACGAAAGCGCGAGGACGGCGGCGATCGCGACGGACGTGCGGCGCAGGGCGCTCACTGGACGGGGATCTCGAGCGACCGCACCGCGGGCACGAAACCGCCGGGGCCCGCGGCCGAGGCGGTCACCGTGATCGTCCCCGGCGTCGTCCGCCGCGTGCGCAGGATGTCCTCCGCCTCCCCGTTGTTGTTGGTGAAGACCGCCGCGCCGGCGCTCTCGAAGAAGTCGACGTCCTTGTTGATCAGCACCTCGAAGAACACGGGCACGTTTGCCACCGGATTGCCGTCCTTGTCGGTCACGGTCGCGATCACGTGCGTCGTACGCGACGTCGTGATCCGCGACGGAAACGCGCGCAGCTGCACGAACTTCACCAGCGCGTTGCCGATCGTCACCGTCGTGCGGTCGATGTTGTCCGTTCCCGCGACGAAGGAGGCGCTCCCCGCGGACTGCGCGCCGGTGCCCGGGATACGGAGCGTCGTGCTCGTGGTCACCGTGGACGTCGGCGTCCCCGGGCTGGGGTTCGTCGGCGGGAGCGCGTCGGCGCCCGATTGCGCAGTCACCTCCGCCACGCCGGAGCGGCTGTCCGACACCAGGCGGTTGCGGGCGATCCCGCGCACCGTCCGCGTCTCGCGATCCACGTGTCCCAGGGTCGTGGTCCACAGCACCACGGTGCCGTCGGGGACGTCGGTCCCGATCGGCTCGGTGACGACCGCCATCAGCTCCGACACTCCCCCGTGGGAGGCAATGAAGGTCGGATTGGCGACCAGGGTCAGCGTCGAGCCGGGCGGCGCGGTGAGATAGGCGCCGCCGCAGCGCACGAGGGCGACCGCGATCGCCGCCGCCGCGAGCGCGGCCCTGCCCTTCATTGCGCCACCGCGATGCGGGCCGGCGTCACGACGAGCGTCGTGGGCCGGCCGCCGGTGGTCACGCTCAGGCTCTGCACGCTGAGCGTCGACGAGCCCGCCTTCAGCGCGCGGAACGTGATCGACGCCACCACGCCGGAGCCGGCGGTGCCAACGGTCCGCGCGAAGCGTGCGCGCACGCGGCCCGTCTCGAGGCCGCGCTCGGCGGCCACCGGCTGGCCGTCGAGGGTGAGGAGGGAGCCTGCGGTCACGTCCACCGCTTCGAGGATGGCCGGATCGTAGGCGACGGCCAGATCGACCGCGGTCAGGTCCTGGACTCCCATCACCACGATTCCCACCGTCGCCGTTCCCCCGGCCCCCACGCGCACTTCGGGCGGGCTGAAGGACGCCGATGCCCTCCCGCTCCCATTCATTCTACCAGCCGGCGACGGCGCGGCCCCTGCGGCCGGCGTGCGGCCGGGAGCGCGGGTTGGCGACGGCGAAGGCGCCGGCGGACCGAAATCGTCGGGCGCGGGAAACCGCGTCGACGGGGCCAGGGTCGGAAGCCCCGGCGTCCCCGGTTCGGGTGTCGGCTCGGGAACGAGTGGACCCTGCTCCGGCGGCGGCACGAAGTCGGGCTCGCGCGCGGGCAGCGGCGTCGGCACCACCGACGGTGTCGGCGGCGGCGTGGCCGCCGGCGTGCGCACCGCATCCACGTCCGGCATCGACCCCGATACCGTCCCCGGCGGACGGCCGGTCGAGGGACCGGGCGGCGGCCCGGGGGAGGCGACCGCGGGCGACGGCGAGGGAGTCGGCTCGGGCAGGCCGAACAGGTCGTCGCCCGCGCCCGGGACGCGGACGACTTCCTGCGTGCCGATGAACATCGACCGCAGGTCCTCTTCGCTGATCTTCGGCGCGCGCACCAGGTGCGGCGTGATCGAAAAGAGGATCTCGGTCTGGTTCTTCTTCTTCTTGGTGCCGGTGAGGACGCGGTTCAGGATCGGGATGCTCTGCAGGCCGAGGATCCCGCTGAATGTCTCGCCCTCGTTGTCCTGGAGCAGGCCGCCGAGCAGCGCGGTCTCGCCGTCCCGGAGCCGCAGGGTGCCGTTGACGTTGCGGGTCAAAAAGGTCGGGAGGGTCTGGCCCGCGAGCGCCGAGTCCCCGCCGGGAAGGCTGAATTCGGCCGCCATCTCCAGCACGATGTCGCCGTTGGGCGTGACGCGGGGTGTGAGCTCGAGGTTCACCCCGACGTTCCGGTACTGGAAGGACGTGGCCGGCGCGAACGTGCCGCCCCCACCGCCGGTCTGGGCGGAGGTGAAGGTGGTGACCGGGACGGGCACCTCCTGCCCGATCTTGAGGCTCGTCTTCTTGCCCTCCGCGGCGCGCAGGCGCGGCGAGGCCAGGATCCGCGTATTGCTCTCGGTCTGGAGGAAGGTCGCGAGGAGAGTGGAGGGAATCGTGACGACGAAGTCGGACGCGTTGATCGACGACAGGAGATGCGCACGCAGACTGACTCGGCCGCCCGCGGGGTCCTCGTTCGGCGCGAAGGTGAGCGAGGCCCCCGAGTTGGCGTTGGCGAGCTCGATCCCGTAGTTCTTGATCCGCTCGCGGTCGACCTCGAGAATCTGCACCTCGACCACCACCTCGCCGTGCGCCTTGTCGTTCAGGTCCAGCAGCCGCGTCACGATCGCGATCTGGTCCGAGGTGCCGATCACGTTGATGGCGCCGAGGAGCGGGTTGGAGACGATGCGCGCCGTGGTGCCGACGGCGGTCTTGATGATCGTCTCCACGTCCTTGGTCTCGGCGTTTTGCAGGTAGAACGTCTGCATCAGCATCGCGTCGTAGGCGCGGCGCTTCGCCTGGGACTCCGCGATGATGATGATCGTGTTCTGGTCGAGGACCTTGTAGAAGAGGCGGTTGACCATCGTGATCTGGTCCAGCGCCTCGCGGAAGGTCACCCCGGAGAGGCTCACGGTGACGTTCTTGTCCCGGAAGCCCTCGTCGAAGAGGACGTTCACGCCCGCGAGCTTCCCCAGCGTTTCCAGGAGCCGCTGCAGGCTCTGGTCGCGATAATTGAGCGCGATGGGGGCCAGGCTCCGCGCCGACAGCACGGGCACCGACGGGCGGGCCGCGGCGCGGGCGCGCTTGCTCTCGAAATCGGACATCTCGTTGCGCTGCGCATCGCGGGTGCGGATCCGCCCGCGCACGAGCGCGAGCTCGTCTGACGCGGACTTGTTGCTGGGGTCGTACTTGCTCGCGATGTCCAGCTCGTCGGCCGCCTTCTCGAGGTCGGCGGCCTGGATGTGCTTGCGCGCGAGGTCGTAGTGCATGCGGCTGGCCTGGATGCGCGCGTTCTCGAGGGTGATGCGGTACCCGATGTTGTCGGGATCCTTTTGCAGGGCGCGAGTGAGACGGGCCACGGCCAGGTCCCAGTTCCCCCGCTTCGCCTCTTCCTGCCCCTGGTGGTAGGCCAGCCTCCCCGCGCACGCGACGCCGGCGAGGGCGGCCACGGCCAGGATCACGGCGAGACGGCGATTCACGGCTCTCTGCATCAGTTCCCCTTGAGAGGTATGCGTTGGACCTGTTCGGATCCGACCTGCTGGACGTCGACCGACTCGATCCCTATCTTCACGATGCGGAAGCGGTTCCCCACCATCTCACCGACCTGCCCGGTGAGGATCTCGCCGCGATCCGTCATCAGCATCGCCACCTTCACGCCCCGGCGCTCCACCGCGCCGATGTACTTGACGTTCAAGGGCGGCAACGGCGTCGGCGTGGGCACGGTGACGGGCGGCGGCGCCTCGCGCGCGGCGATCTCCTCCGGGGTCTCGGGGACCGGCGACGGCATCGGCGGCGGCGGGGGGGCGGCGAAGTCGAACAGGTCGCGGGTGCCGAGCCCGGGGGCGGGGGCCGGGTTCGCGATGCGCGCGAAATCGATCACCGGCAGCGGCGACGGCGGCGGCCCCGCCTTGCGGCTGCGCTCTCCCGCGCGCACCGCCGCCGTGGGGCCGGGCGCATCCGCCGGCAGCAGCAGGTAGGCGACGAGCAGGAGCGCCGCTCCCGCGCCGGCGAAGATCACCCATCGCGGCCGGTCCCTCACCATTCGTTGTACGGCGAGCCCATCGTCGACAGCATCTCGGAGGCGCTGTGGACGTCGTAGATGCCCGCCGGCTCGTCGGGATTCTCGGCGTCGGGCTCCGCCGGAACCTCCTGCCAATCGGCCTGATGGGTGAACGGGTCGATGGGGATCTTGCGCAGGTAGCCGGCGGCGACGATCGCCTCCAGCGACTCCGGGTACTTGCCCTTGTCGGCCTGGTACTGGTCGATGAGATCGCGGAACCGGTACAGGTCCTCGCGGAGCACCGCCTCCTTGGCCTGGATGATCGCGGACTTGTAGTTGGGAAGCGCGATCGCGGCCAGGATCCCGAGGATGCTCACCACCACCACGAGCTCGATGAGCGTGAAGCCGCTCGCGCGCGTGGCCTTCACCATGCGGCGTACTTCGACCCGTCGAGGGCCGTCCCCCCGCTGCGGGAGTGGATGTCGTACACGTTCTCGCCGCACCAGCTGCGATCGTCGGCGTCGTCCTGGTAACAGCGCATCTCCCATTCCGCCTTTCCGGTCATCGGGTCGAGGGGGATCTGGCGCAGGAACTTGAGCTTCGTGTCGAGCTTCCCCACCTGGCTCACGCCCTTCACGAGGGTCTCGAGATCGGGCGGATAGCCCTCGCTCCCGAGCTTCACGTCGGTGCCGCCGATCTTCCCCTGGTCGACCGCGAGCTTGTAGCGGTCGATGGCCGTGCGCAGCACGCGCAGCTCGCGGCGGAGCTCGATCTCCTTGTTGCGGGTGCGCATCACTTTCGCCGTGGGAAGGATCGCGGAAGCCAGGATGAGGAGGATCGTCGCCGTGGCGATGAGCTCCAGATAGGTGAACCCCGCCGCGGCGTGCTCAGTCCGCATCGCCGACATCCGTGTCCACGAAGTACACCGAGAGGACGACATTCAGGCTCGTCGAGTGGCCGGAGCCGCCGCTGTTGTCCTCGCGCAGCGCGATCGAATCCACGGTGACGATGTGGGGGAGGGCCTCCAGCCGTTGCAGGAACGACGCGACCTGCGGGTAGCTGCCGGAGATCGGCATCGTGATGCGGAAGCGGGCCAGGTTGTCGCTCCCCTTCACCGCCTCCTTCTGATAGGACCGGCTGCCCAGGGTGAGGCCGAGCTGGCGCGCAATCCCGGCGATCGCCTCCTGGATCATCAGCAGCGATTCCTTGCGGCCGAGGGCCTGGTAGAAGCGCGTCACGTCGGTGGTGTTGGCTTCGATCGTCCGCGCCCGCTCGCGAACGCCTTCGACGCGCGTGCGCTCCTCGGCGACTTCCTGGCGCAGCACTACCGCCTGGGCGGCGATCGTACGCTCCTGCGACGCCCGCGGATGCGTGTAGGCGAGGTAGGTGCCGACGTTCAGGGCCAGCAAAACGAGGGCGGGCACGAGCAGCCGCCGCCGCCAGAAGGGCCTCATGGGCCACCCGTGGGCGCGGGAGCGGGCGGACCCACCAGCGCGGCCGTGGCCTGCGGGCGGTATCGGATCCCGTAGCTGAAGGAGTTCCCCGTCTCGCTCTTCGGATAGACGCCGTAGAAATCCCCGCCCCCCTCCAGCACGCGGACGAATTCCCAGCCCGCTTCCCGCGAGCGCACGGTCGCCTCGACGTCCAGCTCGACCTGGCCCTTGCGCAGCGACGGCGAGATGGAGGTGAGCCGGACGCCCATCGGCATCAGCTGCTCCAGGCGCACGAAGAGGCCGGTCCACGAGAAGGCGCGCCGGTCCACGATCTCCTTCACCATGTTCCATTGCGCGAGGGTTGCCGGCGGCGGCGTCTCCGTCTTCAGCGTGCGCCCCTCGTTCTGGAGCGTGGCCAGCTCGAGCTGAAGGGCCGCCACCTCGCGATGCCGCTCGGACGTCCGCGCGGGGAGCAGGTTGCGGATCACCACCGCGTGCCACCCGGTGAGCGCGACCAGAAGGACGGCGGCGGCGGCGAAGCTGGTGGCGGCCAGGCGCTCGTTGCGGAAGGGGCGCTCGGCGAGGTTGAGCGGCTTCACGCGGGGGCCCCGAGCGATGCGGCCGCGCCGGCCAGGGCCTGCGAGACTTCGGCGGGCGCGCCCCCGAGCATCGTCCACGCATCGAGCACGGACGGCACGAACCCGACGGCGGGGGCCAGCCCATCGACGGCTTCGCCCGGCGAGACGACCGAGGAGCGGACGAACGCGCTGGCGATGCCGCTGCCGCCGAGCCGCTCGCGGTAGTAGATGAGCGTGCTCGAGACCTCGCGCATGACCTCCGCCGGAGACGCCGCGGCGGCGCCGGACAGGGTGCGCAGCAAAATCGGCCATCCGTCCCGCACGAGGACGAGGGTCACGTACCCCTCGTCCCAGTTGACGAGGAGACCGTCGCCCGGCACCCGTGCCGGGAACGCCGCGCGCACGAGGGCGAGGCCGGCGATCTCCACCAGGCCCGGCTCGAGGCCGAGGCCGCGGCAGGCTTCCTCGTATTGCGCGACCACGGGACCGAGGGTCGCCGCGACCACGATGGTGTCGGCCGGGGTGTCGCCGCCGATCGCGTAGGCCACGCGCGCGTCACGGATGTCGAACGGGATCGACTTCCGGAGGCGGAAGCGGAGGAGCTCGTCGATCTCGCGCGGCTTGCGCGGCCGGACCTCGACCGCGGGCACGAGGGTCACGCGCGCGATGGTGTCCGGAAGCACGAGCGCGACCCGCGCTCCGCCGAGAATGCCGGCCCGCTCGAGAGCGCCGTGGATCGCCTGGCCGAACCGCGACACGTCGGTGATGTTCGGCTGCGTGAGGCTGAGGGCGAGCGCCCCCGGCGGAAGGTCGAGCACGGCCGCCGCGGCCACGAGGAGCCGGCCCTTCTCCCTCCGCAGGCGCAGCACCCCCACGCTGGAGGCGCGCACTTCGATCGCGACCAGGGGACGGTCGGGCTCGAGGAACTGCCGGCGCATCCAGGCCAGCCCGCGCGCGCCCACCGGCGCCGCGGCCGGCGGCCTTGCCTCCGGCGCCACGGGATCGCGCATCACGACGTCGCCCGCGGGGCTCGCCATCACGCGGCCGGCGACGCGCGTCGCGTCACGGGACCTCCACGAAGGTGACCTTGTTGATCTCCTGCAGCGTGGTGTGGCCGGCCAGGGCCTTGTTGATGGCCGACTCGCGCATGAAGATCATTCCCTCCTCGCGCGCGGCCCGCTTGATCTCGGAGCTCGACCGCCGGGCCAGGATGAGCTCGCGCACGCTGTCGGAGAGGTCGAGGAGCTCGGAGATGGCGAGCCGGCCTTTGTACCCGGTGCCGCCGCACTCGACGCAGCCCGCGCCCTCGTAGAACCACACGTCCCCGTAGGTGTCGGGGTCGAGCCCCGACTCCACGAGCAGTTCGCGGGAAGCGCGCAGCTTGTGCTTGCAGTGCTGGCAGATGACGCGGACGAGGCGCTGCGCCATCACGCAGTTGAGCGCGGACACGAAGTTGTAGGGCTCGATCTTCATGTTCAGGAAGCGGCCGAGCACGTCGATGACGTTGTTGGCGTGCACGGTGGTGAACACGAGATGGCCGGTGAGCGCGGACTGGATCGCGATGTCCGCCGTCTCCGCGTCGCGGATCTCCCCCACCATGATCTTGTCGGGGTCGTGGCGGAGGATCGAGCGCAGGCCGCGGGCGAAGGTGAGCCCCTTCTTCTCGTTCACGGGGATCTGGGTGATCCCCTTCAGCTGGTACTCGACCGGGTCCTCGATGGTGATGATCTTGTCTTCTTCGTTCTTGATCTCGGAGAGCGCGGCGTAGAGGGTCGTGGTCTTGCCGGATCCGGTGGGGCCGGTGACCAGCACCATCCCGTAGGGCTCGCGGATGAAGCGCCGGAAGCGCAGGAGCTCCTTCTCGTCGAAGCCGAGCACGTCCAGGCGCAGCGAGGTGAAGGCCTCGGACAGGCTCTCCTTGTCGAGGATGCGGATGACCGCGTCCTCGCCGTGGACCGACGGCATGATCGAGACGCGGAAGTCGATGGAGCGGCCGCGGATGCGCACCCGGAAGCGGCCGTCCTGCGGAACGCGCTTCTCCGCGATGTCCAGCTCGGCCATGACCTTGATGCGGCTGATGATGGTGGTGTGGTGCTCCTTGGCGATGGGCTTCATCGCCATCTGGAGCACGCCGTCCACGCGGTACTTGATCACCACCTCGGCGTCGCGGGTCTCGATGTGGATGTCGGAGGCGCGGCGGGAGAGCGCGTCGAAGACGGTCGAGTCGACGAGGCGGATGATCGGGGACTGGTCGGCCTGGATCTTGTCGATGGACAGGATCTCTTCGCCGCTCTCGTCCTCGCGGACGATCTGGATCTTGAAGGACTCCGACGCCTCCTCGAGGACGCGCTGGGTGCCCGACCCCTTCTTGAGCGCGCCCTGGATGGCGGACAGCGTCCCCACCGCGGGTTGGATGTCGGTCTGCAGGAGGAGGGCGAGCTCGTCGACCACGGGGATGTCCGTGGGGTCGGCCATGACCAGCACGAGCCGCCGGTTCCCGTCCCGCCGATAGGGCAGGAAGTTGTAGCGGAACATGAGGTCGACGGGGATCGATTGCAGGATCTCCGGGTCGGGCGCGAAGGAGCCGACGTCCACGTACTCGAGCCCGAAGCGGAGCGCGAGCGCGCGCGCGGCCTCTTCCTCCGCGGCGGGCGACACAGCGGGCGTAGTCAGGTCCTGGGCGGCCACTAGACCTGCTTCTCCACCGCGCTGATCGCCTCGAACAGCGGCAGGTAGAACGCGAGCAGCATGCCGGCGACGATCACCGCCATCAGCACCAGCATGATCGGCTCGACCAGCGCGATGGCCTTGGCCATGCGGTTCTCGAGCTCCTCGTCGTAGAAGTCGGCGACCGCGGTGAGCATGTCGCCGAGGGCCCCCGTCTGCTCGCCGACCTTCACCATCTCGAGAGCGAGGTTGTCGACCATCGCCGTGGTCTCGAGCGCCGTGGTGAGGCTCTTGCCTTCGCGGATGTGATGGGTGGCGGACGAGATCGCCTCCGCCATGGCGCGGTTCCCCACCGACGCGGCCGCGACGTCCATGGCATTCACCAGCGGAAGCCCGCCGGTCAGGAGCGCGGAGAGGGTGCGCGCGAGCTGGCTGGTCGCGTACATGCGCATGAGGCCGCCGATGTACGGCACGCGCAGCATCGCGCGGTCGAGGACGATCCCCGATCCCTCGCGGCGAAGCCACGTGGCGACGCCGATCCACGCCCCGGCGATCACGAGCACGAAGAGCAGCAGGTGGCCGCCGACGAAATCCGCCATCGCGATGAGGACCCGCGTGATCAGCGGCAGCTCGACGTTCAGCCCCTGGTAGAAGTCCTGGAACTGCGGGATCACCTTGACCATCAGGATGATGACCAGCGCAATCATCATCACCAGCAGCATGATCGGGTAGACGGAGGCGGAGACGGCCTTCTTCTTCAAGGACTGGTTGAGGCGCATGTACTGAACGAAGCGCCGCAGCATCCCCTCCAGGCTGCCGCTGCGCTCGCCGGCCGCGATGCTCGCGGCCAGCATCGGCGGGTAGAGGGCCCCTTCGGTGCGGAACGCCTCCGAGAGCGCGATCCCCGACTTCACCTTCTCGCGAATCGCGGTCAGCGACCGGCGGAAGACCTCGTCGCGCTGCCGCTCGAGGAGGATGTCCAGGGCCTGCAGGAGCGGGAGGCCGGCCTTCAGGAGGGCCGCCATCTCCTGCCCGAAGAGGAGGAGCCGGTCGGGGTCGACGCGCGGGCGGCGGAGGCCCAGCTGTTTGAGGCCCATTCCCCGGCGGACGGAGAAGAGGTAATACCCCTTCTGGTCGAGGTCGTTGCGCAGCGCCGCCTCGTCCGGAGCGGTGAATGTCTGCTCCACCACCTCGCCCGTCGGAGTCCCCACCCGGCAAACGTATTCCATGGCTGTAGCCAACCGGCTATTCTACCAACCTCGCGCTAACCCTCAAAACGACCACGACTTACGTCGGGTCCACGAATTTGTACCCCGTCCCGTGGATGGTCATGATGAAGCGCGGCTCGGATCCGGAATCGCCGATCTTGGCCCGCAGCTTCGCGATGTGCGTATCGACGGTACGGGTGGAGGGATAGCTCTCGTAGCCCCACACGTCCTCGAGCAGCTGATCGCGGGAAACGGTGTCGCCCTTGCGCTCGATGAGATAGCGCAGGAGCTCGAACTCCCGCGGCGAGAGGTCGAGGGGCTCCCCGCCCTTCTTGGCGCGGTACACCTCGAAGTCGAGCTCGATGTCCGAGAAGCGGTAGCGCGAAAGGCGCTTCTTGCCGCCTTCGGTGCGGCGCAGGATGGCGCGCACGCGGGCCAGCAGCTCGCGGATCGAGAAGGGCTTGGTCACGTAGTCGTCGGCCCCGAGCTCGAGGCCCACCACCTTGTCGATCTCCTGCCCGCGCGCGGTTAGCATCACGATGGGGGCGTCGAACCCTTCGCCGCGCAGCGCCTTGCACACCTCGAGGCCGGAGAGGACGGGCAGCAAGATGTCGAGGATCACGAGGTCGGGCTTCAACGTCCGCGCCTTCTCGAGGCCGACCGCGCCGTCCCCGGCGGTGATCACCTCGTACCCCTCGAACTCGAAGTTGTCCTTCAGCCCGAGCACCATGTCGGGTTCGTCCTCGACGATCAGGATCTTGGCCACCGGTCTACCTCTATGCCTTCTGCGCCACGGGAATGACGAGCGTGAACGTGCTCCCCTTACCCGGAGTGCTGTCGATGTCCACCGTGCCGCCGTGCGCTTCCATGATGTGCTCCACGAGCGAAAGCCCCAGGCCGCTGCCCTTGGTCTCGTGCACGAGGCTCGCCTCGCCCCGGTAGAACTTCTCGAAGATCTTCCTGTGCTCCGCCTTCGGCACCCCGATCCCGCGGTCGGAAACCGAGATGGTGACGGCATCGCCGGCGCGTCGCACGGTCAGGGCGATCGACTTCGCCTCGCGCGAGTACTTGATCGCATTATTGACGAGGTTCAGCAGCGCCTGGCCGAGCGCCTCGCTGTCCGCTTCGACTTCCGGCAGGTCGGGCTCGATGTCGACGGTGAGCTCGAAACCCTGCTGCTCGATCGGAAAGCGGTAGGCCTCGAGGACCTCGTTCACGATCCGCGCCACGCTCGTGGGCGCGAACCGGTACTCCTTGCGCCCGGCCTCGATGCGCGAGAAGTCGAGGATGTTGTTGATGAGCTGGGTGAGCCGCTGGCTCTCCTTGTTGATGACGCGGTAGTACTGCCGGGCCTTGTCCTCGGAGGGGACGCGGCCGAGCTCGAGGGTTTCGGCGAACAGGCGGATGAGGGCGAGCGGCGTCTTCAGCTCGTGGCTCACGTTGGCCACGAAGTCGCTCTTCAGGCGCGACAGGTGCGCCTCGCGCCGCACGTTGCTGTAGACGAGGAAGAGCCCCGCGCCGAGCATCAGGTCGATGAAGCCGATGAGGGCCAGGGTGCCCATCTCCCAGCGGCGCACGTCCTGCTCGATGGAGAGATCGCGGTAGCGCAGGGCGAGGCGCAGTCCACGCAGCGACGGCGTCTCCATCGCGCGCTCGACCTCGAACTTGCCGTGGGGCGTGGGCGCGGTCTCGTAGACGGTGCGGCCGACGGCGTCCGTGACGCGCACGACGGTGGCCTGGTCGGGGTTCACGAAGTCGTGGGCGAAGTAGTCGGGGATGAGCTGGTTGAGGATGAAGTCGGGCTTGAAACGGAAGCGGAGGACGCCCGCCGCCTTGCCCTCGGGGTCGACCCACGGCATCACGTCCTCCGTGCGTGGCGCGGCCGGGCCCAGGCCCTTGAGGATGTCGCGCGGCGACTGCGCGCGGCTCTCCTCCACCGGCAGCCAGTGCCGGCTCGGCGATGAGGCGCCCTCGAGGTGCAGGGTCTCGAAGATGTGGCCGTCGAGGCCGGCGCTCTCGAGTGCGATCGCGATGACGTGCTCGCGGCCGTCGAGCAGGCGCTCCCACCCGACCATCTGCGCGGACTCGAGGGCGCGGGCCTGGGCGGCGCGCGCGAGGTCCTTCTCGATGTCGGCGAGGGTGTTGGCGGCGCGCTTGAAGCCCATCTCCTTGTTCGCCTTCGCGAGCTGGGGCACGAACTCCACGGACACGTACGAAAGCGCCAGCGACGGGAGCAGCACCGCGCCGACGAAGATGGACGCCAGGCGACCCTTTGGATCGTGGGGCGCCGTGACGCGATTCAGGGGGTCGGACATGCGCTGTCAAAATGTACACTACGACCCGTAAGCCTTTGTGCCTCAAAACGCAACCGCGGGTTAAACGTGGTGCGGCGGCCTAGGGCCGGTAGCGGACGAGCACGGCTTCGGCGAGGTTCCAGCCGCCGATCGCCACCTGGCCCGCGACCAGCGTGACGGCGGCGGCGCGCCAGGCCCCCCCTCGCGCGTACAGGGCGACGGCGCCCCGCCCCCCGGCGGCGGCGACCGCCGGCGCCAGCGCGTAGAGGTAGCGGACCTCGAGCGGAGAGACGATCGCGGGCACGGCGAGCAGGCCGCAGCCGACCCACCATGCCGCGAGGTCGCGATCGAGACCGCCGGCGTGCCACCGCGGCCGTCCAAACCACGCCAGGACGGTCACCGCCGGCCCCCAGCCGAGAATCGCGCCCATCAGCTGGGCCCCGACCGCGGCCGTCAGGCCTCCGCCCTCGGCGCCGCGACCGCCCTCCAGAAGGCGCGGCAGCTGCGACGCCACGAGACCCACGTGGTGCGCGTAATAGGCGGCGGACAGCGTCACGCCGAGCACGAGTGCAACCGTCCGCGTCCGATCCCTTTCGTCCCGTCTCGCGATGGCGAGGGCGGCCGCGAGTGCGATGACGACGACGAGGCTCGAGAAGTGCGCGGTGGCGGCGAGGGCGAGCAGGATGGCGCCGGTCGGCCATCGTCCCGCCGCGCGCCCGGCCCACCACGCGAAGAACACGATCGTCGCGGACTGGCCAAAGGCGTTGGAGAGATTGCCGTACGAGTACGGGACGTCGAAGGTGGCGGGGAGCAGCTGGAGAAGGACCACCGCGAGCCCCGCGATCGCCGCGCCGCTCTCCAGCAAAACGACGAAGAGCGCCGCCGACGCGAGGATTCCCGCGATCGCGGCGCCGAGGCGCACGAGGGTGACTCCGTCGATTCCGGCCCGGAGCAGCGGCGCCAGCAGCGCGTAGAACGAGACGCCGTACGGAAAGCGGAATGGCGGCGCGTGCTGGGTGATGCTGGTCGGAAACAAGTCGCCGGCCGCGACACGCGCCAGCGTGTTCGCGTGGAAGACGGCGTCGCTCACCACCATCACCGGTGACGTCGCGAGCACGCCCTGGACGATCCAGGCCGCTGCCATCGCGACGAGCGCCCACCGCGCGGCGCCCGGCCGTCGACGATCCATCCACCAGGCGAAGGCGCCGGCGGCGACGAGGCCGGTCACGATCAGGACCGCGAGCCGCGTCGCGTACGGCGCGCGTGAGAGACCGCACGGCCACAGGATCGCCGTCTGCACCACGGTGACGACCATGGCCAGCGTCGCCGCGCCCACGCCGCCGAGCCGCGCGCCGCGGCCCACCACCGCCGCGACGAGCGCGGGGAGGATGAAGAGAGCGAGCAGGCCGAGCGCGGGAGCGGAGCTGCTCGACGGCCGCAGGGACACGCGTTGAAGGCGCGTGCCCAGCTGGCGGCCATCTCCCGCCGCGAAGGCGGGAACCTCGAGCTGGACGCTGCGGGACGAGCGGGCAGTCGCGGCGAGATGAAACGTGCCCGTCGTGGCGCCGACGGGGACGACGCCCACCACTATCCCATCGGCGGCGACGACCACCGGACCACGGTGACCCGCGACCGCCACCTCGAGGTCGGCCTCGCCGGCGGGGAGGCGGTCGAATGCAAATGCGACACGGCCGGTCGTCCACCGGATGGGCGCCTGGCGGGGTGGGAGCTCCCGGCGGTGGAGTCCCGTTGCGAAGGCGTCCTCGGTCCCGCGGCCCGCGTCCGCCGATGGCGCCGGACCCCATTGATCGACGGCGACCGCTGCCATGGCCGCGAAGAGCGCGGCGGCGAGCAGGGCCATTCCCGTCGCGGACCGCGCCATTGGGGTCGGAGTCTATCCCACCGGACGGCCGCGGCGCCGTTGACACAAACGCCGGTGGCCCGGCGCTTGCATAGGAAATGTCACCGAGCGTGACTCGCCGCCACCTGGTCCGACGACGCGAACGGCGTCACGCCCCAAACAAGGAGATCAATAACGATGGCCGACTACAAAGACCCGAACAAGGATCTGAACACTGCGGCGAACAGGGACGCGAACCGTGACCCGCTCTCGGGCGCGCCCGGTGCGCACCCGGTGGGTGTCGGCGCCGGCGCTTCCGGCGGTGGCCTGACCGGTGCGGCCATCGGCGGAGCGGTGGGCGGGCCGATCGGCGCCGTGGTCGGCGCGGCGGTGGGCGCCGTGGCGGGCGGCCTGGCCGGAAAGGGCGCGGCCGAGGCCGTGAACCCGACCGTCGAGGACGCCTACTGGCGCGACAACTACCGCACGCGTCCGTACGCGACCGCGGGGACGAGCTATGACCAGTACCGTCCGGCGTACCAGTACGGCTGGGAGTCGGCGGGCCGGTACAAGGGCCGGAAGTTCGACGAAGTCGAGCCCGAGCTGCGCAAGAGCTGGGAGTCCAATCCCAGCAACGCGAAGCTGCAGTGGGAGCAGGCCAAGCAGCCGGTGCGTGACGCGTGGCACCGTATCGAGCGCGCCATTCCCGGCGACGCCGACCACGACGGTCGGTAACAGCTAGTCGGACACGGGGGACCGCCGCGCGACGAGCGCTCCGGTCCCCCCTTCGTCGTTGGCTCGCTCGTTGCGATACGATGCCCGCCATGCGGGCGGTCGCGGTGGTGCCGGGACAACCCGGCAGCACTCATCTCGAGAACGACGCGCCCGACCCCCTCGTCGGCAACGACCAAGCGCTCGTGCGCGTGCTGGAGACGGGGATCTGCGGCACCGACGTGGAGATCTACGACGGCCTCTACGGTGAAGCGCCCCCCGAGTCGCCCTTCCTGATCCTCGGCCACGAGAACCTCGGCGTCGTCGAGTCCTGTCCGTCGGGGACGCACCTCCAGTCCGGAGACCTTGTCGTCTGCACCGTGCGGCGGCCCTGCCCGGAGCGCTGCGCGCCGTGCGCGCGCGGACAGATGGACATGTGCGTCACCGGCCACTTCCGCGAGCGCGGCATCCGCGGCCTGCACGGCTTCATGTCGGAAAGGTACGCCGAGTCCCCCGCGTACCTGGTGAAGCTCGGCGCTCACCTGCGCCCCTTCGCGGTCCTGCTCGAGCCGATGAGCATCGTGCAGAAGGGCGTCGGCCATGCGTACCACATCCAGGAACGGCTCTCCTGGCAGCCTCGGACCGCCGTGGTCCTCGGCGCGGGCCCGGTGGGGATCCTGGCCGCCGCCACGCTGCGCCTGCGCGGGCTCGACGTCACCGTGGTCGCCCTCGAGGCCGAGGGCTCGTTCAAGGACCGCCTGTTGCGCGAGGCCGGCATCCACTACCTGAGCAGCGTGGGCACGCCGCTGGCCGAGCTGCCGCGGCGCCTCGGTAGCATAGACATCGTCTTCGAGGCGACGGGGGCTCCGGGCGTCCTCTTCCCCGCCATGCGATTGCTCGGTCCCGACGGCGTCTGCATCCTGTCGAGCGTGACCGGCGGCACGTCGGCGGCGACGGTCGACGTCGCCACGTGGAATCGGGACATGGTCCTCGGCAACCGCGTGGTGTTCGGCACCGTGAACGCCGGGCGAGCGCACTTCGAGTCCGGGGCGCGCGACTTCGAGCTCGCGGAGGAGCGGCTTCCCGGATGGCTCGGCCGCCTGATCACCCGCCGGGTTCCCTTCACCGACGTCACCACGGCGCTCGACCGCCGTCCCGAGGACATCAAGACCGTCCTCGTCTTCCACTAGGGCGGCGCAGTGGCCGACCACACCGCCCGCGACAAGGTCATCGCTTCCAACCGGAAGGCGCTCTTCAACTACGAGATCTTCGAGCGCGCGGAGGCCGGGATGGTGCTCGCGGGATCGGAGGTGAAGTCGATCCGCGACGGGGGGCTCAACTTCCGCGACTCCTTCGTCGACTTCCGCGGCGGAGAGCTCTGGCTCGTCGGCTGCCTGATCGGGCCCTACAGCCATTCGAACATCCAGAACCACGCGGAGGGCCGCGAGCGGAAGCTCCTTCTCCATAAGAAGGAGATCCTGAAGCTCGGGGGCAAGGCCAGCGAGCGCGGCTACACGATCATTCCCCTGAAGGCGTACTTCAAGAACGGCCGGGTGAAGATCGAGATCGGCCTCGCGCGCGGCAAGAAGTCGCACGACAAGCGCGAGTCGATCAAGCGCAAGGACATCGAGCGCGACACCAGGCAGGCGGTCCGGGACCGCGATCGCTAGCGGGACGCGAGACGGCGGCGGCTCGCGACCAGCGTCGACGCGAGCTCGATGGCAGCCAGGAGGCTCCCCGCGTCCGCCGTCCCCGTGCCGACGATGTCGAAGCCGGTGCCGTGATCGACCGAGGTCCGCACGAACGGCAGGCCGAGGGTCACGTTCACCGCGTGCCCGAAGGAAACGAGCTTCACCGGGATCAAGCCCTGGTCGTGATACTGCGCGATCACGGCGTCGAACTCGCCGCGGACCGCGCGCACGAACAGGCTGTCGGCGGGAAAGGGCCCCGAGACCTCGATCCCTTCCGCGCGCAGTCGCGCGATCGCGGGGGTGAGGACCTCGATTTCCTCGCGCCCGAAGAGCCCCGCCTCGCCGGCGTGGGGGTTGACCGCGCAGAGCGCGATGCGGCGCCGCTCCGCGCCCAGCGCGGGCAGCTCGCGGTGGACGAGGCGCACGACGCGCGTCACTTCGTCGTGGGTCACCGCGTCGGGCACGGAGCGCAGCGACCGGTGGATCGTCACCAGCGCGACGCGCAGCCCGCCGCCGACGAACAGCATCGCCACGTCGCTCACCTGCGCGACGTCGGCCAGCATCTCGGTGTGCCCCGGCCAGGGGTGCCCGGCCGCGGCCAGCGACTCCTTGTTGAGGGGCGCGGTGACGATGCCATCGATCCGGCCGGCCAGCGCGTCACGCGATGCGGCCAGCACCGCCGCCGCCGCGACCCGTCCGCCGCCCGCCGATGCGCGGCCCTCCGCCACGTCGCGCGCCGGCCCCACGTCGACGAAGCGCACGCCCTCCGGCGGCCCGGCCATCTCGAGCTGCCGCGCGCGGTCTTCGAGCACGTCGGCGGGGCCGTAGATCGAGAACTCGCCCGCGGGCGGGGTCGCCGCGGCGAGCGCCTTGATCACGATCTCGGGGCCGATTCCTGCCGGATCGCCCGCGGTCACGGCGAGCCGCGCGATCACGCGCCGCCCCTCATTCGGCCGCTCGTCCAGCACGCGGCGACACTAGCAGAATCACGGTTCAAACGTGCTACCGTCACGTCCAGTGAGCAGCAGCCCGGCCCGCGTACTGCGCGGCATCCGCGTCCTCATGGTCGAGGACGACGAGGACACGCAGGCCACCATGCGTCTCATGCTCGAGATGGAAGGCGCGATCGTCGCCTGCGCGCGCTCCGCGGCGGAAGGGCTGCGCGCGTTCTTCGCGCAGCGTCCCGACGTCCTCGTCTGCGATCTGGGGCTTCCGGGGGCGGACGGATACGCCTTCATCCGCCAGATCCGCGAGCTGCCC
>JANMPI010000049.1:0-1949 GCA_031369785.1 Acidobacteriota bacterium
AATGATGTCGGTGATGGCCATGTGGACGTCGTCGCAGACCACCACGTGGTTGTACAGCGGCGTCCCGTCCGGGCGAAGCAGCGCGAAGTCCTCGATGTCCCGGTGCTTCCGCGACTGGTCGCCGTAGACGGCGTCGTCGAAGCGGGTCGCGCCGTCGTCCTCCGGCACCCGGAACCGCACGGTGAACGGCTCGCCCGCCTCGGCCCGCCGCTGCGAGGCCGCGGGGTCGAGGTCGCGGCTGGCCTGGTCGCGCAGCCAGGGCCGTCCCGCGGCCGCGAGCTGCTTGCGCTCCTCGGTCAGCTGCTCGGTGGTGGCGAACGACCGGTACGCCTTCCCTTCCGCAAGCAGCCGATGCGCCACCTCCACGTGCCGGTTGATGCCTTCGCTCTGGAAGTGCGGCCCCTCGTCCCAGGCGAGGCCCAGCCATTCGAGCCCCTCGAGGATGCTGCGGGTGTTGGCGTCGGTGGACCGCTCGCGGTCGGTGTCCTCGATGCGGAGGACGAACGTCCCGCCGTTCTTGCGCGCCCACAGCCAGTTGAAGAGCGCGGTGCGGGCGCCGCCGACGTGCAGGTATCCCGTGGGGCTCGGTGCGAACCGGACGCGCATCGGACGGCGATCCTAGGTCGCGGACACTAGGATACAGCCAGCTTCCGCGGACGGTTCTTGGGGACGCGCTCGCGCGGGATGTTGTGGCGCTGCAGGCGCAGGTAGATCGTGCGGCGGGTCACGCCCATGAGCCGCGCGACCCGCGCGATGTTCCACTCGTTGCGGTTCAGCAGCAGCAGCAGCTTCTCGCGCTCCATGTCCTCGACCGGCGTCCGCTCGAGGTAGGTCTCCCAGGCTTCGGCGCGGCTCGGCTTCGGCCCCGCGGTCTGGGTGACGGCCTTGGCGATGATGCGCGCGAACTTCGAGAGCCGCTCGCGGTCGGCGTTGTTGAGGAAGTGGGGCTCGGCGGCGTCGATATACAGGAGCGCGACGAGGATGCCGTCCTGCAGCACCGGGACCACGGTGAGGCTGGCCGGGCCCTGCCGGGCCTGCGCCTTCAAGCCGGCCAGGGCCCCGGGCTCGGGGGCGTAGAACGCCTCACCCTGCCGGAGCGAATCCGCGCGCGAGGACCACACGATCTGGGCCGCGTCGAGGGCATGCTGGTCGACGCCGCGGGACGCGAACAGCAGCAGGCGGTCGCCGTCCAGGGTGAAGACCGCTCCGCACCGCCCCTCGACCAGCGAGAGGATGACGTCGATGGTGCGCTCGCCGAGCCGCCGTGGATCGTCGGCGCCGATGACGAGGTCCGCGAACTGGTCGATCAGGTCCGTTCTGCGCGCCAACGATTCACCTCCGTGCCCTGGCTGCGTCGATCCCGATGGCGGAGAGGGGGGGATTCGAACCCCCGGTAGAGGTATAAGCCCCTACAACAGGTTAGCAACCTGGCCCGTTCGGCCACTCCGGCACCTCTCCGCTGAGGATCGTCCTGCCGGTTGCGGCAGGGTGGAGCAACAGAAGAGCCAATTTAACATATGGCGGAGGGCGAGGGATTCGAACCCCCAAAGGCTTGCGCCCGGGAGCTTTCAAGGCTCCTGCCTTACCGTTAGGCTAGCCCTCCGCCGACAGCGGCATTATGAGGCCTTCCGGTCCCGCGGCGTCACCGGCGCTGGTATCATCGCCCACGGTTTCCCACATCTATCAATGAACACCGATCGCCTCCTGCGCGACGTCGAGAAGCGCCTGGAGCATCTCGACCCGTCCGACCGCGCGGAGGCGGTGGACGCCATCCGCGAAGAGATCGCCCGCGAGCGGCGCCACGGCACCCCGCCGGCGTCCGTCGAGACCGAACGCCAGCGACGGCTCGAAGCCGAGACCCTCCGCGCGATCCTGGAGGCCATCAACCGCCAGGGCACCCTCGAGGAGACGATCGAGGAGGTGCTGAAGCAGCTCTCGAAGATCGTCGC
>JANMPI010000528.1:0-11544 GCA_031369785.1 Acidobacteriota bacterium
GCCCTCCTGAAGGAGAAGGATCCCGACATCCAGGTCGTGATCCTCACCGGCTACGGGAACATGGAGACCGCCATCGAAGCGGTCCAGCTCGGCATCTTCGACTACATCGGCAAGGCCGATATCGACATGCGGCGGCTCGAGCGCGCGGTGCGCGAGGCGTCCGAGCGCACGCGGCTCACGCGGACCAACCGCGAGCTCGTCGGCCGGCTCACCCAGTCCAACGGCCGCATGCGCGCGCTGCAGGACGTGAGCGCGGCCCTGAGCGCCGAGCCCCATCGGGACCGCGTGCTGGAGACGCTGGCCCGCGCCGCGCGCGACCTCGCCGGAAGCGCCACCGCGCGCGCGATCCTGTTCGTGGCCAGCCACTCCGCGGACATCGTCATCGAGGCCGCGGCCGGGGACGGCGCGGAAACCCTGGTGGGCGTGCGCCTGCCGCCCGGCCAGGGGGTGGCCGCCCTCGCGGCGGAGACGGCGCGGCCGGTGACCGGACCCGACATCTCCCGCCATCCCGCGTACTCGCGGAGCGCGGACGAGATGCCGACGCTTCTCCCCGGCTTCATCGCCGCCCCCCTTCGCCAGGGCACGATCCGCGGCGCGCTCCTGGTGGCCGGCCGCGCGCAGGGCGCCTTCTCACCGGAGGACGAGGCCCTTCTGACCGCCCTCGCCCGCCAGGGCGGCATCGCGCTCGAGAACGCGTCCAACCAGGAAATGTCCGTCAACTTCTTCACCCATGCCTCGGACATGCTCATCACCGTCCTCGAGCAGCTCGACGTCTTCTACCGCGGCCACTCCCGCGCGGTGGCGGCGCTCGCGGACATGATTACGCGGCGGCTCGGCATGCCGCCGGACGAGCGGCGCAGCGTCCACTACGCCGCGCTCCTCCACGACATCGGCAAGGTGATGGTCCCCGGCGACGTCCTCCGCTCCCCCACCCGGGCCAAGCCGGACGACATCGAGCGCCTGCGCGAGCACGCGGCGCTCGGCATGGAGATCCTGAAGCCCATCACGATGTGGGCGGGCATCCTCCCCATCGTCCATTCACACCACGAGTGGTGGAACGGGAAGGGCTATCCGCTCGGCCTGTCCGAGGAGCGCATCCCCGTCGGCGCGCGAGTGGTCGCGGTTGCCGATGCCTTCGACGCCATGACGCGGGTCACGCCGTACGCGAAGGCGCGCTCGGTGGTCGAGGCGTTGGCGGAGCTCGAGTCGTGCGCGGGAACCCAGTTCGAGCCGCGGATCGTGCGCCTGTTCGTGGCCGAGTACAGGGCGCGCGGCCACCAGCTCCCGAAGGAGTCCTAGCTCCGAGCACGCGGCGGGAGCGAACATCGGTCCCCGGCGAACCGGGGACCGATTCCCCCTCGATCTGGAATGGGCCCTACTTCTTCGGTGCGTCCATCTTTGCGTCGACCATCACGAGATCCCACCGACCGGCGTCGTCGACGAAGAACACGCACTCCGAGGCCGCATCACACTTGGTGGTGTGCCTCTTCTTGCCGGTAAACGAGAACGTGGAGCCGGGGCCGAGCCTCTTCGAAGCTTCGCCCTCCGGGGTCATGATCGCCGTGCCGGAGACGACGACGACGTGGTGATCCGCCGTGTGATAGTGCAGAGGCGCCTCGAACCCCGCGGGGAACTTGAGAAGCGCGCCGTGCGCGCCCTTCGCCGGGTCGCCCCAGATCACGGCCCTCTTCACGGGCGCATCCGGCAGGTCCGACCACTTCATTTCCTCGGCCGCCCACAGGACGGCTTTTCCAGCGGCGGGCGCCTTGGCCTTCCCCGCCTCCGCGTACCCGGTGCTCGAGAGGGCGAGGCCTATGACCGCGCCCGCGAATGCGACTCCGAATACCTTCATCATTTTTCTCTTCTCCAGTGGCGACCCGCGTGGTCTCTGATCGCCGTAGCGGGGGCACACTACTACGGAATCAGCCCCCGAGGAGGCTGCGGAACACGAAGAAGATGTTCTCCTTCCGCTCGCGGAGGCGCCGGTAGAAGTACGGGAACCAATGCGTCCCGTACGGCACGTACACCCGCATGTTGTGCCCGGAGGCCACGAGCTCGTCCCAGCGCCGCGGGCGCAGGCCGTAGAGCATCTGGAACTCGAAGCGCGCGGGCGGAATCGACTTCTCGCGCGTGTAGGCGAGGACGTGCTGCACCAGCGACTCGTCGTGGGTGGCGATGGCCGGGTACTCGCCCTTGTCGAGCAGCAGCTCGGCAAGCTTCCTGTAGCTGGCCCGGATTTCGTCCATCCGCTGGAATGCGATCGTGGCCGGCTCCTTGTAGGCGCCCTTGCACAGGCGCACGCGATCGCCGCGCTCGATCGCCTCCTGCACGTCCTGCTCCGTGCGCCGCAGGTACGCCTGGAGGACGATCCCCACGTTGTCGTACGACGCGCGCAGCTTGCGGAAGGCGTCGATCGTGCGCTGGGTGTGCTTCGAGCCCTCCATGTCGATGCGGACGAAGCCCCCTTGCTGGCGCGCGGTCTCCAGCACGCCGGACGCGAGCTCGAGGCAGAAGTCCTCGGCGATGTCGAGGCCCATCGTGGTGAGCTTGATCGAGACGTTGCGCTCGACGCCCTGGGGGATGCGGCGGAGGAGGTCCTTGTTGGCCTCCGCGGAGCGGACGGCCGCGTCCCTGTCCAGGACGTCCTCGCCGAGCAGGTCGAACGTGGAGTTGATCCCCCGCGCGTGCAGCGCGAGGCCGGCCGCGATCGCGGTGTCCGCCGTCTCGCCGGCGACGAACCGGCGGGCGAAGATGCTCGGAGGCTTCACCGCCGCTCGTACTCGGCGCGCACCACGGTGGAGATCCCGCCCCGCACGTGGAAGTCGCCTTCCACGGTCATCCGCCGGGGCTGCAGCGCGTCCACGAGATCGTCGAGGATGGTGTTGGTCACTGCCTCGAAGTAGATCCCGCGATTGCGGTAGCCCTGAAGGTACGTCTTCAGGCTCTTGAGCTCGACGCAGAGCTTGTCCGCGACATAGCTGATCCGGATCGTGCCGAAGTCCGGCTGCCCCGTCTTCGGGCAGACCGCGGTGAACTCGGGCGCGGTATGAACGATGGTGTAGTCGCGGCCTGGGTTGGGATTCGGGAACGTCTCCAGCGCCTCCACTACTTGCCCTTGGCGGGCGCGAAGCTGGTGCGCGCCTTCTCGATGTCCTTCGCGATGGCCTCCCGGAGCGACGCCGGCTTCACGACCTTCACGTGGGGCAGGAAGCCCTTGATCCACGATTGCAGCTCGAAGCCCGGGGTCACCTGCATCTTGAGGACGACCGATCCGCCGGCGCCGTCCTCGATGGCCTGGCTCTCGTGCCACACGCGCTCGCGGATGTAGCCCGCCATCTCCGGCGCGAAGACGACCTCGACCGATTCCGGCTTGCCGCCCGCAATCCCGAACGCGCCGCGCGCGTACTCGCTCACGTTGAAGTCGGACGGGATCTGGAACGAATGGTCGAGGACCTCGATCTTCTGGATCCGCTCCACCGCGAACGTCCGCACCTCGCCGTACTCGTGGGCGCGCGCGTAGAGGTAGAGGCCGCCGTGGTAGTAGACGACGCGGTAGGGATCGATCGTGTAGGCCTTGGTGCGCTTGCTGTTGAACGAGAAGTACGCGATCTGCGCCTGCCGCTGGTGGAGGACGGCGTCGATCAAAGCCGCGATCACGTCCTGCTTCTCGGAATAATCCTTCCAGGGGTCAGGGCGCGCGGAGAAGAGATCCTGGATCCGCGCCAGGTACGGGAGGCTCCGCTCGGGCAGCGCCTCGCGGATCTTCTCGAAGGCGGACTCGACGTCCTGCGCAAAGGGCGCGCCGCCGAGGAAGGACATCAGGTTCTTGCTGAAGAAGAGCGCGGACAGCTCGGCCAGGGTGAAGGTCTGGGTCAGCCGCTGCTTGTATCCCTCGATGAGGCGCCAGACCTTGCGGCCGTCGGTGCGCTCGTCGTAGAGCGGAAACCCCGCCTCCTGCAGCGCCTCGATGTCGCGGCGGATCGTGCGCTCGGTGACTCCGTGCTCGTCGGCCAGGTCCTGCGCCGTCGTGTATCGCCCCGCCTCGATCCGCTTCAGGATCCGCCACTGGCGGATGACTTCTGCGTTACGCAATCGGCGCCCCGCCTTCCAGCGTTTCCGCCGGCGCTTCTTCCGCAACCGCGTCCGCTTCCGGCCGGTGGAACAGGTATCCCTGCCCGAGCTCGATGCCGAGGTCGACCAGCGTGCGCAACTCCCCCTCGCGCTCGATGCCTTCCGCGATCACGCGGGCGTTGATCTTGTCCCCGAGCTGGCGGAGCGACAGCAGCAGGCTCTGCTTGATGCTGCTCCCGTCGATGTCGCGCACGAGGCTCGTGTCGAACTTCAGGAAATCGGGCTCGATGGCGGCCAGCGACTGCAGCGAAGCGTAGCCCGCGCCCATGTCGTCGACGGCGACGCGATAGCCACGGTCCTTGAACATCTTGAGCGCGCGCTGGAACTCGTCGTGGTGGACGATGGCCACGCGCTCCGTGATCTCGACCACGACGTCGTGGGGCGCGAGGCCGCTCTTGCGGAGGATCTCGTCCATGCCCCCGGCCGCCCACTCCGGGTCCTCCACCGCGCGCGCGGACGCGTTCAGGAACAGCAGCCCGAGCTCCGACTTGTTGCCCGCGGAGCCGATGGCGGTGCGGCGACACAGCCGCTCGAAGTCCATCAGGAGATCGGTCGACTCCGCGAACGCGAACAGCTCCTCGACGGAGTCGAAGGAGATGCCGCCGATGGGCCGGGTGAGCGCCTCGTGCCCGATGATCTCGCCGTCGGCGAGGCGGACGATGGGATGGAAAACCGCGCGCACGCCGCCCTGGAAGATCATCCGGGACAGCTCGTCGCGGCGCACCGCCTCGATGCCCTCACGCTCCACCAGGCTCACCAGCATCGCGTCCGACACCGCGCGCTGGATCGCGCGCTCGCTGCGCACCAGGGCGTCCTTCTCGATGCGGGCGTGCCCCGCGGAAAGGCGCAGGATGCGCAGCAGGCTGCCCGGCGGCAGGGCCTCGATCTGCTTGCGCACCGCCGTCACCACCGCCTCGCGGCGCGCGGCGACGCTGCGGGTGGCGTCGCCGTCGGCGATGAAGACGAGGAAGCGGTCGGAGCGGACGGTGTGCAGGCACACGACGTCGTCGGGCCGCAAGTCGCCGGATGCGGCGAGGGACTTGAGGACGCCCGCGAACTCCTTCACCGCCCCGTCGTAGGCGGCCCAGCCGAGCTTGGTCTCGTGGCCGCCGGAGCGCCCGAGATCGAGGTACACGAGGTCGACGCGGCCACGCTTTTCGACGGTGCGGCGGACGTCGTCGAGGACGGCGGGAAGGGCGGGAAGGCCGGTCAGGCCGTCGAAGAGCTGGCTCTTGTAGCGGAGCCACTCGGTGCGGAGACGGTAGTAGTCCGCCTGCGTCGTGCTCAAGCCACGCCCCCTCGATGTCCCCACCCGGATTCTACTCGACGGACGAATGTATACTCCGCCGCGTCCCCCGTTCCTCGAAGGAGGTTCCCATGCCGGACCGCGCCTTGAGGCTCGGCGACGTCCTCGACGACTACTGCCCGCGGTGCCGCCTGCTCCTGAATCACGACGTCGTCACCATCACCGAGGGCAAGGTGGACAAGACGACCTGCCGCACCTGCTACAACACGCACGACTACCGGAACGCGCAGGTCCCGGTGCGGCGCAAGGCGAGGAAGGACGACGCCAAGACGCTCATGAGCCAGGTCCTCGAGAGCATGCCGATGCCGCAGGCGTCTCCCCTGCCCCCGCCCCTCCCGGTGAAGAAGCGGCGCGACCTGTGGGCGGACGTCGAGCGCCTGAAGAAGAAGTAAAGCCGGTGCGCGCCGTCGACATCATCCAGAAAAAGCGCGACGGCGCGGCGCTCACCCCCGCCGAGATCGGCTTCTTCGTCTCCGGCTACACCGCCGGCCGCATCCCCGACTATCAGGCCTCGGCGCTGGCCATGGCCGTCTTCTTCCGCGGGATGACGCCGGAGGAGACGGTCTCGCTGACGGAATCGATGATGCGCACCGGCGAGGTGCTCGACCTTTCGTCGCTGCCGGGACCGAAGGTCGACAAGCACTCGACGGGCGGCGTCGGGGACAAGACGAGCCTCGTGCTCGCGCCGCTCGCCGCAACCTGCGGCGTGTTCGTGCCCATGATCTCCGGGCGCGGCCTCGGCCACACCGGGGGGACGCTCGACAAGCTGGAGTCGATCCCGGGCTTCCGCGTGGGGCTCTCCCTGGACGAGTTCCGGGCCGCGCTGCGCCGCACCGGGATGGGGCTCATCGGGCAGACACCGCAGATCGCACCCGCGGACCGCAAGCTGTACGCGCTGCGCGACGTCACCGCGACGGTGGAGAGCCGCCCGCTCATCGCGGCGTCGATCATGAGCAAGAAGATGGCGGAGGGGATCGACGCGCTGATCCTCGACGTCAAGACCGGGGACGGCGCGTTCATGAAGACGTTCGAGGACTCGTGCGCGCTGGCCCGGGCGATGGTCGACATCGGCCGCGGGATGGGAAAGAAGGTCGCGGCCCTCATCACGGACATGGATCAGCCCCTCGGGTTCGCGGTCGGCAACGCGCTCGAGGTGGCCGAATGCCTGGACACGCTGCGCGGCCGCGGACCGCGCGACCTGGAGGATCTCTCGGTCGAGCTCGCGGCCTGGATGCTCCATCTCGCGGCGGACGAACCGCTGGACGGCGCCCGCGCACGGATCCGCAGGACGCTCGCCTCCGGCGAGGGCCTGCGGAAGTTCCGCGAGGTGATCGCGATCCAGGGCGGCGATCCCACGGTGTGCGAGGACGCGAGCCGCCTGCCCCGCGCGCGGCGGACGGTGGCGGTGGCGGCCGAAAGCGCGGGACACGTGACGCGCATCGCCTGCGCCGCCATCGGCCACGCGGGGATGGTCCTGGGCGCGGGGCGCGAGACGGTGGACAGCACGATCGATCCCGCGGTCGGGCTCGTGCTGCACAAGAAGGTCGGCGACGCGGTGGCCGCCGGCGAGCCGCTGGCGACGCTCCACGTCAACGACGAGGCGCGCCTCGACGACGCGGTGGAAATGGTGCGGTCAGCCATCCGCATCGGTCCCGACGCGCCTCCCGCGACACCGCTCGTGCGCCTCGTGATTCAATGAGCGCCGTGACTCCCGGGCCCGCATCCCCCGGTCCGACCCTTCCCGCGCCCGATCCGCGCCTTCGCTACCTGGCGATTGCGGTGGCCGTCGGCGCCGGCCTCGCGTCGTGGGGACTGCAGTCGGTGGGCCCGCGCGCTTCCGCCTTCGCCGGCGTCCTCTGCTTCATCGCCATCGTCGCGTCCTTCTCGCCCAACCTGCGCGCGGTCAACTGGCGGACCGTCGGCTGGGGGCTGGCCCTCCAGGTACTGCTCGCGCTCTTCATCCTGAAGTTCCGCATCGGCGACGTCCGCCCGGGGTACGCGCTGTTCAGCGGGATCGCGGCGGTGGTGAAGCGCTTCCTGGAGTTCACGGCGGCCGGCGCCGAGTTCGTCTTCGGCCCGCTGGCGAAGCCGGGCCTGCTCGAGAAGGGGCTGGAGGCGGGGCCCGGGGGGGGGTTCGTTTTCGCCTTCGTGGCCCTGCCCACGATCATCTTCGTGTCGTCGTTCTTCACCGTCCTCTACTACCTGGGCGTGCTGCAGTTCATCGTGAAGTGGATGGCGAAGTCGATGATGTACCTGATGCAGACGAGCGGCGCGGAGACGCTCTCCGCCGCCGCCAACGTGTTCATGGGCCAGACCGAGGCTCCGATCATCGTGAAGCCGTACGTTCCGTCGATGACGCAGTCGGAGCTGCTGGCGATGATGGTCGGCGGCATGGCGACCATCTCCGGCGGCGTGATGGCGGTCTACATCAGCATGGGCGCCGACCCCGTGGCGATCCTGACCACGAGCGTGATGGCCGCGCCCTGCGGACTCTACCTGGCCAAGATCCTTCTTCCCGAGACCGAGGACCCCGCCACCCGGGGGACGGTGAAGCTCACCATCGAGCGCCAGCACGCCAACGTCATCGACGCCGCCGCCGCGGGCGCGTCGGACGGAACCCTGCTCGCCATCAACGTCGCGGCGATGCTGATCGCGTTCCTGGCCTTCATCGCGATGTTCGACTACCTGCTCGGCTTCCTGTTCATCGCCGGCGCGCCCCTCACCCTGGCCCGGCTGTTCTCGTGGCTCTTCGCGCCGGTGGCGATGATGATGGGGGTCACGGGCGCGGACATCCCGAAGGTGGCGGACCTGCTGGGCACCAAGCTCGTCGCCAACGAGTTCGTGGCCTACGTGAAGCTGACCGGCGAGTACCGGGGCGTGATGAGCGAGCGCGCGTACGTCCTGTCCACCTACGCGCTCACCGGCTTCGCCAACCTGGGGTCGATCGGCATCCAGGTCGGCGGCATCGGGGCAATGGCCCCCACCCGGCGGGGAGACATCGCGCGACTCGGCCCGCGCTGCCTTCTCGCCGGATTCCTGGCCACGCTGATCAACGCCTCGATCGCGGGGATGCTGCTCTGATGGAGCTGATGGGCCAGCTCGGCGACGCGGTCAAGCTGATCCAGTCGAAGACCGCGCTCCGCCCGCAGATCGGCCTCGTGCTCGGCTCCGGCCTCGGCGCCTTTGCCCGCTCGCTCGACAAGGCCACGGTGATTCCCTACGGGCAGATCCCCCACTTCCCGGTCTCCACCGCCATCGGCCACACCGGCGAGCTCGTGATCGGGTCGTCGAATGGCGTGCCGGTGGCGGTGATGGCGGGTCGCGTGCATCTCTACGAGGGATACGCGATCCAGCAGGTGGTCTTCCCCATCCGCGTGCTCGCCCGCATGGGGGTGACGACGATGATCATGACCAACGCCGCGGGCAGCGTGAACGTCCAGTACAAGCCCGGCGAGCTGATGATCATCTCCGACCACATCAATTTCATGGGCGTGAACCCCATGACGGGCGCCAATGAAGATGCGCTCGGGCTACGCTTCTTCGACATGAGCGAAGCGTACGATCCCCTGCTGGGCGCCATGGCGGAGCGGGCGTGCTCGAAGGTGGGGATGACGGTGCGCAAGGGCGTCTACATCGCGTTCACGGGGCCGTCGTACGAGACGCCGGCCGAGATCAAGATGGCGCGCGCGATGGGCGCGGACGCGGTCGGGATGTCCACGGTGCCGGAGGTGATCGCAGCGCGTCACATGGGCGTGCGCGTGCTCGGGATCTCCTGCCTCACCAACATGGCGGCGGGTGTCCTCAAGAAGAAGCTCGACCATCGCGAGGTGCTGGACACGGCGGAGAAGGTGCGCGAGGGGTTGATCGACGTGCTGGGCCGGTTGATCCAGGACGTGGCGAAGCAGGCGTGAAGCCGCGCGCGCGTCGTCCGCCTTCCGCGGGCCCGGTCGCCGCGCTGGTGGCGCTGGCCCGCGACGCCCGCGAGAACGCGCACGCGCCGTATTCGGAGTTCAAGGTCGGAGCGGCGTTGCTGGCCGCGTCGGGCGAGATCGTCACCGGCTGCAACATCGAGAACGCGTCGTATGGGTTGACCCTGTGCGCGGAGCGGGTGGCGGTGTTCAAGGCCGTGTCGGAGGGATTCCGGGAGTTCGAGGCCATCGCGGTGGTAGCGGAGTCGTCGCGCCCGACCGCGCCCTGCGGACCCTGTCGCCAGATCCTGTGGGAGTTCTGCGGCGACATCTGGGTGCACGTCGCGCGTCCGGGGCGCAAGGCGACGAGCTATCGGATGTCGGACCTGCTACCGGTGCCGTTCGACGGGCGAAACCTCTAGCCTTTCCCATCCGGATCGAATTCTTTGGCCAGGTCCCGCGGACCTGATGCGTCAGGCGCCGGACGGGTCACAATGGGCGCCATGAAGCGACCCTTCGCCAGTCTCCTCCTCATTCTTGCCACCGCGGTCGCAAGCACGGCCGCGCCGCGCGCGGTATCGCTGGTCGTCACCAACGGCACCGTGGTGACGATGGACGGCGCCCGCCGCGTCATCAAGGACGGCGCGATCGCCACCGATCAGGGCGCGATCCTGGCCGTCGGACCGCGAACGGAAATCGCCGCCGCTTACCGCGCCACGCAGACCCTCGACGCGGGCGGGGGGCTGATCATCCCCGGCCTCATCAACACCCACGGCCATGCCCCGATGGTTCTCTTCCGCGGCGTCGCCGACGACCTCAAGCTGATGGACTGGCTGCAGAACTACATCTTCCCCGCCGAGAAGAACAACGTGACCGCCGCCTTCGTCAAGGCGGGCGCGGAGCTCGCGGCGCTGGAGATGATCCGCTCCGGCACCACCACCTTCGTGGACATGTACTACTTCGAGCAGCAGGTCGCGGAAGCCTGCGACGCGGCCGGGCTGCGCGGCGTGCTGGGCGAGACCTTCATCGACTTCCCGGCGCCCGACAACAAGACCATCCCCGAGGCGGCGGCGTACACCGAGACGTTCCTGAAGCGTTGGGCCGGGCATCCGCGCGTGGTGGCGGCGGTAGCGCCTCATTCCACCTATCTCGCGAGCCCGGACACGCTGAAAGCCGCCAAAGCGCTCGCCGACCGCTTTGGCGCCCCCATCCTCATCCACGTGAGCGAGAGCGCCGACGAGCAGAAGACGGTGAAGGAGCGCTACGGCAAGACGCCCACCGAGCATCTCCGCGACCTCGGCTTCCTGCGCAAGGGCGTGGTGGGCGCACACGGCATCTGGCTCACCGACGGCGACCGCAAGATCCTGCGCGACGCGGACGTCGGGATCGCGCACTGCCCGCAAAGCAACATGAAGCTGGCGTCGGGCGCGGCGCCGGTGCGGCAGATGCTCGACGAAGGCCTGCGGCTCGGCCTTGGCACGGACGGCGCGGCCAGCAACAACGACCTCGACATGTTCGAGGAGATGGCGACGGCGGCGTTCCTCGCCAAGCACGTGGCCGGCGATCCGACCGTCGCCCCGGCGGCGAAGGTGCTGGAGATGGCGACCCTCGGCGGCGCGCGCGCGCTGGGGATGGAGGACAGGATCGGATCGCTGGAGGCCGGCAAGCGCGCGGACATCGTCGTCGTCGACGTGCGTGCCCCGCGGATGACGCCGCTCTACGATCCCGTCTCGCACCTCGTGTACGTGGCGAAGGGAGCGGACGTGCGGCATGTCGTGGTCGAGGGCCGCGTGATCATGCGCGACCGCGCCGTGCTCACCCTCGACGAGCGTGCGGTGATCGCGCGCGCGGCGGCGCTGGCCGCGCAGGTGACGGCCAGCCTCGCGCGATGAAGCCGGAGTGGGCGGGGCTTCCCACCGAGAGCCGCAACCCGCGCAGTCGCCGGTTGGACGAGATGCCGACCTCGCGGGTGGTCGCGCTCCTCCTCGACGAGGACCGCCGCGGGGTCGCCGCCGCCGCGCGACAGGCCCCCGCGATCACGCGGGCGGCCATCCTCGCCGCCGAAGCGCTGGACGCGGGGGGACGCATCTTCTTCATGGGGGCAGGAACCAGCGGCCGCCTCGGCTTCCTCGAGGCCGCGGAGTGCCCGCCGACCTTCGGCAGCGATCCCGATCGCATCCGCGGGATCATGGCCGGCGG
>JANMPI010000159.1:0-3699 GCA_031369785.1 Acidobacteriota bacterium
TGATCTCCGAACAGTTCGAGGCCACGAGCAAGGACGGCACCAAGATCCCCTACTTCGTGGTCGCCCCGCGGAACTTCAAGGCGGACGGGACGGCGCCGACCCTCCTCCACGGGTACGGCGGGTTCGAGGTCGCGCAGACGCCGACCTACTCCGGCTCGCGCGGCTTCGGCTGGCTGGAGAAGGGCGGGGTGTTCGTCGAGGCCAACATCCGCGGCGGCGGCGAGTTCGGCCCGCGCTGGCACGAGGCGGCGCTGAAGCAGAACCGCATCAAGTCGTTCGAGGACTTCATCGCGGTAGCGGAAGACCTCGTCGCGCGGAAGATCACGTCGCCGCGCCATCTCGGCATCAGCGGGGGCTCGCAGGGCGGCCTGCTGGTCGGCGGCGCTTTCACGCTGCGCCCCGATCTCTTCGGCGCCGTCGTTTCCGCGGTCCCGCTCGCGGACATGAAGCGCTTCTCGCATCTCCTCGCCGGCGCGTCGTGGATGGCGGAGTACGGCGATCCCGACGTCCCCGAGCAGTGGGCGTACATCCAGACCTGGTCGCCGTACCAGCTGCTGCGCAAGGACGCGAAGTACCCAACGCCGTTCTTCTGGACCAACACCCGCGACGACCGCGTCCACCCCGCCCACGCGCGGAAGATGGTGGCGCGGATGATGGCCATGGGCCATCCCGTCTACTACTTCGAGAACCTGGAGGGCGGGCACGGTTCGGGAGTGGTGGCCAAAGACACCGCGCACGTGACCGCGCTCGAGTACGCGTACCTCTGGAAAATGCTGCACCCCTGACATCGCGTGTCAGTCCGAGGAATGGAGGATTGGACCCGCCCCGCCCCCGTGGCGGCGCATCCTCGCCCATTCATTCTCGGAAGGAGCGCGATTCATGAAGACGGCCAGCCGTCACTTCTTCGGCATCGACCTCGGCATCAGCAGCTGCAGCATCGCCTACGCGACGACGGACCCCCGCCACGAGGACGCCCAGACCATCGGTGTCCAGACCGTCGAGGTTCCCGTCGACGCCGACCACGCCGGGCAGTTCACGCGGCGCATCCCGTCCTATGTCTCCGCCCCCGCGGACGCGACCCGGGGCGGCGCCTTCTTCGGGGCCCTCTTCGCCGGCCCGCAAAAGAGGAAGAAGGGCGCCCCCCTCCTGCGCCGCGGCCGCGACTTCTTCTCTTCGGTGAAGTCCGACCTCGGCACGCTCAAGGTCTACTCGCGCTCGCGCGTTCCGGGCTGCCGGACGCCGGCCGACGTCACGACGGTGATCCTCGACCGCTTGCGCGGGATCGCCCGCGACCGGAACGCCGCCCACGACCTCGGCAACGCGCCCGTCGTGATCACCGTGCCGGCGTCGTACAGCGCGCTCGCGCGGACGGAAACGCTGGAGGCGGCAGTCAAGGCCGGCTTCGACCGCGCGCGGGTGCGGCTGCTCGACGAGCCGGTGGCGGCGCTGCTCGACCTGCTGAACGGCCCCGAAGCGGCCACGCCGCCCCGCGTGGAGCTCGTGGATTGAAGGCGCGAAGGGCCACGGCGGCGCCGCCGCGCTCGCTCTCGACACGCCCGCCGCTCCGCCGGCTGTTCTGGGCCGTCGCGCGCCTGCGTGAAGGCAAGACGCTGAAGGCGACGGACCTTGCGCGCGAGTTCGAGGTCAACGTCCGTACGGCGTACCGCGATCTCGACTTCCTCCGCGACGAGTGGCGCGTGCCCCTCGAGTACGACGCGCACCTCGGGACGTACGTGCTCACCGAGCCCATGACCGAGCTGCCGCCGGTCGCGCTCAGCCACGGGGAGCTGCTCGCCATCTATTTCGCGGAGAAGGTGGTGCGGCAATACCGGGGGACGCCCTTCGAGGACGACCTCGCGAGCGCGTTCCGCAAGATCCTCGAGCTGCTCCCCGAGCAGGTGAAGATCTCTCCGTCCGGCCTCGGCGACTATCTCTCCCTCGATCTGGGGCCGCTCCACGCCCCGGACGCCGCCGTCTTCCGCGACGTGCTGTCCGCGCTGCGGCGGAAGCACGCCGCCCTCATCCGCTATCGCAGCCTGAGCGCGGGGCGGACCACCGACCGCCGCGTGCGCCCGTACCACGTGTTCAACGTCGGCGGCGACTGGTACCTCGCGGCCTGGGACGAGCGCCGGCGCGAGGTGCGCGACTTCGCGCTGCACCGGATCCGCCGGGTCACCCTCACCACCGAGCGCTACCTGATCCCGGCCGACTTCGACTTCCGGAAGTACATGGCGGGATCGCTCGCCCTCGAGAAGGGCGGGCGCGTGGTCGAGGTCGCGATCCGCTTCGCCCCGCGGCAGGCGCGCTGGATGCGCGAGCGCCGCTGGCACGCGTCGTCCCGCATCCAGGAGGAGATCGGCGGCGGCATCGTGCTGCGGATGACCATCGCCGAGACGAGCGAGCTCCGGCGGTGGATCCTGCAGTTCGGAGCCGAGGCGGAGGTCTTGTCGCCGGTGAGCCTCCGCAACGCCATCGGGGACGACCTTCGCCGAGCGGGCGCCGCGTATCGGAAGGCGTGAGCGATATTGCACAGACGTCGGGTAGGGGTATAACGTCGGCGGCATGAAAGCCTTGTTCGCCGTCGGCATCGTGCTCGTGGTCCTCGGTCTCGCGTCCCTCTTCGTGCCCATTCCCCAGAAGGACCGCGCGGGAGTGCAGATCGGCGGCGTCTCGCTCGGGGTGGAGACGAGCCACAAGGAGAAGGTCTCGCCCGTGGTCAGCGCGGTGCTGATCATCGCGGGGGCGGGGATGATGATCGCCAGCCAGCGCAAGGCTCGCTAGCCGCGCACCTTCAGCACCCCCGGCGCGGCATCCACGATCTCCAGCGTGCGCGTCACGGGGCCATCGCCTTTCGCGATCTCGATGCGGCCGGGCGCGGCGGCAAGGCGCCACCGCGCATCGCTCGCGCTCGAAGCATCCCCGCGCCCCGGCGCGTAGGCGCGGAACGTCCCGTCGGCGGCGATGTCGAACCCGTCGCGCGGGCGGCGGCTGGGTGAGAACTGTCCGTCCCGCGGCCGATAGACCCGCGCGCCGTCTTCCTCGTGCGAGAAGAGCCATTGCCCGAAGACGTGCGGGCTCAGCGCCACCGCGTCACACCCAGTCGACCCCGTCGAACACGAGCGTCGGCCGCTCGCCCTGCTCGGCCTCCTGCGACGCCGCGGTGGCGCGGAACTCTTCGCTTTCGAACAGACGCTCGCCGGCCTCCTCCCCGTCGTCGGTCCCGCCCACGCTGGCCCGCGGCCCGGCCAGCGCCGCATGCATGCGCGAGACCTGGCCCTTCGTGAAGAGCGCCATGCAGGCGTCGTCGGTGTAGTCCATGAAGTTCATGAACATGTCCCCGTTCGGCCCGTTGCGGCACGAGACACGCGGGAACGGCGGACAGCCGCCGTTGGAGCCGGCCTGGTTCGGCGTGTCGGCCACGCTGTCCGACCCCCGGCAGCCGAGATCGTCGTCGCCCCAGATGTGCAGGAGGTTCAGCCAGTGGCCGATCTCGTGGGTGGCCGTCCGCCCGCGATGGAACGGCGCCTCCACGCGGCCGGATGTCCCGAAGGCGGTGTTCAGGATGACCACGCCGTCCCGGTCCGCGGGACCGCCGGGGAACTGCGCGTAACCCAGGAGCCCGCTGCCCAGGGAGCACACCCACAGGTTCAGGTACCGCGTGGCCGGCCAGGCCAGGGCGCCGCTCGCGATCTTGATGGC
>JANMPI010000163.1:0-5507 GCA_031369785.1 Acidobacteriota bacterium
AGGCGTTCGTCGTGAACCTGGGCGCGGAGGCCAGCGACGACGGGGTGATCGTGCGCTCGACGAGGACCTCGGCCACAACATGGGCCTGCAGGTGGTGGCGGAAGGGGTGGAGACCGCCGAAGGCTACGCCGTCCTGAAGCGATTCGGCTGCGACATGGCCCAGGGGTACTTCATCAGCCGCCCGCTGCCCTCGCCCAAGCTCCTCACCTGGATGAAGGAATCACCGTGGGGGGTGCTCATGTCTCCGATCGCACCCTCCGGCTGAAGGCCGCGTTCGACGGCCGCTTCAACTCCGGGAGCGTAGGGCCAGGACACGCTGGGCCTCCAGTACCTCCTCGGCGCGCCGTTCGGCATCGACATCCACGTTCGAGCCCAGCCAGAAGGGGCCGTCCGGGCCCGCGACCCGCTGCGCCGACGAGTGATGCCAGCGGTAGCTCCGGTCCGCGCCACGCAGGAGGCGGAAGTCCACCGCGTAGAGAGTGCCGTTCTGGAGCGAACTCGTCCAGGACTGGACGGCCACCGGGAGGTCGGTGGCGTGCAGCACGTTCTGCCAGCCCTCCCCTATGAGCTGCTCGCGCGAGCGTCCGAAGTACGCGGCCGCGAATGTGTTGACGTAGGTCAGCGCGCCGGTCAGGTCCGCGGTCCAGATCTGGACTTGCAGCGCATCGAGCGACTCGCGGTTCACGTCACGAGTGTAATGCAGTCACGCCATCCCTCGCGCCGCGATCGACGGGGTGCCGCCCAGGCGTTCGTCCACGACGAAGAGCGGGCGCTCCTTCACCTGCTCGAAGATCTTGCCGACATAGAGCGCGGACACGCCGGTGGTCAGGATGCCGAAGCCGCCCATCACCACGACCAGGAGGGAGAGGGCGGTGAACCCCGCGGGCACCGTGTCGTGAGCGAGGTAGCGGTACAGAAAGAGGACCGCCACCGCCAGGCCGGCGGCGGAAACCAGGATCCCCAGGTAGACGATCCACCGCAGGAAGGCGGTCGTGTAGGCGAAGACGCCGGAGACGGCCAGTCGAACCAGCGAGCGCAGCGTGTACGCGCTCCGCCCTTGCGGCCGCTCGCGGGGCTCGTACTCGATGGTGGCGGGGCGGAAGCCGAGCCACTGCACGATGAACAGGTAGTGGCGGTCGCGGTCCTTGAAACGCAGGAACTCCGCCACCACCTTGCGCGAGAGCAGGCTCAGCGTGCCGTGCCCGGGCTCGACGCGGCGCTCGATGACCAGGCTCAGGAACGCGAAGTAGAGGCGCGACGTCAGGCGCCGGGTCCACGCCTGCCGCGGCTGGCGGCGGCGGCTGAGCACCACGTCGTGGCCGGCCTCGGCCGCCTCCCACAGGCGGGCGATGTCCTCCGGCGGCTCCTGCAGGTCGCCGTCCATCACCACCACCCGCGCGCCGCGCGCTTCGGCCAGGCCGGCGGTGATGGCGGCGTGCTGGCCGAAGTTGCGGCTGAGGCGGATGGCGCGCAGGCACGGATCGGCCGCCGCGAGCTCGCGGAGAACTTCCCACGATCGATCGGTTCCGCCGTCCTCCACGAAGACGATCTCGTAGGACGGCACGAGGGCGCCCAGGGTGTCGCCGAGGCGGCGGTGCAGCTCGCGCAGGGAGGCCTCGCAACGGTAGATGGGTATGACCACGCTCAGGTCGGGAAGGGGGCTGCCCGCGGGAAACGCGCGCGGGTTCCGGGCCGGGCTAGCCGGCGGCAGGGATTGCCTCGTCCAGGACCGCCAGGCCCACGCCGGTCCGCCCGTAGCCGTTGCCGTTGTAGGCCATGTAGCGCCGGCCGCCTTCGTCGAAGACGAAAGGATAAGCCGCCATCTCCGAGTCCCAGCCGGAAGGCGATGCGGCCAGTCCCTGGTCGTCCATCCGCGTCCAGTGGAGGCCGTCGGGCGACTCGGCATAGCCGATGCGATAGGCGTCGCCCCGGTAGCAGTACCACATGCGATACCGGCCGCCCTCGCGCACCACGCACGGCCGCGCGATGGCGTACTCGTCGGATGACTTGAAGTCGATGCACACCCGGCCCGCGCGCGCCCACGTGATCCCGTCCGCGGACTCGCCGTAGCGGATGTTGTAGTAGTGACGGGGCCGGCCCTGCTCGGTCCGCCAGCCGCAGCCCGAGAGGTACCACATCCGCCAGCGCCCGTCCTCGACCAGCACGCAGACCGACCCGACATGGTAGGGGTCGACGGGGTCCCGGCCGATGATCGGTCCTTCCGAGACGCGCTGGAAGCTCTCGCCGCCATCGTCGCTCAGGGCCAGGCCGACCGCGGTGTAGAAGGGCACGGTCACGCCGAGGTTCCATCCGATGTAGTAGAGGTAGAGCCGGCCCGCGTGCTCCGTGATCCACGACGCGCTCACCCCGTGGTCGTCGAAGGCGCCCACCGGCCCGAGGTCGAGGAGCGGATTCGCGCCCACCGCGCGCACGGTCGGCCGGTCTCCGAGGTCGAGATCGGCGAAGCCCATCCGCGATCGGCCGGCGTCGTCACGGCCGGAGAAATACATGCGCCAGCCCTCGGGGCGCCGGTGCAGAGTGGGCAGGAATGCGTGGCCGCTCATCCATGTCGAGCCGGAGGGCGGGGGCAGGAGCAGGCCCAGCCGGCGCCAGCCGCTCACAGGTCGACCTGGCCGCTTTTCACCTTCTTCATTTCGGAGCGCGGCGGCACGTAGACGCCCTCCGCCACCGTGTCCGCCATCAGCACCGCCCCCGCGCCCACCAGCGTGGACTCGGCCACCGTGATGCCGTTGCGCAAGGTGGCGTTGACGCCGATGAAGCAGTACGGCTCGATGCGGCAGTGGCCGGAAACGACGACGTGCGAGCTGATGAAGCAGTGATCGCCGATCACCGAGTCGTGGCCGATGTGGTTGCCGCTCCACAGCGTCACGTCGTGCCCGATGCGCACGAAGGGCTGCACCGTGTTGTCTTCGAGGATGAAGCTGTTCTCCCCCGGCGGCTCGCCGGCGAGGTACGAGCAGCGGCTGCTCACGTAGCTCACGAGCTCGTAGCCCAGGGCGCGGGCGGCCGCGAACTTCTCGGCCCGTAGCCGGTTCATGCGCGCGTAGCTCATGGCCACGAACATCGCGAACTCCCCCGGCGGGTAGCGTCGCGTCACCTCCTCGAAGGGCACCAGCGGGAGATCCTGGAATCGCTCCGCCTTCACGAAGGCGGCGTCGACGGTGAAGGCGGCGACCTCGTGGGGGCTGTCGTGCGAGAAGTAGAAGTGGGCCAGCCGCGCGATGTCGCCCGCGCCGAAGATGACCACGCGCGCCATCAGGGCGCGCCGTCCGTCCGCACGAGGATCGTGAACTCGAACAGCGGGTAGTCGTGCAGGAGGGCCACTCGCGGCGAGAACGTGCGCCGGCAGTGCTCGAACATCGCGACGGGATCGGCGTAGTACAAATCCGGCCGCATCCGCTCGGGATCGGCGTGGGCAGTGAGGCAGTTGAAGGCGAAACCGCGGCCGCTCCGCGCACGGAGGCGCTCGAGCGTGTCCAGGACGTAGGCCTGCCAGGTGCGCTCGTCCACGTCCTGCCGCACGTTGAAGATGCCGCTGGCCAGGGTGAAGTCCGCGCGCGGCAGTGCGGCCTCCGTCTGCGTGAACTCCGCCCACGGCCACGCTTGGTGTTGTGCACGCGCCACCTCGACCATGCGCGCGGAGAGATCGAAGCCCGCGTACGGGCCATTCCATCCCGCCCGCCGCAGGTGATCGAGCAGCGCGCCGTAGCCGCAGCCGTAGTCGTTGACCGACGCTTCGGCCGGCACGGCGCCGCCGCCGTGGACGAGTCGCAGCAGCTGCTCGAAGCGCAGCGCCTGCGAGGCGGTCGAATTCCAGTCCGCCCCGCGCGCCGTCGGCCCGTGCCGTTCGACGGTGCCGGTGTAGTACCGGTCCACGCCCGCGAGAATCTCGGCCCGGGACGGCCCCTCGCGGCGCGCCGCGCTCGCGCTCATCGCCCGCCGAGCATGTAGCGCGGGGCGGCGGGCCCCACGTTGAACAGCAGGTCGAGGACGCTCACGTGATGGTCGAAGGGCGGGTGCCGCTGCGGGTATTCCGGGTAGCCGGAGTAGTCGAGGTAGACGAGGTCGATTCCCTCCCGCGCGAAGAGATCGTCGTCGCAGTAGCCCTTCGCGGTGGGTCCCGAGAGGTAGCGGGTCGCGCCGGCCTCGTGGCACAGGTCGACCAGCCGCTGGCTGCGGTCCGGCTGCAAGCGGTCGAAGTCGTAGTCCATCGACCACGACAGGCGCGTCCGAATGCCGAGGGCAACGCAGAGCACGCCCAGGAACAGCCGGTTGATGTCCGAGAGGCGCCGCTCCGCCGTGCCCAGGTACAGCTCTTCGACGCCTTCCCGGTAGGCCTTGAAGTACGGCGCGCGACCGTAGTTGGCGACCAGCGCGGCCCAGTGGCGCCGCCGCCAGCCGTCGTCGCTCACCGTGATGTCCTTGACCGGCGCCAGGTAGTTGCCCTTGGCGTTGACGGGGATGGTCAGCCATTCCGCGCCGCGCGGCGTCTTGATGAGGTTGCGGTTGCGCCAGTCCCGGCGGGTGTACTGCACGTCGTCGTAGAGGATCAGCTCGTCGGCCATCCGGATGAGGTCGAAGTATCCCTTCCACGGAATGTAGTTGGACTGCACGACGGCGACGGTGCGGGCCAGCGGCCGCCAGTACGGCGCGCCCGCGAGCGCCGCGGAGGTGGCGATGTCCGGCTGGCTGGTCAGGCCGCGCTCCGCGAGAGCGGCGCGGCGCGGGCGCGTTCGAGCATCCACAGGCCGCCGCCGGCGACGGTCAGCCACCACGCCGCGCGCGGAAGCGCGAAATAGCGCAGCTCGGTGTGGCCCAGCACCGCCGTGGTGATCGCGACCGCGGCCGCCGTGGCGCCCAGCAGGCCGAGGCCGCGGGGTCCGCGGCGCGCGACGGCCGCGGTGAGCGCGGCCCACAGTCCCACGAAGGTCCAGGCCCGGATCAGGTCCGGGGTCGTGACCTGCCACACGGGCCCGCGTCGCGCCCACCCACCGTAAACCGCCCACTCGAATCCGAGCAGGCCGCGGTACAGGCGGAGGACGACCAGCGAGGCGAAGCTGATGGGTTCGGACGGCTTGACCGTGTAGGCGCCGATCGCGGGCATGGTATGGAACACGGCCTCGATGGCCAGCCCGCGCGGCTGCTGGTGGAAGGGCTTCATGAACGCGGACTCGAAAAGCTCCGCGCGTCCGCTGTGCAGGTAGACATCGCCGAACTGCAACGCCACCGGCGAGAACCCGGCCAGGAAAGCGGCCCCGCAGGCCAGGCGCCGCCGATCCGTCGCCTGGTTGCGGTCGAGCAGGAGCAGGAGGGCGAGGAACAGCAGCGCGTGGACGAAGTAGGTGAGCTTGAGCAGCACCGCGGCCGCACAGCAGGCGCCGACGGCGGCATAACGCCAGGCCAGTTGCCGCGCCGGCAGCTGCGAGGTGACCGTGCGCATGCCGAGGCCGACGGCCACCAGGAACACCGCCAGCGAGGGGAGATCG
>JANMPI010000177.1:0-6007 GCA_031369785.1 Acidobacteriota bacterium
GAACACGGTGATTTCCCTCCTGCGCCTCAACGTGACCCAGCTCATCACGATCGGGGGGGACGACACCGCCTTTTCGGCCATGAAGCTCGAGGAGAAGGCGGGCGGGCGCATGCAGGTGGTCCACGTCCCCAAGACCATCGACAACGACCTCGACCTGCCGCCCCACGTGGATACCTTCGGCTACCAGACCGCGCGCCACATCGGCGTGGACCTGGTGAAGAACCTGATGGTGGACGCGAAGACGACCTCGCGGTGGTACTTCGTCATCGCCATGGGCCGCAAGGCCGGCCACCTCGCCCTCGGCATCGGCAAGGCGGCCGGCTCGACCATCACCCTCATCCCGGAGGAGTTCCCGGGGCGCAAGGTCCGCCTCAAGCCCTTCGTCGACACCCTCGCCGGATCCATTTCCGGGGCGGGTCGTACATCGGCATCTCCCGGGCCAATCCCACCGCCAGCCCCGAGCACCTGGAGAACGCGCTGGTCTCGCTGCTGCGCCTGGGGGTCAGCCAGCTCATCACCATCGGTGGCGACGACACCGCGCTCTCGTCGCGCACCATCGGCGAGCACTCACAGGGCGCCATCCACGTCGTGCACGTCCCCAAGACCATCGACAACGACCTGCCCCTGCCGCCCCATATCCCGACCTTCGGCTTCCAGACCGCGCGCCACGCGGGCGTCGAACTGGTGCGCAACCTCATGGAAGACGCGCGGGCAACGCGGCGCTGGTACGTGGTGGTGGCCATGGGCCGCAAGGCGGGGCACCTCGCGCTCGGGATCGGCAAGGCGGCGGGGGCGACGCTCACCGTGATCGCGGAGGAGTTCGCGACCGAGCACATCACCTTCGCCGCGATCTGCGACATCGTCGAGGGCGCGATCGTCAAGCGGATCGCGATGGGACGGCATTTCGGCGTCGCCGTGCTGGCCGAAGGACTGATCGACAAGCTCGACCCGCGCGAGCTGTCCGGACTGCAGGACGTCGAGCGGGACGATCACGGGCACGTGCGCTTCGCCGAGGTCGACCTCGCGCGCAAGGTGAAGGCGGAGGTGCAGGGGCGGCTCAGCCAGAAGGGCGTCCGGGTGACGATCACGGACAAGAACGTCGGCTACGAGCTGCGGTGCGCGGATCCGATTCCCTTCGACGCCGAGTACTGCCGCGAGCTCGGGTACGGCGCGGTGCGCTTCCTCGTCGGCGGCGGCACCGGTGCCATGGTCAGCGTGCAGGGCGGGCGGCTCGTCCCCATCCCATTCGACGAGCTGCGCGACCCCGCCACCGGCAAGACGAGAGTGCGACTCGTCGACACCGACAGCGAAGGCTTCCAGGTCGCGCGCGCCTACATGATCCGCGCGGAGGTGGAGGCTCACGCCGTCGATCGCGGGACGACCGGCATCAAGCGCATCGGCATCGTGGTCGGCGGCGGCCCCGCCCCGGGGACCAACGGCGTCATCAGCGCCGTCACCATCGAGGCCCTGAAGCTCGGCTGCGTGCCCGTCGGGTTCCACGACGGCTTCGAATGGCTGGCCCAGCGGTACACCGACGAGCAGCACGAGCTGACCATCGACGAGGTCTCGCGGATCCACCTCGACGGCGGCGTCCTCCTCGGCTCCTCGCGGCGCGACGTGACGCGCGACCGGGAGAGCCTCGAGAACTCGCTCGCCGCCCTGGCCAAGCTCAAGATCGACGCGCTGGTCTGCGTCGGCGGGGACGACATGGTGAGGAGCGCGGCCGCCATCGCGGAACGGAGCGGCATCCGCGTCGTGCAGGTGCCGAAGAGCATCGACAACGACCTCTGGATGCCCTTGCCGCTCACCACGCTCGGCTACGAGACGGCGCGGCACGTCGGCGTCGGCGTGGTGAAGAGCCTGATGGAGGACGCGCGGACGACGGGGCGCTGGTACCTCGGCGTGACCATGGGCCGGCCCACCGGCCACCTCACGCTGGGCATCGGCAAGGCGGCGAGCGCCACCTGCACCATCATCCCGGAGGAGTTTCGCGCGGGGACGATCTCGCTGGCCGAGATCGCCGACATCGTCGAGGGCAGCATCGTGAAGCGGCGGGCGATGGGGAAGTCGCACGGGGTGGTGCTGCTGTCCGAGGCATTGGTCGAGCGCTTCAGCCCCGAGGAGGTCGCCGAGCTCACCGACGTCGACCGCGACGCGCAGGGCAACATCCGCGTGACCGAGATCGACCTCGGGCGCAAGGTGAAGAACGAGGTGCAGATGCGCCTCGAGCAGCGCGGTATCAAGGTGACGATCGTGGACAAGACGATCGGCTACGAGCTGCGGTGCGCGCCGCCGATCCCCATCGACGCCGAGTACGCGCGCGATCTCGGGTACGCCGCCGTCACGTATCTGATGAAGGGCGGCGCGGCGGCGTTGATCACGATCCAGGGCGGCGAGTTCCACCCGCTGCCCTTCGCCGAGGTGCTCGACGGGCCGACGGGCAAGGGCCGCCGGCGCGAGGTGGACGTCACCACGGAGAGCTACGAGGTGGCGCGAAAGTACATGGTCCGTCTGAGCACCCGCGATTTCGCCGACGAGGCATCGGTGGCCGCGCTCGCCGCCGCGGGCGGATTCGCGCCGGGCCAGATCCGCGCTCATTTCGCGCGGCTGCGCCCCGACTAGCGACGGTAGACGCGCACGTAGTCGACCAGCATCTGCTGGGGGAAGACCGTGGTTGCGTCGGGCGGGCCCGGCCACGCGCCGCCTACCGCGACGTTCAGCAGCAGGAAGAAGGGATGGTCGAACACCCACCGGGCCCCCGCGGGCAGGGCGGCAGGGGTGATCGTCTGGTACAGCTGCCCGTCGGCGAAGAAGCGCAGCGTGCTTGGCTCCCACTCCACCGCGAACACGTGGAAGTCGTCGGCCACCCGCTGGCCCGCGGGTAGCGTGAAGGCGGCGCCGATGGCCTGCGCGCCCGAGTATCCGGGGCCGTGGACGGTGCCGTGCGTGATCGCGGCTTCGCGGCCGATGTTCTCCATGATGTCGATCTCGCCGCACGCGGGCCAGCCCGCGGTCGTGATGTCCGAGCCGAGCATCCAGAAGGCGGGCCAGATGCCCTGCCCGCGAGGCAGCCGGAGCCGCGCTTCGAAGCGGCCGTAGGCCTGGGCAAAGTGACCCTGGGTCTTGAGACGCGCGGAGGTGTATTCGCGCGCGATGCCATCCGCGCCGGCGTGGCTCTCGCGGAGGACGTCGATGACGAGCACGCCGTGGCCGTCCTTGTGCGCGTTCCGCGGCCGGTCGGTGTAGGTCTCGAGCTCCTGGTTGCCCCACCCGCCGCCGCCCACGTCGAACGCCCAGCGTGTCGCGTCCACCGTCGATCCCGCGGGGCCGTCGAACTCGTCGCTCCAGGCGAGCGTCCACCCGGCGACCGCGGGCGTCGCGGGCACGAGGACGCCGTTCGCGGACCCGCAGCCTGCGAGCGCGAGGCCGGCCACGACGGCGGCGGCGTGCCTGGTCGTCATCACGGCGAGCCTACCGCAGGCCGAACGTCCTCACCAGGAATACCGACATCTGGCCGCGGGTCGCGGCGGCGGACGGACAATACGTGCCCGCGGTGCAGCCGCCGGTGATGCCGCGCGCGACGAGGTCGTAGATCCAGCGCGAGTACGGGCTGGCGCAAGGGACGTCGCTGAAGGTCGCGGTGCTGCAGGCGGGCGGCGTGTAGCCGGTGCCGAGGCGCGTGCGCAAGAGGAAGACGGCCATCTGCTCGCGGGTGACGAGCGCGTCCGGGCAATACGTCGTCGCTCCGCAGCCGGCGGTGACCGCGCGCGCGACCAGCTCGTTGATCCAGCGCGCGTACGGGCTGCTGCACGGCACGTCGGCGAACAGCGGCGTCGTGCACGCCGGCGGCACGTACGCGGGCCCGTCCATGGAGCGCAGCAGGAACACGGCCATCTCCGCGCGCGAGATCCCGTTGGCGGGGCAGAACAAAGGCGGTGTCTGCCAGCAGCCGCTGCTGATGCCGCCGAGCGCGACGGTGTTCACGAAGGGATAGAAGCCGTGCCACGGCGGGACGTCGGCAAAGCCCGACCGGTACTCACGCTCCGGCTTGGCCACGCCCGAGCGCTTGCCGCTCCCGCGCCCGGTGGACCACAGCACGCGCGCGTTCGGCGTGTTCGGCAGGTCGTAGGCCAAGACGCCCGACTGCGAGGTCCCCGCTACCAGCTCGAGATCGGCATCGGCGTCGATGTTGGCGAGCGTCGGGGCGGCCAGCCCGCCGTTCCAGCTGCCGGCCGGGAAGGACGCGGGCAGGTCGTTCGCGTACAACTGCACGCCGAGCGCGCTCAGCACGTGGAGCTGTCCCACGCCCGCGCCGGCCTTCTGCGGCCAGGAGGTGAAGAGGACCTCGGCCTGTCCGTCGGTGTTCAGGTCCGCGACCACCGGCTCGCCCGCGAAGCGGATGCCCGCGCCCGGCACGTCGTAGGGCCAGCTGCCGTGCTCGGTCTTGTCCAGCCAGTACGCGTGCAGCTTGCCGTCGTAGGACGGGTACAGGATCTCCTTCCGCCCGTCGCCGTCGAGATCGGCCACCACGGGATTCGGGAGCGCGGTCTCGATGACGTTGTAGTCCTCGGACAACGGCGCGCTGCCCGGCCCCGGGACGGGAATCGCGGTCCAGTCGAACCCGCTACCGCTCCACCGCGAGCGGTCGACCTTCAGGATGAACGGCATCTGGTAAAGGCTCGCGTAAGGGTTGGCCGCGCAGTTGTAGACGTTGCCGACGACCACGATCTCCGCGATCCCGTCGCCGTTGACGTCGGCGATCACCGGCGCCGAGTCCGCGAAGTTGGGACGATGCTCGAGGCCGCAGTCCGCGTAGCCGCGGAGGTCCACCGCGTGGTCGACGTGCACGCCCACCTCCGACCAGAACTGCCGGCCGGTGTAGATGGGATTGACGCGGAGCTGCCCGCCGTTGCGATCGAGGGCGGTGATGTAGTGGGTGTCCGTCGGCCCGATCACCTCGCGGCTGCCGTCGCCGTCGAGATCGGCCACCGCGACGTTCTGGTTGTACATGCCCCAGCCGTTGCCGGGCTCGCCGTCGTGACGCGCCGGCCATCCCGGACGGAGGGCGCCGGTCGGCGTGTACGCGCTCAGCTGCCGCGTGCTGCCGCCGCTGGCCCGCCCGACCACGATGTCGAACTGCCCGTCGAACTCGAGGTCCTCCACGGCCAGCGTGCGGACCTCGCCGCCGCCGAACGGGTTGGCCGACCAGAGCGGAGCGCCGAGGCGGTTGTAGACGGTGAGCAGGTCGCCGCCGCGTCCGGCGATCACTTCCAGCGTGCCGTCACCGGTCAGATCGGCGACCGCGACGCCCGGCCAGACGCGATTGCCGCTGGGCGCGCGCCACTTCAGCGATCCGTCCGCGCCATTCAGGGCCACCACGTCGTACGCGCCCCACACGACGTCCGGGAGGCCGTCCTGGTCGAGGTCCGCGACGGCGGGGGATGCGTACCAACCGGTCTGACATCCGCCCGCGCTGCAGCCGCCGCGCTGCCACTTGAGCACGGGGGCGCTCACCTGCGCGTCGGCGAGTGTGGGCGCGATCGCGAGCACGGCGATTGCGGCGGCGCGAGCGGCGGACCTCGAGGGCATCCGCATAGCCTGACCTCGTGGTGTCGCGCGCGGCGTGACCCCCGTCACAACCCCGGCCCGCGATACCCTAGCGCGATGATGGCTTCCCTGACGATCGTCGCCGCGGTGTCGCTGGTCCTCGCGCCGCCCAACGCGCCGGAGAGATCGCCGAAGACGGGATACGTCCGCGTCGCCGCCCGCGAGCTGATCGCAGGCGACGGAAAGCCCCTGCGCCTCAAGGGGATCGGCCTCGGCAACTGGCTGCTGCCCGAGGGCTACATGTTCCGCTTCGAGAAGGGCGCGCAGTCGCCGCGCCAGCTCCGCGAGCTGTTAGCGGAGCTGGCCGGCCCCGACGAGGCGCGGGCGTTCTGGACGGCGTTCAACGACGCCTGGATCACGCGCGACGACATCCGCTTCATCAAGAAGATCGGCCTCGACC
>JANMPI010000199.1:0-11213 GCA_031369785.1 Acidobacteriota bacterium
GGAGCGCCCAGCGCCGCCAACTGTCCCCTCAGCCTCTGCTCATGCGAAGCGCCGCGGGCGGTCGGTGCCGTCCTCAACAGGGCCGTCAGGACGTCTGCTTGTGGATGGGCGAGGTTCGCGCGGTAAACGGTCGCGACGCCCTCGCGCTCGGCGACGGTCAGGCCAGCAGCCTTCATGGCTTCCAGCTCGCGGTGCGCCGCGGCGAAGCTCACACCGCTCACGCGCGCGAGTGCGCTGACACTCCCGCTGGCCCTGTCGGCCCAGAGTCGGCGAAGGAGCTGCCGACGAGCGCGGCTCGTCACCAGGTAGTCGAACACACGGCTAGTCTATCGGATTAGTCGATAGTTGTCGACGTCCATCTTTCGGCAGATCGCGGGCCGCGCCGAGAACCCCTTGGGCGACGGGCCGGCCAGATTGAAGGCGGCCCTCGGTATCTTCGCGCCCAACGCCCGACAAACCGCTTAGTTGTGATTGATTGGTGCGCCCGACAAGGCTCGAACTTGTAACCTTCGGCTTCGGAGGCCGACGCTCTATCCAGTTGAGCTACGGGCGCGACGGGCCGCAGTATAGCGCGGACCCGGGCCCGGAGGATCACTCCTTGGGGCAGCTCCCGTCGGCGCCGGACTGGACGTAGCCGAGCGCGCGCAACCGTTCCTTCTGCGCCGCATCGAGGCAGACCGCCTTCGAGACCAGGGGGGCTCCGGCAGCGCGCGACGCCCTCCATCGCGCGATCGCCCGCGCGCGGATGCCGTGGACGGCGGGCATGGGGGGCGGCGCCGACACGTGCTCGCCCGGATCGGCGGCGAGGTCGTACCACTCTTCGCCGCGCACCGCGGCGCCGGCGGGGTCGAGGGAGAGGATCGCCTTCCAGCGCCGCGCTCCGGCGCGCAGGAAGAGCTTGTGCGATCCGTCGATCGTGTGATCGGTCTCGCCGTAGGCCTCGCGCTCGACGCCGAGGGGCGCGAGGAGGCTCCGTCCCTGGAACAACGGCGGGGCGGCGACTCCGGCCCAGGCCAGGATCGTCGGCGCCACGTCGAGGAGGGACACCGGGGCCGACTCGCGTCGGGCCGTGATGCCGGGGCCGCGGGCGATCAGCGGCACGCGGATCACCTCCTCGTACAGCGTCTTCTGGTGCTCCCACGATCCGTGCTCCAGGAACTCCTCGCCGTGATCGGAGGTGACGAGCACGAGCGTGTTGGCGAGGGCGCCCCGCGCGCCGAGATGATCGAGCACCCGCCCGAGCTCGTTGTCGGTGTAGCGGATCTCGCCGTCGTAGAGGGCGAGCAGGTGATCGAGGTCCGCGCGCGTCACCGACCCCGGCGCGCGGGTCGAGAAGTCGCCCCAGCGGCCGGTGAGGCCGCCCGTGTAGCCGCGCTCGAAGAGGGCGCGCACCTCCGGCGGCGGGTCGTAGTGCCAGTGCGGATCGTAGAAGTGAAGGAAGAGGAAGAAGGGACGGTCGCCGAAGCGGTCGACGAGGTCGATGGCACGGGAGGCAACGTCGGTGGCGCGGCGGTCCTGGTGGAAGTCGAGGCGGTCGAAGCCCTGGTCGACTCCGTACACCGCCGACACATAGAGATGACTCGTCACCGCCTGCGTCGCGTAGCCGGCGTCGCGCAGGAGGGCGGGCAGGGTCGGCACGCGTCGGTTGAACCCGTGACGCATATCGGTCCCGCCGTGCGCGGCGGGATCGACGGAGGTCAGCATCGACAGGTGGGACGGCAGCGTCCACGACGAGACGCTCACCGCGTCCTCGGCCAGCAGGCCGGCGCGGGCGAGCGCATCCAGCCGCGGCGTGGTCGGGGGCCGATACCCGTACGCGCCCACGTGATCGCGCCGCAGCGTGTCGATGGAGACGAGGACGATGCCTCTTGCTCGGCCGTAGGCGTCGAGGTCGTGGATCACCGGCTCGGCGATCGCGAGCACCATTCCCGGCGGCACCGCGATCGGCTGCCCCTGCCGGTCGGAGAGCGCCATGGACAGGGTGAGCGTGGCGCGCGATCCCAGCCCCTCGAGCGGGACGCTCACGTCGCGCCAGCCGCGCAGCGCGCGCGGGTTGAGGGTGCGCTCGGCGAGCAGACGATCGCCGGCGCGCACCTGGACGTGCAGCCATCCCGGCGGCTCCGCCCCCGCGGGAAAGGCGCACCCGGCCCCGAAGGTGAGCAGGGGACGCGCGGGCAGCGCGGTCTCGAAGGACGCGGTCTCGAGCAGCGCCGGCCGCGCATCGCCTTCGAGGGTGATCGGCCCGACCCGCGGACCGCCCGCGCCCTCGCGTTGCAGCAGGGAACGGGGGCCCTGGAACGCCGCCGGCCGCGCGCACCCGGCGGAAGCGGCGAGACCGGCGAGCAGGAGGGCGGCGGACGGCCAGGACGACATCAGGGCGCATTGTAGCGGGGGCTGCCTTGACAGGCCCGGAGGCGGTCCCGAGAATGATTCGCCATCATCATTTAGGGGAGGCCTTCCATGCGCTGCGCCGCACGCCCGTCCATCCTCGCCGCGGCCGCGGTGCTGATCGCCTCCGTCGCCCTGGCCCAGATGCCGGCCGCGTCGCCCCGCCCCGGCGGGATCGGCGGCGTCGAGACCCCCCCGGATGTCCCCGGCTACGTCGTGACGGTCAAGATCGAGGCGCTCGCCCGCGAGCTGAAGCCCACCGGCGCCACGGCCCCCGAGGCGCAGGCGATGCTGGGCACGCTCAAGGCGCCCACCGCGATCCTCAGCACCTTCTACCTGGCCCAGGACCTTTCACGCCAGGAGATCGTGAGCACCGACTTCGTCCTGCCCGCGGGCACCGTGATCCTCCACCGCGCCGGGGACAAGGCCTACGTGGTAGCCGATCCGGTCACCAAGACCTACGCCGTCATGGACGCGGAGACGCTGCTGACCGCGCTCGAAGGCGGGGCCGGCATCGAGAACAGCGCCTACACGGCCAAGGTGTTCCACACCGACGAGCACAAGCTGATCGCCGGCCTGCAGGCCCGGAAGAGCATCGTGACCGTGAACTACGTGACCTCGATGCCGCTCGAGAACGACAAGGTCCTCGTGCAGCAGAAAAACGAAATCGAGATCTGGCACACTCCCGGGCTCTCGTCGTCGGCGGCGATGGAGCATTTCTTCTTCAAGTTCCAGCGCGACAAGACGGGCGAGGTGCGGCACGTCATCGGGCAGGAGATCGGCTTCCCGCTCGAAGTGAACATGGTGGTTACGCAAGCCGGGACGGGCCCGCGCGCGGCGACGGTGCAGCCGGGATCGGTGCATGCGCTCGTCACGGAGCTCAAGAAGGACACGAAGCTCAGCTCGGCGCTCTTCCGCATCCCGCCCTCCGGCTATCGCCGGGTCGAGCGCCTTCCGTTCTTCGGCGCCGCGAGCCGTCCCGCCGCGCGCTGACCCGTCCGCCGGTCAGCCCTGGCGGTCGTGCCGGCGCTGCAGCGCGATGGCCGCGGCGAGCAGGGCGAGCGCGAACCCGCTGAGGGCGAGCGCGTCCGCCGCCGGCGCGCGCCAGTAGCCGAGGTGCTCCGGAAGCCGGCGGCCCAGCGCATCGGGCAGCGACGCCGGCCACGTGGTCTCGATGGCGCCGCGGCGCTGGAACAGCATGTAGCCCTGCTGCACCATGGACTCGAAGCGGTCGCGCGTCATGAGCACCGGGCCGCCGGCCTGCACGCGGGCGTCGATGTCCTCGTCCGGCGCGTGGGCGTCGGGCTCCAGCGCCACGCGCCGCAGCAGGTCGAAGGCCCACCAGGTCGGCATCGCGCGCGCCACGATCCCCGCCGGCCCCTTCATGTCCATCTGCACCGCGGGGATGGTGAACAAAACCTGCGGGATCAGCAGGATGGGGAGGAGCGTCATCGCGCGGTCCGCGCTCCCCACCAGAGCCGAGAGCGCGAGGCCGGCGAGGATGCCGACCAGCGAGGCCAGCATCATCCCGCCCAGCAGCAGCCCCGTCGACCCCGGCACGCCGAACCACGTGTCGAGGATGAACAGCAGCAGCACGCACTGGATGAGCGCGAACGCGCCGAGCACCAGCACCTTGCTGAGCACGTAGGGGACGAGGCCAAGGTTCACCATCCGCTCGCGCAGGTAGATCGCGCGCTCCTTCACGAGCTCGCGGGCGGCGTTGCTGCACCCGAACCACACCGCGGTCATGGCGAGCAGGAAGAGGATGGTGTTCTTCGGCTTGGTGTAGGCGATGTCGCTGCCGCCGTAGAGCAGGGACAGGCCGATGAGGCCGGCGATGAGCGGCGCCTGCGCGATGAGCAGCGCGGAGTTGCGGCCGTCCCGGGTGACGGTGCGGAAGTACCGGCTGGTGAGGATCGCGAGCTGGCGAAGGCCGGAGGCGCCGACCCGGTGCGGGATGCCGGGCACGGCGACTTCGGCGACGGCGCTCGCGACCGGCCCCTCCCCCGCGAGTTCCGCGCTCCACGCTTCCCCCGTCTTCTCCTTGAGGCGCGTGTAGAGGTTCACCATGTGGTGGATGTCGAAGTGCGCCTTGGCATCGTCCGCGGTCCCGAAGAAGGCCAGCCGGCCGTCCATGACCAGCGCCACCGCGTCGCAGAGGTCGATGTTGTCGAGGGTGTGGGTGACGAGCACGATCGTCTTGCCCTTGTAGCTGAGCTCGCGCAGCAGAAGCATCAGCGCCTCCTCGAGGCCGGGGTCGAGGCCGCTCGTCGGCTCGTCGAGGAAGATCAGGCTGGGCTCGGTCAGGAGCTCGGTGGCGATGGAGACGCGCTTTCTCTGTCCGCCGGACAGGCGATGTATCGGGAAGTCGCGTCGCTCCGTGAGCTCCAGGGTCGCCAGCACGTTCGCCACGCGCTTCTCACGCTCCGCCGCGGACGTATCCGGAGGCAGGCGCAGGCGCGCGGTGTAGTCGAGGCTCTCCGCGACGGTCAGCTCGCGATGGACGATGTCGTCCTGCGGGACGTAGCCGAGGCGCGCCTTCAACGACTCGAACGCGCGGTGGAGGTCGGCGCCGTTCAACCGGACGTCGCCCTCGCTCGCGGCGCGGATCCCGGAGAGCACCGAGAGCAGCGTCGACTTGCCCGACCCGGAGGGGCCGATCACGGCCACGAAGCTGCCGGGGGCGATGGAAAGCGAGATGTCCTGGAGGATCGGGTGCCCGCTCGCGCGGACGGTGACCCGCCGGGCATCGAGGCGCGCGCGATCCCGCGTGTCGCGCACGGCCAGGCGGAGCGCCCCGTCCTCCGCCGGCGGATGGGTGACCTCGAGCTGGAAGGGGCCGATGACCACCAGGTCCCCCGGCGCCACCTCGGAGCGGGCCACGCGCTGCCCGTTCACGAAAGTTCCGTTGGCGCTGTCGAGGTCCTCGATCGTCACCACCGCGCCCGCACGGCTGAGCCGGGCATGCCGGCGGCTCACGATGGGCGAATCGAGATGCACGCCGGCGTCGGGATCGCGCCCGAGATCGAGGACGCCGTCTTCGAGGGCCTGATCGCGCAGGTGCGCGGCCTGCGTCTTGCGCCCCGCCAGCTCGCCGAAACGCGGGATCACGACCGTCGCCGCCGACGCCACCGCCGCCCGGTCGGGCGAGAGCACCTGCACGCGGATCTCCGGACCCCCGCTGCCGAGGCCGATGGCGTCGCCGTCGGCGAGGGGCGCGCGCTGGATCCGCCGGCCGTTGAGGTACGTGCCGTTGGTGCTCTCGAGGTCGATGAGCACGTAGCCGGTGGGGAGGCGGACCACCTTGGCGTGCTGCGCGGACACCATCGTGTCCGACGGCGTCCACACCGCGCACTCCTGCGCGCGCCCGAGGCGGAAGACGGAGCCGGCGAGCTCCAGGCTCGATCCCTCGCGCGTGCCCGACGCGAAGGTGAGCCGCAGCTTCGATCCCACGGTCGGGGGCGGCCCGGTCAGGGTGCGCGCGGCGGCCTCGCGCGACGCCACGGCGGTGACGACCGTGGCCCCGTCCTGGATCTCGACCCGCAGGCGCGGGCCGCCGATACCGAGCTCGAAGACGTCGCCGTCGACGAGCTCCGCCTCCTCGATGTCGGCCCCGTCGAGAAAGGTCCCGGTCGCGCTCTCGAGGTCGCGCAGCAGCAGCACGCCATCGCTGGCAGTCAGCGATGCGTGCACGCGGCTCACCGTCCCCTCGTCGGGGCCGAACACGACCTGCGCGTCGCGGGCGTCGCGCCCGAGCACGACCTGCGCCGCGTCGAAGTCGCGGATGCGACCGGCGAGCGCGCCGTTCAAGTGGACCAGGCGATAACGCAAGGGCGGCGGCCCGCTCACTCCACGGTGGCGCGTAGCGTGATCGACGCCTGCGACATCCCGCGCACGCGATCGAACCCGACCAGGAACCGCTCGCGGAACTCGCTGTCCGTCGCGGGCACGCCGCCAAGGTTGATCTCCTCCCCGTCGTTCGCCACCACCTCGGTGGTCAGCGTGTGCAGCCGCGTCACCTCGCGGCGATCGTCGACGAAGTACTCGAAGTAGGGCGTCAGCCGGACGCGGATGCGGCCGCCGGGCAGCGCCTGCGGCTCGACCTCCATCCCCGACGCGACGTCGCGCCACTTCGTGCCGGAAGCCCAGAGGCCGCGCCCGAGCCCCCAGGACCAGAACCACTCGGAGTAGGGGACCTCGTCCGCGATGCGCAGGGACGCCCGCCCGCCCGAGAGGACGACCAGCTCCTGGCGCGAGGTGGTCGTGGAATTCGAGCGCGTGGCCTCGCCGCCAAGGGTGACGCTGTCGAGCCGGGGCCGCACGCGAACGCCGGTCCGGTCAGTCGCGGCCTGCCAGCGGAAGGTCACCCCGACGCGGATGTTGCGGGTCGTGACCTCCACCCGCTGCAGGGCGGTCCGCACCGCGCGTTGGACGGAGGGGACGTCGACCACGATGAGGCGATGGTTGGCGGCGTCCTCGACGACGCGCCCGGCCACGGAGAGTAGCGGCCGCACCGCCTCCGCGGCCACGCCGGTGTCGGTCAGGCCGAGATCGTAGGTCACGACGTCCAGCCGTTGCTCCGGCGCCTGCGTGACGGCGAGAAAGGACGCGAGCATCACGGGAAGAAGAAGGAGCATGATACCCACTCTACCGATGCCCGCGGACCCCGTCACCCTCGCCGCGCTGGCCGCCCTCATTTTCGGCGCCGCGCTCCTCTATTCATCCGTCGGCCACGGCGGAGCCTCCGGGTACCTGGCGGCGATGGCGCTTTTCGGCATCGCGGCCCCGGTCACCAAGCCGGCAGCGCTGGTCATGAACGTCGCGGTGGCGGCGATCGGCGTGGTGCGATTCGGCCGGCGGGGCCTCGTTCCCTGGCCGATCCTCGTTCCCCTGTGCCTCGCGTCGATCCCGGCCGCCGCGCTCGGCGGGTTCCTCGAGCTGCCGATCCGCGCGCATCGCGTGCTCCTCGGCTTCGTGCTCCTCTTCGCCGCCGTGCGCCTGTGGATCCACGACGAGGCCCGGGTCCCGCGCAAGGCCCCGCCCGCGGGACCGGCGCTCGCCGGCATCGGCGCCGTCCTCGGGCTCATCTCCGGCCTCACCGGCGTCGGCGGCGGGATATTCCTTTCGCCGCTCCTGATCCTCACCGGATGGGAGGAGACGAGGCGGACCGCCGGCGCGTCCGCGGCCTTCATCCTCGTGAACTCCATCGCGGGCCTTTCCGGCCATCTCGCCGCCGGGCGCGCGATTCCCGGCGAGGCCGCGCTGCTCGTCCCGGTCGCGGTCGCCGGGGGATTGATCGGGGCGGGACTCGGGGCCAGGCGCCTGCCCACGCTCGTTCTGCGCCGGTTGCTCGCGGTGGTGCTGGTGGCGGCGGGGTTGAAGCTGCTCACGGTACCCTAGGGACATGCTCCGCATCCGCGACGCCGAGGCGAAGGATGTCGGCGTCATCCTGAAGCTGATCCACGGTCTCGCCGAGTACGAGCGGGCGGCGGAGGGCGCGGTGACCGCGACGGAGGCGAACCTCCTGCGCGACGGCTTCGGCGAGCGCCCGCGATTCCACGTCGTGCTCGCGGACTGGAACGGTCAGGCCGTCGGGTTTGCGTTCTACTTCTTCAACTACTCGACCTGGCAGGCGCGGATGGGCCTCTATCTCGAGGACCTGTTCGTCGTCCCCGCGTATCGCGGGTGGGGGATCGGCAAGGCGCTTCTTGTCCACCTGGCCGGGATCGCGGTCGCGAAGGACTGCGGCCGCTATCAGTGGCAGGTGCTGGACTGGAACGAGCCCGCGATCCGGTTCTACGAGGCGATGGGCGCGAAGGTGCTGCGGGAATGGCTCCCCGTGCGCGTCGAGGGCGACGACCTCGCGCGCCTCGCCGCCACCACCGTCACCGTCAAGAGGCCGGAGACACGATGAAGATCACGCTCCTCGGCGAGGACGGCATCCGCCTCGAGGATTCCGCGGGCCGCCTGACCATCGAAGCGCCGACCGCGGACCACGCCTACGGCCCCTTCCATATGCTGGCGAGCGCGCTCGCCTCCTGCACGTTCTCGGTGCTGCAGTCGTGGGCGAGCCACGCGAAGCTCGACGCCGCGCCGCTCGCGGTCGAGGTGCGGTGGACCTTTTCGGAAGATCCCCACCGCGTCGGCGCGATGGCCGTCTCGCTGCACTGGCCCGGGCTGCCGTCCGAACGCCAGGCGTCCGCGAAGCGTGCGGCCGCGATCTGCGGCGTCCACAAGACGCTCGAGCATCCGCCGGCGATCACCGTGGACCTCCACGCATGACGTTCGAGGTGGTGCGGTTCGTCGTGGCCGGACAGGAGGCGACGGATCGGTCGGCGGCCGTGTTCACCGGCCGGCCGTACGTCGTCGTCTACGACGGCGACTGCAGGATCTGCACGCGCCTCGCCCACGTCCTGATGCGCTGGGACACCCGCGCTACTTTCGACGTCGTGCCTTCGCAGGCGCCCGGCGTGCCGGCGCGGTTCCCGTGGATCCCGCCGCGCGCGTACCGCGAGTCGCTGCAGATGGTCGGCGAGGGCGGGCGGACGTGGCAGGGCGCTTCCGCGATCGAGCGGATGCTCGACCTTTTGCCGCGGGGGCGCTGGATCGGGTGGATTTTTTCGCTGCCTTTCGCGCGGCCGCTGGCCGACCGGTTCTACCGCTGGTTCGCGCGGAACCGGTTCCAGCTGGGCTGCGGCGAGCACTGCTCGTACCGGCCGCAGGAGGACGTCGACTACCAGGACGGCTAGCCGGCTTCGGGCGCGCCCGCGGCGCCGGCTTCGGATTGCGCACGGCGCGGCGTCGGCCGTCGATCGGGGGCCCGGGCGGGATGCGCCCGCGCATCCGGCGGAACACGAGCTCGCGCGCCCACTCCTCGACCTTCTCCGCCTCCGCGTCATCCAGGGTGGTGACGAGCATCTGCGGCCCGGCGGGAGCGCGGCCGCCGGCGAGCTTGACGGCCCGCTCCACGACCGCCATCCAGTTCACGTCCTGCAGCAGCTCGCCGAGGGCGGCCAGCAGGATCGCGTCCACGGCATCCGCGCCGCGGGCGCGCACGCCGACCTCGAAGCGCACCTGCTTGCCGCGCTCGAGGAAATCGAAGGTGAGCAGGCCGGCCAGGGGATGGCCTTCGAGGGTCGCGCAGACGATGCGATCGGGCGTGATGTCCTCCACCCGCATGGGCAGCGCACCGCGCAGGGGCAGCATCACGGTGAAGGTCTGGTTCTTCTTCAGGTTGGTGAGCGGCCCGTTCTCCTGCGTGGTCTCGAACGGCATCGCCTGCGCGAAGTTGCGGCGGAACACGTCGCGCAGCGCGCCGGCGCGGAAGAAGCTGCCCTCGATGTCCGCCCAGTAGCGCTTGTGCACGAGGGGGCCGACGCCTTCCTCGGGCAGCTGCTCCCGGACGACGCCTATGAGCTTGCGCAGCCCGGCGTCGAGCGGCGTTGGTTCGACCCCGAGGACGGAGGAGAGCGCGTTCGCGCGCGCGGCGGGGATGACGTTCTCCTCTCTCATCATCGTGACGCGCGCCTCGGACACGGGGAGCTCGAAGCCGAGCAGGCTCGCCACCTGCACGCTCACCGAAGCGACGGCGCCGGGGATGGGCACCCGCCGCGGCTTGCGTCCGACCAGACGCTCCAGGCGGTCGAGCAGGTCGTTCATCGTCGTCTCGTCCGGCCCCGCGACCTCGAGGACCTCGCCGGTGACGTCCCCCGCGTCCAGCGCGGCGGCGATGGCCTTGCCCGCGTCCTCGTACCAGATGGGCTGGAACCGCTGGTTCCCGCCGTCCAGGATCGGAATCGCGGGAAGGGTGCGCACCATCTTCAGGATGAGGGAGACGTTCTTGTCGCCGGGCCCGTACACGCCGCCCGGGCGGAGGATGACCCACGGTCGCGCGCAGCCGCGGACGATCTGCTCCGCGCGCCGCTTGGACTTGTGGTACTCGGATTGGCCGGTGTCCGCGCCCAGGGACGAGACGTACACCAGCCGCCGCACCGCGGCGCGATCGGCTTCCGCCACCACGTGCCGCGTGCCGAGGACGTTGATCTTCTCGAAGGTGTTGTCGGGCGGCGCTTCCTCCTCGATTCCCGCGATGTGGACGATGGCGTCGCAGCCGCGCGCGCTGCCGTTGACCGCCGCCGCCGATGCGACGTCACCCGCCCGCGCCTCGACGCCGCGGGGCCAGCGCATCACCCCGCGGTCCCCGAAGCGGGAAAGGATGCGCACCTCGTGCCCGTGCTGGAGCAGCGCCGCAATCGCGGCCTCGCCGACGATCCCGGTCCCACCCGTCACGAGAACCTTCATGAGCCTCCCTGCTACGATGGAAATCATGTGCGGACGCTTCCAGCTGAAGCCCGAGCAGGACTGGATGGCCGTCTTCGGCGTCCCCGAGCCACCGGACCTCACTCCACGCTACAACATCGCGCCGACCCAGGGTGTCGTTGCCATCCGCAGAGATCCGGAGGGCGTCCGGCGGGCCGAAGTGCTCCGCTGGGGGCTCGTTCCGTCGTTCGCGGAGGACCCGGCGGTCGGCAACCGCATGATCAACGCGCGGGCGGAGACGGTGGCGCGCCTGCCTGCGTTCCGCGACCCGTTTCGGACGCGCCGCTGCCTCGTGCCCGCTGACGGGTTCTACGAGTGGCGCCGCGCCGGCCGGGTCCGCGATCCGTTCCTGTTGAAGATGAAGGACGGCGAGCCGTTCGCCTTCGCGAGCATCTGGGACGACTGGCGCCGCGGCCCGGACCGGATCGAGTCCTGCGCGATCCTGACCACGGCCGCCAACGATCTCGTGGCGCCCATCCACGACCGGATGCCGGTGATCCTCGACC
>JANMPI010000214.1:0-4588 GCA_031369785.1 Acidobacteriota bacterium
GATCGCCCACCGTCGAGTCGACGAGCAGGACGACCTGCCGGACGCGGCGCGCGATGAGGCGCTGCTTGATGTCGGTGTCGAAGTCGATGGACGTGCTGGTGAGGAGCGACGCGCCGCCGCGCGTGACGGCGTCCCGCGGCAGGAGGTAGGCCTTCCCGTCGGCGGTCAGCCCTTGGCCGGTGAAGGCCACCACGACCATCGCATTGCCGTCGTCGGGTATCGCGGCGAGCAGCTCGTGGAAGGCGCGCAGGACGTTGCTGCGGGTGGGCGCCATGGCATCCGGGCCGGATCCGTCGACGCGGCGGATGTTGGCGGGCGGGAAGCCCGCGTGCGTCACGAGGGCGGCATGCAGCTCCTCGGTGTCGCGGCTCGGGCCTTCGAGGGACGGCAGGGCGGCGTCGTCATACTTCTCGACCGCGACGAGGAGCGCGTAACGCCGATCGTTGGCGGACAGGCCCGGAACCGCAGCCCCCACCGAAACGCCGCGGGCATCCGACCCGCTGGCGATCTCGGACATCGCCCTCCAGAGGATGAGGGACAGGGCTCCGGCGGTCACCAACCCGGCGATCAGCGATTGACGCTGCTCGCGGGTGATCCGCACGCCCGGGCTCGGATGGCGTACCCACCGCCCGTGCGGTAGATCGCCGAAGGCTCCCATGGATCAGGAGGACTACTCGTGCGCGTCCGGCGGAGGCGTCGGAATGCCGCTCGTGCCCTGGAGCGCGATCGGGCCGGCCGGTTCCGTGGCGGTTGCCGTCGTCGCGGACAAGGTCGTGGGCTCCGAGGACAAAACGAACACGTCGGCCCCGACGAGGACGGCGGCAGCAGTAAGGATCCAGGCAAGTGTCTTCATGTTGGTCTCCTGAGCCCAGGGGGCTCGGCACGGGGTTTATCGGACGGACAGATAGGATATACATCACACGGGCGTTGGTATCCAGTAATTTCACGATCAATCCTGAAATATCTTCGGCTGGGGCTTGACCTGGGGGTTTCCGGGCAGTAAGTTTACGCCCGTGAGACACCTGTCCGACCTGGCCTCTGTGCTGGTGGCGCAAGCTCCCCGCCAGCAGGCTTCCAACGTTCTTTCGTTCCTCGTGAATCGCGCGCGGGCCAGTGGCGGAGCGCTGCTCACGTTCCGTGAACAGTCGCTCGTGCTCTTCTGCAGCACGCCCGATCTCCAGGCCGCGAGCGTCGTGCGCGCGTGGGGGGCATGGGATGCCCATCGCCAGCGCATCGAATCCGGAGAGACGATCCAGACACCTGATCAAGTCCTCGCTCCGCTGAAGGACGACGGGGCCCTGGTCGGACTCCTGCACCTGGACGCGCCACAGGGGTTCGATTCGTCGCTATTGTCTACCTTCGGCCTGGTGCTTGCCAAGGCCGTTCAAACAGATTTGACGGCGGACCGCGCGATTTCCGTGGCCGACATCGTGGACGTCCCCGAGCAGAGCCGCGATCGCCTCGTCTCGCTCCTCCATCGCAACGAGTGGAACATCGCGCGCGTCGCCCGCGTCATGGGCGTGACGCGGCGGACGATCTATCTCCGCCTCAAGCGCTACGGGATCGACCGCCAGGTCGTGCCGCGGTCGAACACCAGCCGCCAGCCACGGACGGCGGTCGTGTGAATCCGCTCTACCTCCAGCTCGGCGGGCTCGTCGCACTCGCCACCGCACTCGCGGGCGTGATCGTCCGCCGCCGCGCCGCGGAATGCTGGATGTTCCCCATCTACCTGGCGGTCGTCTTCGTCTGCGAGGGCGCCGTCCTCCTGTGGCCGGACCGATTCTTCGTCTGGTCCGCGTACGTCATCCGGCAGTGGACGTATGACTTGTGCCTCTTCGGAATCGCGTTCGAGCTTGCGCGGCGGGCTTTTCTGGCCTTCCCCGGCGCCCGCGCGACGGCACGCCCGGTCTTCCTGGCCATCCTCACCATCACCGCCATCAGCATTTTCGCGGCCACCCCCGCGGGAACCCGTGGCAGCGCGAGCTTCTACCTGACCGCTTTGCTGACCATCGAGCCGCGCCTCCTGAACGCGACGATCTGGCTCTTCGTGGCCACATCGCGTCTCGTCATCTTCTTCAACATCCCGGTGAGCAACTGGCACCGGGCGATCTCGCTGGGGTTCGCGGGATACCTGGTCATCTCGGTCACTGGCCTCAACCTCCTGCGCACCTTCGGCTGGGACATCCATCACTACATCAGCTTCTGGGACGGGTCCGCCTACCTCGCACTCTGCGCGTGGTTCGCGGTTTCTTCCTGGCAGAAGGCCGAAGCGAGAGCGGTCGTCCCCGCTTCCGTCTACAGATTGGTGGGCGCGCGTGCCTGATTTCGTCCTCTGGATGGTCCCGTTCGCCGCCCTCGCCCTTCACATCGGGCTCGTGCGCTACAACCTCCGCGGGGTCCAGGACGCCTGGGACGACCTGATGCACCGCGTGCTGCGCCGCCAGGTCGGCGACCTCGAGGCCCAGGTCGCGCTCACCGCGCTCATGGCCGACGACACGTTCGTCGCGGCGGAAAAGGCGCGCGACAAGGTGGACATCGGGGAGGCTCGCCGCCTCCTCGATCTCGCCTACGGCGTGATCGTGACCGCGCTCCCCGACCGCATGGCCCGCATCGAGGCGCTGGCGAAGTGCTGCCGGATGCTGGCCGCAGTAGCTCCTTTGCCCCCGCTCCTCCCGCGCAACTTCCGGATGCGCGAGATGATCGCCCTCGGCACCGTCGCCGCGGTCGTTCATCAGCTGCTCGCGGGGATGCAGGAGCGCTTCCAGTGGGCCTGCATGGTCCTCGGCTGGGGCTATCGCCTGGTGCTCCGCGGCGCCACCAACGCCAACAGCGCGCTGCAGCGCGACACCAGCGCCTCCGCGCAGTGGACGCGCTTCGCGAGCTCCATCCACGACTTCAAGACCCTCGACGCGCACCACGTCAACGCGTTCGCCGCGCTCCTCGCCTCGCTCGCGCTCTCCGAAGAGCACGACGGCGTGGCGTTGCCGATCCCCCGCTAGGCGATCCCCTTTCGCGCCGGGCCTCTCGCGGCCCGTGGCTCGTCTATAAGGGTGCGAACGCGTCTCCGCTTTCCCCGGGGGTCCCATGAGAACGATCGTCCTCGCCGCATCGCTGGTCGTCCTGGCCGGCGCCGCCGAAGCGGAGACGACGGGCGCCGCGGCCACACCCCTGGTTCGCGTGCGCCTGCGCGATCAGGCGGCGGTGCAGGGCTACCTGCGCGGCAACAGCGCCGACGAGCTCGTCGTCTACACCTCGGACCGCCGCTACCTGCACGTGCCCAGGGCCGCGCTCACGAGCCTCGAGGTGCGGCAGCGCACCGGCAGCCAGATGAAGCGCGGCGCGATGATGGGCGTGTTCCTGTGGGCGAGCCTCATGTTCGCGGCGTCGGTCGACCGCCTCGAGGCCGCCGGCCCGGCCTCGTGGGAGTCGGGCGCGCTTCTCGCCGGCGGGATGGGGCTCGGGGCGGCGGTCGGCCGCGGGGTGCCGCGGTACGGATGGGTGGCGACGGAGCCCGGCCGGCTGACGGGGGGGATCGACCCTCCGCCCGCTCGCCTGAGCCTGCGCTTCTAGGGTTTCCGTTCTGCGTCTTTGCTGGCTGATCTTCGCCGCCATCGTCTGTTAGCCTTCGGGTCATGACCTCACTGCTCGCATCCCTGGCGCTGCTCCTCGCGCTTCAGGCCCCCGCCACCGCGCCCGTCTCCGTCCCGCGCGATCCAGCACTTCCCGCCGCCGACACGCAGGCGAAGGAAGCCCTCGAGAAGTCGCCGCGGCACGGGGAGTACGCCGACGTGCGGATGGCGGCGGGCGGCGTGCCGATCCGCACCTGGGTGTCCTACCCCGAGCGGAAGGACAAGGCGCCGGTCGTGGTGCTGATCCACGACATCTACGGCCTGGGCGATTGGATCCGCGCGGTGGCCGACCAGCTCGCGCGTGAGGGGTTCATCGCCGTCGTCCCCGACCTCATCTCGGGGCTCGGGCCCAGCGGCGGAGGGTCCGACTCGGTCCCGAGCCGCGACGACGTGGTCCGGCTCGTGCGCGGCCTCGCGCCGGACGAGGCACTCGCGCGCGTCGTCGCGGCCCGCGACTACGCGATCGCGCTCCCCGCCGCGAACGGACGCAGCGCCACCCTGGGCTTCTGCTGGGGCGGAGGCCTGAGCTTCGCGGCCGCGGCCCGGATCCCCGGACTCGATGGCGCCGTCGTCTACTACGGGAGCTCTCCGGAGCCGGCGATCCTGGCCCGCGTCACCGCGCCGGTGCTCGGCCTCTACGGCGGGGACGACGCGCGCGTGAACGCGACGATCGATCCGGCCCGGGCGGAGCTCGATCGCCTCGGCCGCACCTACGAGCCGAACGTGTACGAGGGCGCCGGCCACGGCTTCCTGAAATCGCAAGGCGAGCGCGACGGCAAGAACCTCGCCGCCACGCAAAAGGCCTGGCCGCGCACGATCGGCTTCTTGCGCGAGCATCTGTCCGGCGCCGCGCAGAAGGCCGCGCCGGCGTCGCCGCTGCGCCCCCCGGTCGCGCCCAGGCATCCGAGGGAGCTGAAGATCCACGGCGACACGCTGGTCGACGACTACTTCTGGATGCG
>JANMPI010000542.1:0-6995 GCA_031369785.1 Acidobacteriota bacterium
GGGCGCGGTGCGTAGCGTCCAGAAGGCCATCGACATCGAGGAAGCGCTCGTCCGCGCCGATCCCTCGCGCCGGGCCTATCAGGAGAATCTCGTCCAGGCCCATCGGCTGATGAGCCTTTTGCACGGCGTTCTCAATGACGAGCCGGCGTCGCTCGCGGCCGCGCGGCGCGGGCTCGCGATCCTGGAGGGACTGGTGGCCGCGCATCCCGACGACGCCGCCCTCCGCAAGGACCTTCCGCGCTTCTATGATCGAATCGGGGACCTCACCTCGAACATGGGCGATCTCGAGGAAGGGCTGCGCCTCTATCGGGCGGCCGGCGTGATGATCGAGACTGCCCTCGCCGCCGCGCCCGAGGACGAAAAAACGCTGCGCAGCGTGATCTCCAACCATGACAGCATCGCGATCGTGCTCGGGAACCCGCGATACCCGAACCTGGACGATCCCCAGGCGGCGCTTGCCGTCATCCAAAAGGCCGTGACCCTGAGCACGGAGACGTCGCGGACGCGGTCCGCCCAGACGTTCAAGAACTGGCGGGGCCACGTGCTGATCAGCAAGGGCGAGATCCAGTCCGCGCTCGGCGACTGGCCGGGCGCGCTCGCGACCAGCCGCGAGGCGGTCGCATGGTGGGATTCGCTCGTTACCGCCGACAAGAGCGACGTGTCGCGAAAGCTGTACCTGGCCTTCGCCCTTACCGAGCTAGGGGATGCTCTCTCCCAGACCGGGCACCCCGCCGAGGCACGGGAGGCCCTGCGTCGCGCCATCGATATGACCACCGCGCTCGGGCGAGCGGACCCCACGAGCATCGAGCCCATCACCTACCTCGCCTTCGCCCAGTCCGTCGAGGGTGGGATCCTCGCGCGGCACGCCGATTCCGAGGGCGCCCTTCGGTCCTACGGGGCTTCGGTCGACCACTACCGCGCGCTCGTGGAGAAGAACGGGATCAACCTCCAGCTTCGACTGGAGATGGCGGGGCCCTGCGTCGGCGCGGGCACGATCCACGTCGAGCGCGCGCGGCGGGCGCCGCAACGCGATTCGGCGGCGCATTGCCAGCGGGCGCTCCCCTACCTTCAGTGCGCAGCGGAAAACTTCACGGCGATGGGACAGCACTTCCGCCTCACGAGGAAGCAGCTGCGCGAGCAGGCGGAGGCGGACGCCGGCTTGCGGTGGTGCAGCGCCGCCGGGGCATGAGCCACAGGCCGACGAGCAAGGTCGCCATCGTCTCGCCGGCCAGAAGCCACGTCTCGCGCCGGGCCTGTCCCGGATCGACGTCCGGAGACGGCTTGAAGAAGAGGACGCAGGCGGCGGCGATGATCAGCCAGCACACCGTCGCCGCGATGCGTGCGGCCGTGATCCCCCCCGGCATCCGGTAGGGGCGCGGCGTGTCCGGGTGGCTCGTGCGCAGGAGCGCGAACGCGGGAAACACCATCAGGTAGGAGATCAGGAAGCACAGGCCGGACAGCTTGAAGACCATCCAGAAGACGTTGCTCGCGCTCGAGGAGAGCGCGGCGTTGCCGACGAGGAGCAGGCTGCTGATGACGCCCATGATGAGGAACGCGCGGTGCGGCGTGTTGTAGCGCGGGTGGAGGCGGCCGAGCACCGCCGGGAGCGCGCCTTCCGCGGCGGCGGCGGCGGCCACGCGGTTCACGCCGAGGCTCCAGGTCACGACGTTGGCCACGCATGCGTAGAGGAATCCGATGCCCAGGGCGAGGACGAGCGCGTCGCCGCCCTTGCCCCACGGCCGGCCGAGGGCGGCCAGCGCGTCCCACGTGCCGGTGAGGAGGCTCAGCTCGCGCAGCGGCACCGAGATGAGGATCCCCGCGATCCCGAGCATGTACACGACGGAGATGAGGAGGCCGGAGAAAAGGATCACCCGCGGCACGTCGCGCTGGGGGTCGCGCATCTCGTCGCCGGCGGAGCTCATGAGCTCGAAGCCGAGGGCGTTGTAGACGATCACGGGCAGGAAGCGCAGCGACGCGCTGGCGTCGGGGAGGAATCGCGCGCCCCGAAAGGCATTCGCCGGTGGATGCCCGCTGGCCAGGGAGAGGGCGGCCAGGATGCCGAGGACGGCGAAGATCGAGACCTTGACCACCGCGCCGAGGTTCGGGACCCACTTCGAGACGGACAGGCGCACGGTGCCGATGCCGACGGTGATCCAGGTCAGGGCCAGCGCGATGCCCGCCGACAGCCACGTCGCACCGGGCCCCTCCTGCAGGCTCGCGGGCAGGTGCGCGCGCAGGAAGATGGCGTGGAACGTCCCCGCGAAGACGAGGTACACGGACGGCACCCAGTACGCGTTGTTGATCCAGTAGAACCAGGCCGCGAGCGATCCCCAGCGCGGGCCCATCGCCTCCCGCACCCAGACGTAGAGGCCGCCCTCCCCTGGCCACGCCGCGCCGAGCTCCGCGGTGACGAGTCCATAGGGAACGAAGAAGAGCGCCATCGTGATCCCCCACCACGCGAACCACGTGAGCCCCATGCTGGCCGCGGAGGCGAGGGTGTCGATGGTGAGGATGGCGGAGACGGAGAACAGGACGAGATCGGCGCGCCCGAGCACGCGCGCGAAGGCAGGGGGCGCTGGCCGCACGCGGTATTGTGGCGGCAAAGCCCGGGAACGTGCAGTAGACTCCGGCCGCGATGAAGGTCCGCGAGCCCGTCTCCGAGCGCACCCGCCAGCTCCTGGGGATCTCCGGGCTCCTGACGTTCGTCGTCACCTGGTGCGTGCTCTCCTACGGGAACATCGTCCCCACCGTCATCCTGCCGTCGCCCTCCGAGGTGCTGCGCGCTTTCCCGGTGCTCCACTTCGAGGAGGCTCTCGTCCGCAGCGCGTGGGGCAGCTTCCGCCGCGTGACGCTCGGCTTCGGCCTCGCCGCGCTGGTCTCGATCCCACTCGGCATCGTCATGGGCACCTTCCCCGCCATCAAGCACTTCTTCAACCCGCTCCTCGACCCGCTGCGCTTCCTGCCCATCTCCGCACTCATCCCGCTGTTCATCGTCTGGTTCGGCATCGACGAGATGCAGAAGATCGTCTTCCTCTTCGTCGGCATCTTCGTGTACATGCTGCCGCTGGTCGTGGAGGCGGTGAACAACGTGGAGGAGGTCTACCTGCAGACCGCCACCACGCTCGGCGCCAGCCGAGGCCAGACCGTCCGCTACGTGCTCATTCCCGGGAGCCTCCCCGCCATCGGCGAGGCGCTGCGGGTCATGAACGGCATCGGCTGGACGTACGTGATCATGGCCGAGGTGATCAATGCCCGCTACGGTCTCGGCTACCTGATCACCACCGCGGGCAAGCGCTCCCACGTCGACCAGATCTTCGCCCTTGTGCTCGTCATCCTCTTCATCGGCGTGGTGACGGACTGGTTCATCCGCTTCGTCAACATCAAGCTCTTCCACTGGAACGCGCGATGACCGCTACCGCGCCGGCGCCCGCGCACCCCTACGTTCTCGAGCTCAAGAGCGTGAGCAAGTCGTTCGTCAACCCCGACGGCCGCGTGTTCCAGGCCATCCACGACATCGACCTCGCGGTGGAGGACGTTCCCGGCGTGGGCGAGTTCCGCGTCTTCCTGGGGCCTTCGGGCTGCGGCAAGAGCACGATCCTGAACATCGTGGCCGGCCTCTATCCCCCGACGAGCGGACAGGCCCTCCTGCGCGGCCAGCCGATCACGGGGCCGGGGTCCGAGCGGGGGATGGTCTTCCAGAGCTACAGCTCGTACCCGTGGCTGACCGTTCTCGACAACGTCGCCTTTGGCCTGATGCTCCGCGGCGTGCCGCGCGACGAGCGGGAGCAGACCGCGCGGACGTGGATCGAGAAGGTGGGATTGAAGGGCTCGGAGCGGAAGTACCCGCGCCAGCTCTCCGGGGGCATGCGCCAGCGGGTGGCCATCGCGCGCACGCTGGCCGTGAAGCCCCAGATCATCCTGATGGACGAGCCCTTCGGCGCCCTCGACGTGCAGATCCGCCTGGGGATGCAGAACCTCATCAACGAGCTCTGGGAAGAGATCGACGCCACGATCCTCTTCGTCACCCACGACATCCCGGAGGCGGTCTACCTCGCGGACAAGATCCACATCCTGTCCGCGGGACCGGGAACTTTCGTCGACGACATCGAGGTCGACCTCCCCGTCCACCGCACCGAGGAGCTGAAGCAGACCAAGCGCTTCCGGGAGCTCGAAACCCTCGTCCTGGAGCGGATCCGCGCCCAGGCCAAGGGCGGCAACGTGCGCATCACCACATAACCCGCTACGCTTAGCGCCGTGCCGCCGCTTCCGCCCGAGGAGGAGCCGAACCCGCTCGTCGCGGCCCTGAAGAGCGACGTCAACCTGATCGCTCTCGGGACCGCGATCGGGTTCGCGGTCCTGTCCGGCAGCTTTCTTCCCCTCATCCTCGCCGCCGGCCTCGAGCTCACCTGCCTTCCGCTCCTCGAGCGCTACCACCGGTACATGCGCGCCCGGGACATCGAGAAGGAGCGGGCGGCGCGCAAGGAGACCGAGGTCGTGGACATGCTCCACGCCATGCCCGAGGTCGAGCGCCAGCATTACCGCGAGCTCCAGCAGCTGGCCGCGGAGATCCGCGGCAACTACCAGACGATGACCTCGACCTCGCAGGTGCTGCTGTCCCAGCTCTCGGACAAGCTGGAGGTGCTGCTCTCCTCGTACCTGCGCATGCGCTACTCGCTCTCGCGCTACGGCGCGTACTTCCGGACCACGAGCGCCGACCGCATCACGGAGCGGATGGCGATGCTCGAGCACGAGATGCAGAAGGGCAGCGAGAAGGTCCACCAGGTGAAGGCGCGCACCCACGCCGTGCTCGCCAAGCGCCTCGAGCGCTACCAGAAGGCGGTGGAGAACCGCGAGCTCATCAGCGCCCAGACCGAGACCATCCAGGAGGTCCTGCAGCTCCTGCGCGACCAGAGCTACTCGATGCGCGATCCGCGCAGCATCGCCGACCAGGTGGACGGGCTCATCTCCTCGGCGGAGGAAACCGAGCGCGGAGTGAAGGACCTCGAGGACATCCTCTCCGAGGACGACGAGACCGGCCTGCTGGCCGGGCTCGGCGACGACATCGACGCCGAGCTCCGCCAATCAGTCCCGGAGGCGCCGCTGCCGCCGCGGGTCCGGATCCCGCCGGCGCCGGAGCCGCCGCCGGCGTCGGGCGCGCCGCGGAAGAAGATCACGCACTAGGAGGTCTTGATGCGGCTCTCCACGTGGGCGTTGGCGATGGCCATTTTCTTCCCGGCCGTGGCCGCGGCGCAGGGGCCGGTGATCGATCATGCCGGCGCCGGCTGCGTCGTGGCCCGGAAGTTCCCGGTGCTCGAGGCGCGCATCAGCCCCGCCGATCGCGTGGCACGGGCGCGGGTGTACTTCCGCGCCGCCGGACGCCTCCACTGGTATTTCGTCGAGATGACCGGTCGCGACGGCGTGTTCGCGGGGACGCTGCCGAGGCCGCGCAAGGGCACCGCACGCATCGAGTACTACATCGAGGCCACCGACACATCCGCGGCCAGCAGCAGGACGGCGGATCAGGCCTCGCCCGTGGTGGGCAGTGCCGCCGAGTGCAGCCGCCTGCCCGTGATGGCGGGCGTGGCCGGCGAGCCGACGATCGCGGTGGGCGCGCCGTCGGGGGCCCCCGTCGTCCCCGCCGGGTTCGAGGCGAACGGCGTGGTGGCGGCGGGTACCGGGGCGGCCGCGGGCGCGGCGGTGGCGGCGACGGTTGCCGCGGGCGCGGGGGGCGGCGGGATCGGAACGGCGGCGCTGGTCGTGGGCGGCGTGGTGGTCGCGGGCGGAGCGGCGGCGGCCGTCGCGCTAGGCGGAGGCGGCGGCGAGGACGGCTCCGTCGGCAACGGCCCCGACCAGCCGTCGCAATGCGGGACGGTGTCGATCGTCGACCGCACCGCCACGACGTTGACCGTCGCCTGGTCCGGCGGGCAGCCGACGGACGGCAAGTATTTCGTCGACGGAGGCCCGGTTTCCGCGGGAACCCAGTGCACTGTTTTCGCCCACGGCCTTCCATCCGCCGTCGTGCAGGGCCTGTCCTTCATCATCCGCGGGCTGGCACCGGGAACGACGTACGCGATCCACGTTCATCCCGCAGGGACGCCTTGCCCGCAGTGCGACGGCGGCTACAACATCACCGACTCCGTGGGTGCGGTCGTCGGGGTCACCACCGGGCCGTAACGCCTTCCCCCGGCACAGCGAAGCCTTCCACGCGCTGCTTCACGCGCTAGCGCCCCTTGCGCACCGCGCCGGCGGCGATGCGGTCGATCAGTCCCGGTGCGACCAGGCGCGCGAAGCGTCCCCAGCGCCCGCGAGCCGACAGGATGGCCATCCGCTGCCGCCGCTCCATGGCGCGGACGGTGAGCGCGGCACACTCCTCGGCGGTCATGAGCTTCGACTCCTGCATCGGGCTTTGCCCCACCGGCCGGCCATCCGCGCCCACCGAGCGGCGATGGATTTCGGAGACCACGAAGTCGGGGGCGACGATGGTGACGTCGACGCCGCTGCCCGCGAGCTCGATGCGCAGCGAATCGAAGAAGCCGATCACCGCGTGCTTGCTGGCCGCGTAGCCGGTTCGGGTCGGCACGCCGGTGAGGCCGGCGAGGCTCGCCATCACCACGATCTGCCCGCGCCGCTCCTTCAGGTGCGGGAGCGCGTGGTGCGTGAGGTACACGCAGCCCAGGTAGTTGACGCGCATCAGCGACTCGAACAGCGAAAGGTCGGTCACTTCGTCGAAGCGCGCGATCATCGAGATGCCGGCGTTGTTCACGAGCGCGTCGATCCCGCCGAAAGCGGAGACGGCGGTCTCGACGAGAAAGCCGGCGGCCGCGGGATCGGACACGTCGGTGGGCACGACCATCGCCTCCGCGCCGAGGGCGCGGCATTCGCCGGCGACGTCGGCCAGGCTCTCGGCGTCGCGCGCGGCGAGGACGAGCCGCGGCCGCTGCGCCGCCAGGGCCAGGGCCAGCGCGCGTCCAATCCCCGACGACGCGCCGGTGAGG
>JANMPI010000312.1:0-5379 GCA_031369785.1 Acidobacteriota bacterium
TCGTCGAGAAAGAGCACGCCGTTGTGCGCGAGGCTCACCTCGCCCGGGCGCGGGAGCGATCCGCCCCCGACGACCGCGACGTCGCTCGCGGTGTGGTGCGGCGCGCGGAAGGGGCGCTCCGCGAGGAGCACGTCGAGTCGCGCGCCCGCCGCGGAATGGATGGCCGAGGTCTCGAGCGCTTCATCGAGCGACAGGCGCGGGAGCAAACCGGGGAGCCGCCGCGCCAGCATCGTCTTGCCGGATCCCGGCGGGCCGACGAAGAGCAGGTTGTGGCCGCCGGCGGCCGCGATCTCGAGGGCGCGCCGCGCGAGATGCTGCCCGCGAACGTCCGCCATGTCGGGCAACGTCGACGGCGCGGGAATGGCCGGTGGAAGCCGCGGCGGTGACGGCCGGTCGAGCAGGGCCGCGAGATGGACCGCCTGTGGAAGCGAGTCCACGGCATGGACGTCCACGCCTTCCACCAGGGACGCCTCGGCGGCGTTGACCCGGGGGACGATCGCGCTGCGCAGGCCATTCTTCCGCGCCATCAGCATCATCGGCAGGACGCCGCTCACCGAGCGCACGGTGCCGTCGAGGGCCAGCTCGCCGACCAGCAGGACATCGGCGAGGCGTGGCGGATCGAGAGTTCCGTCGGCGGCGAGCAGGCCGATGGCGGTGGCGAGGTCGTACGACGAGCCCATCTTGCGCAGGCTCGCCGGCGCCATGCTCACCGTGATCCGCCTGTCCCACTTGAACTCGTACCCGCAGTTCCGGAGCGCGGCGCGGATCCGCCCCTCGCTCTCCTTGATCGAGGAATCGGGCAGGCCGAGCATCGTAAAGCGCGGGAATCCGGACGAGGTGTCGGCTTCGACGCGGATGAGGTGCGCCTCCGCGCCGACGACGGCGGCAGTCAACGACGTGGCCAGCATGGGAGCTCCCGAGGACGGAACGGTCCTCACAGTGATGCGGGGGGAGAGCCCGCGGTTGGAACAACAGTACGCCGGAGGGCGACCGGCGCGGGTCCGGCTAGCGCGCGGTGTAGATGGTCAGGGTGTTGCCGGCGGCGAGCCGCGTGCCGGTCAGGTTGTTCCAGGACATGAGGGCGGCGACGGTGGTGTTGTACCGCTGCGCCAGCGTGTGCAGGGTCTCGCCGGACTGGATGCGATGGTGGACGGCGGTGCGCGTCCCGGCGGCGAGGTCGCGGGCGGCCCCCGCCTTGACCGGGATGATGAGCTCGGTGCCGCGGGCCAGCTTCTTGCCCGCGCCGAGGCTGTTGGCGGCGGCGATCTCCGTCGCCTTTGCCCCGAACTGCTTGGCGATCGTCGCCAGGCTCTGCCCGCGGCCAACGACGTGGGTGCGGAACGCGACGCGCTTCTCGGCGGGCAGCGAGTCGAGGCAGCCGGTGAGGCTCTCGCCCTTGCCCTGCGGCACCTTGACCCGGAAGGTGCGGTTCGCGGGCGTGGCCAGCCGCCGCAGCTCCGGGTTCAGGGATTGCACGGTGCTGACGCCGGCGCCTACGCACTCCGCGATCACCCGCAGGTCGACGGCGCCCTTCACGGGCACGGAGTCGTAATGGACCGGCGACTCGGGCGCGATGTCGAAGCCGTACTTGTCCGCGGCCCGCGACACGACGATCGCGGCGTGGATCATGGGGACGTAGTTGCGCGTTTCCTGCGCCAGGTTGCTCACGCGGCTGAGCGTCCAGAAATCGCCGGCGCCGTAACGGTCCATCGCGCGGCTCACCCGCCCCTCACCCGCGTTGTAGGCCGCGAGGGCGAGGTTCCAGTCGCCGAACATCTCGTAGAGCTCGCGCAGGTAGCGCGCCGCCGCCCGCGTGGCCTTGTCGGGATCGCTGCGCTCGTCGACCCACCAGTCCTGGGCCAGGCCGTAGCGGCGTCCCGTCTCCGGCATGAACTGCCACATGCCCTTCGCCTTGGCCGTCGACAGCGCGCGGTTGTGGAAGGCGCTTTCGACGAGGGCGAGGTAGGCGAGGTCCTGCGGGACGCCCTCGGACGCGAACACCTCGCGGATCCTCGGGATGTAGCGCGCGCCGCGCGAGAGCGCGCTCTCGAACCACTCGTGCAGCGGCCCCTGGTAGAGGTCGATGCACGACAGCACGGGATCGTTGAGCTCGATCTTCAGGTCCGTGGGCTCGCGGCGCAGCGCCTCCTCCGCGATGCTGCGGATCTCGCCGCTGTACGTCGAGTCGAGGGTGACGTCGCCGACGTCGTCGATGGACGCGCGCTCCGACTGCGTCTCCGTGAAGCCGTCGCCCGCGGCCAGGGCCTCGAGCTCCTGCACCTGCACGGCCTGGAGGGTCCGCCGGTACGCCTCGCGGAGGGCGGGAGTCGCGTAGGCGCCTCCGGGCGCGGTCAGGTAGACGTCGATGGCGCGATCCCATTCCTGCCGGGCGCTCTCGAGATGGCCGAGGCGGCTCTCGTCGGTGCCGCGGGCCAGGTGGCCGTCCGCTTCCGCGACCAGGCGCGCGGTCCGTGCGGCGGGGGTGAGCGGTGCCGGCCCCTTGCCGCGGGAGGCCTGACCATGGGCGCAGCCGGAGGCGAGGACGCCCAGGCAGATGACCGCCGCCCAACCACTCGCTGCTCGCATCCTGCGCCAGCCTCCCTCGGGGTCGAAAACGGCGGCCATCCTAGCACGGACGGATGGCCGCCGGGGACCGGTTCTCCGAGCCTTTACGCCAGGATGCGGGCTATCCGATGAGGACGTTCTTCCCGTCGGCGAGGTCACGCGCCGACGGAGTCACGATCGCCCCCGCCTTGAGGGCGATGGTCCGGCCCTCGCGGAGCGCCCGCCGCACGTCGTCCTCGGAGACGAAATCGACGGCCTCGGCAGGGGGGAATACCGACGGCGCCGGTTGGGCCGAAGCGGGCGCCGGGGAGGCCGGCACCGGAGGCGCGGTCGCCCCCAGCCTCTCCGCGACGAACGCGCTCACCTGCGACTGGAGGTCGGGCGCCGCGGCGCGCGCCGTCCCGCGGCCCTCGCGCGGCAGCTCGTACGCGAGCCGCTTCACGTTCATGAGGTGGAGCGGCGTGATGTTGTCGGACGTGATGTTGCCGGCGTAGGCCCCGCACCCCAGGCTCATCGACGGTGCGAGGCCGGTGGCGTAGCCGGTGGCGCCCATCGAAGACTGCGTGTTGGCGATGATCCGGAAGACCGGCTTCTTGAGCGCGAACTCGCGGATGATCGCGTCGTCCCTGCTGTGGATGGCCATCGTGTGGCCGGTGCCGCCGTAGCGGAGGAGCTGGAGCACGCGCTCGCAGCCCTCGTGCCAGTCCTTGACGACATAGAAGGCGAGCACGGGGCACAGCTTCTCGATGGAGAGCGGGAAGTCGCGGCCGACGCCGGCCAGCGGCGCCACCAGGGCGCGCGTCTCGGGCGGCACCTTTACGACCGCCTTCTCCGCGATGTACGTCGCGGACTTGCCGACGATCTCCGGGTTGGCCAGCCGCTGCGGCGTGACCACCACCTTCGCGACCGCGGCGGACTCGGCCTCGCTCAGGAAGTAGCCGCCGTTCTTCCTGACCTCGGCGATCACCTGGTCCTTGATCGCCTCGTCGCAGACGATCGACTGCTCGGACGAGCACAGCGTCCCGTTGTCGAACGTCTTCCCGTCGAGGATGTCCTTCGCCGCCTTGGCCACGTCCGCCGTCTTCTCGATGTAGGCGGGGACATTTCCCGGGCCCACGCCGTAGGCGGGACGGCCGGAGGAATACGCCGCGCGAACCAGGCCGATGCCGCCGGTGGCGAGGATCACGCCGATGTCGCGCGAGCGCATCAGCTCCTGCGTGCCTTCGAGGCTGACCTCGGTCATGCAGGACAGGGCATCGGGCGGCAGTCCGGCGCCCACCGCGGCGCGATGCAGCACCTTCACCGTCTCGAGGATGCAGTTCCGCGCCGAAGGGTGCGGCGACATCACGCAGGCGTTCCGCGCCTTGATGGAGATGAGCGCCTTGAAGATCGCGGTCGAGGTCGGATTGGTGGACGGGATGACCGCGGCCACCACGCCCATCGGCTCCGCAATCTCGACCACGCGGCGGGCCTTGTCCTCGCGAATGATGCCGACCGTGCGCATCGGCCGGATGTACTCGTAGACGTCCGTGGCCGCGAACATGTTCTTGGCCGTCTTGTCCTTCACGTTGCCGAAGCCCGTCTCTTCCACGGCCAGGCGGGCCAGCCGCTCGGCGTCCCGGCGTGCGGCTTCCGCCATGGCCTGGACGATGCGGTCGACCTGGTCCTGCGAGAACCCCGCGAGTGTTCGCTGCGCGGCGCGGGCGGCAGCGGCGAGGGTGCGCGCCTGCTGGATCGAGAGGAGGTCCGAGTCCTTGACCGCCATCGGGAGCGGCCCGGGTTACGCCTTCCGGCTCGAGCTCGGCGGGGCCGGCTCGGTGAGGCCGCCGGGGAGGACCTTCTCGACTTCCTGGTGCGGGCGCGGGATGACGTGCACGGACACCAGCTCGCCGACGCGACGCGCCGCCGCGGCCCCGGCGTCCGTGGCCGCCTTCACCGCGCCCACGTCGCCCCGCACCATCACCGTCACGTAGGCGGAGCCGATGAACTCACGGCCGACCAGCACGACGTTGGCGGCCTTGACCATTGCGTCGGCGGCTTCGATCGCGCCCACGAGGCCCTTCGTCTCGACCATCCCCAGCGCGTCCATTGATGCCATGGTGCGGCGACTCTAGCACGGAAAATCGGGGGGCGACGCTATGATCCGGGCCCCATGCGATCCGCGGCGGTGTTCGCGTTCTTCCTGGCCTACGCGATCTTCGCCACCCGTCCGCTCGCCTTCCACGGCGCGACGGAGACGCTGATCGGCGCCGACCCGCTTTCCCACCTGTGGACGGTCACCTGGCTGACCGGCCACGCCTTCGAGCCCTCGCGGATCTTCCAGGGCAACGTCTTCCATCCCGCCGCGCACGCGGTGCTCCTCACCGACCTCTCGATGGGCACCGCGGTCCTCGTGCTGCCCCTGCGGCTCGCCACCACCGAGCCGCTCGTCCTCTTCAACGCCGCGACGATCCTCGCCCTCGCCTTTGGCGGATGGGCCTTTCACGCCCTCGTGCACGGACTGACCGGGCATCGGTGGGCGGGGCTGCTCACGGGAATCCTCGCCGCGTTCTCCTCCCACCAGATGAGCCACGTCTATCACCTGAACCTGCTGTCCATCGGGTGGCTGGCCCTCTTCCTCCTCGGCCTCCATCGCGTGGTCGAGCGCGGCTCGTGGGGCGGCGCGGTGCTGGCCGGCGTGTCGTTCGCGCTCAGCGCGCAATCGTCGGGGTACTACGGCGTGGCCGCCGTCGTCCTCGCCCTCGTCTTCGCGGCGTTCCACCTCCGGGAGCTGCGGCAGCCGAAGACGCTCCGCCTCGTCCTCGGGGGCGCCGC
>JANMPI010000330.1:0-10319 GCA_031369785.1 Acidobacteriota bacterium
GGCGACGCCGTCCTCGTCAAGGGATCGCGCGGCGCGCGGATGGAGCGCGTCGTGGAAGCGCTGCGGGCCGGCTTCGGGGTGGAAGGAGCCTGATCCATGCTCTACCACCTCTTCTACGCGCTGCGCGGGCACGTCACGCCCCTGAACGTCGTCCGCTACATCACCTTCCGCACTGCGGTCGCGAGCCTGACCGCGCTGTTTCTCGTCCTCGTCCTCGGGCCATGGATGATCGACCGCCTGCGCCGATTGCAGGTCGGTCAGTTCATCCGCGAGGAAGGCCCGCAGGCGCACCAGTCCAAGAAGGGCACGCCGACGATGGGCGGGCTCCTCATCCTCACCGGGATCATCGTGCCCACCCTGCTGTGGGCCGACCTCACCAACCGCAACATCTGGATCGCGGTGCTGTCCACCCTCGGCTTCGGCGCCATCGGCTTCGCGGACGACTACCTGAAGGTGGTGAAGAAGCAGAACCTGGGCCTGAGCGGTCGCAGCAAGATGTACTTCCAGGTCACGATCGGCCTGCTCATCGGGATCTCGGTGTACGCCCTCTCGCGCGTGGACCCCGTCGCGTATCCGACGCGGGTCATTGTCCCCTTCTTCAAGAACGTGATGCCGGACATCGGCCTCCTGTACATCCCGTTCGCGGTGATCGTGGTGGTGGGGGCGAGCAACGCCGTGAACCTCACCGACGGCCTCGACGGCCTCGCCATCGGCTCGACGCTCGTCGCCGCCGCCGCGTTCACCGTCCTCACCTACGTGAGCGGGCACCGCGTGTTCTCCGAGTACCTCGACCTCCTGTACCTCCCGCGCGTGGTGGAGCTCACTGTCTTCTGCGGGGCGATGGTGGGGGCGTCGATGGGGTTCCTGTGGTGGAACTGCTACCCGGCCCGGATCTTCATGGGCGACGTGGGCAGCCTCTCCTTAGGCGGCGCGCTCGGCACCGTGGCCATCCTCATCAAGCAGGAGCTGCTGCTGGTTGCCATCGGCGGTCTGTTCGTGGTCGAGGCGCTGTCCGTGATCATCCAGGTGGTGTCGTTCAAGGCGCGCGGAAAGCGCATCTTCCGCATGTCGCCGCTTCACCATCACTTCGAGCTCACGGGCTGGAAGGAGACGCAGGTCGTGGTGCGGTTCTGGATCGTGGCCTTCATCTTCGCGCTGCTCTCGCTCACGACGTTGAAGCTTCGCTAGGAACTTGAAGACACCATGGATCTGGCGGGGAAGCCGGTCGTGGTCGTCGGGCTGGCGCGGTCGGGGATCGCGGCGGCGCGCTTCCTTGCCGGCCTCGGGCGGCAAGTCGTGGCCACCGATCGGAAGACGCCGGCCGAGCTCCCGGAAGAGGCACTGAAGCTGGCCGACAGCGGCGTGCGGCTGGAGCTCGGCGGCCATCGGGCGGAGACGTTCGCAAGCGCGGGGCTCGTGGTGGTGTCGCCCGGCGTGCCGTGGCAGTCGCCGGAGCTCGTGGCCGCGCGCGCGGCCGGAATCCCGGTGATCGGAGAGCTCGAGCTCGGAGCGCGCCACATCCACGGGCCGGTGGCGGCGATCACGGGCACCAAGGGCAAGTCCACGACCACGGCGGCGCTGGGCGCGATGCTGCGCGAGGCGGGCCGCGACGTGCGCGTGGGCGGCAACATCGGCGACGCGGTGACCGGGCTCCTGAAGGGGGCGACGGACGAGACCGCGTTCGTGCTGGAGGTGTCGAGCTTCCAGCTCGAGTCGACGGAGTCGCTCCGTCCGAAGGTCGCCGTGTTCCTCAATCTCTCCGCCGACCACCTCGATCGCCACGCGAGCTTCGAGGAGTACGGCGCGGCCAAGGCGCGCATCTTCGCCAATCAGACCGCGGACGACTTCGCGGTGGTGAACGCGGACGACCCCAACGTGATGGCGCTGGCCCGCGCGACGCGCGCGCGCATGGTGCGCTTCGGGACGGGGGACGCGGAAGCGCGGTTCGTGGGGCCGGAGGCGCGGCTCCGAATGGGCGGCCACGCGGCGTCCCTCTTCCACCGCTCGGACGTGAAGGTCCCCGGCGACCACATCGCGATGGACCTCCTCGCCGCCGCGACCGCGGCCTCCCTGATGGGCGCGCCGCCGGACGCGATCCGCCGCGCGGTGTCGGCCTTCGCGGGCGTGGAGCACGTCCTCGAGCGGGTGGCCGTCGTCCGCGGCGTCGCCTTCTACAACGACACCAAGGCCACCAACGTCGACGCGGCGCTGAAGAGCATCGAGTCCTTCGCGACGCCCGTCCTGCCCATCCTGGGCGGACGGTACAAGGGCGGCGACTTCGTTGCGCTGGCGCCGGCGCTGGCCCGCCATGGCAAGGCCGTCCTCGCCATCGGCGAGTCCACCGATCGGATCACCGCCGCGCTTTCCGCGACGGTTCCCGTCATCGCCTGCCGCTCGTTGAAGGAAGCGGTGGAGAAGGGATTCGAGCGCGGCGCGCCCGGCGACACCGTGCTCCTCGCCCCCGGCTGCTCGTCCTTCGACATGTTCACGGACTACGCCGCCCGCGGCCGCGCCTTCAAGGACGAGGTACGGGCCCTGGCCGCCCGCGAAGGCCATGGCTAAGAAGCTCACGTCGGACACGACGCTTTTCACCGTGACCGTGGCCCTGATCGGCGCCGGGCTGGTGATGGTGTGGAGCGCGTCGTCCGTACTCGCCCAGGAGCTGCACGGCAATGCGTACCACTTCCTCGTGCGGCAGGTGGTGTGGGCGTGCCTCGGGGTGGTGGTGATGATCGCGGCCATGCGCCTCGACTATCGCAAGCTGCGACATCCCGCCGTCGTCTACTCCGCGGTGATCGCGACCACGCTGCTCCTGATCGCCGTCCTCTTCATGCGGCCGGTGAACGACACGCACCGCTGGATCCGCCTCGGCGAGCTGTCGCTGCAGCCGGCCGAGCTCGCGAAGCTCTCGACCATCCTCTTCCTCGCCTATCACCTGGAGCGCAAGGCGGACCGCATCAACGAATTCCTTCCCTCGCTCTTCCCGGTGGTGCTGCTCCTCGGCTGGTTCGCGTTCCTGATCTTCATCCAGCCCGATCTGGGGAGCGCCGCGGTCATCGTCCTCGTGGGGGGCGTGATGCTGTACCTCGCGGGCGTGCGGCTCCGCTACTTCGCGGCCCTCGCCGTGCTCGCGCCCTTCGTGCTCTACCAGGCGGTGATGGGCGCCGCCTACCGCCGCGACCGCATCGAGGCCTATCTGAACCCCTGGTCCGACGCGCGCGGCTCCGGCTACCAGGTGATCCAGAGCCTGATCGCCGTCGGCACCGGCGGCCTCGACGGCGTCGGCCTCATGGAAGGCCGCCAGAAGCTCTTCTACCTTCCTTATCCGTACAGCGACTTCATCTATGCCGTCATCGGCGAGGAGCTCGGCCTCCTCGGCGCGACGGTGGTGCTGCTGGCCTTCGTCCTTCTCCTCTGGCGCGGGCTGCGCACCGCCTGGCGCGCGCCGGACGCCTTCGGCACCTTCCTCGCCGCCGGGCTGACCCTCGCCATCGTCCTGCAGGCGCTGATCAACGTCAGCGTCGTGCTGGGCCTGCTGCCCACCAAGGGCATCCCCCTGCCCTTCATCAGCGCCGGCGGCTCGTCGCTCGTCTTCACGCTGCTCTCCGTGGGGCTCATCCTGAACATCTCCCAGCATGCCGACTAAGACCAGCCTCGTCGCCGCCGGCGGCACCGGCGGGCACCTCTTTCCCGGCATCGCGGTGGCGGACGAGCTCCGCGCGCGGGACCCGGAGACGCGCGTCATCTTCGTGGGGACGCCCAAGGGGCTGGAGTCGCGGCTCGTGCCGCGGGCGGGCTACGAGCTGCTGCTGCTGCCCATCCACCCGTTGAATGGCGTCGGCCCGCTGCGCCTGGCCAAGGGGCTCCTCGCCCTGCCGTGGGCGATGGCGCGCGCGGTGGCACTCGTGGCCGGCCATCGGCCGCGCGCCGTGCTCGGCGTGGGCGGATACGCGGGCGGCCCGGTCGTGCTCGCCGCGGCTGCCCTCGGCATCAACACCGTCGTGCTGGAGCCGAACGCGAAGCCCGGATTCACCAATCGCGTGCTGCGCCCCTTCGTCCGCAAAGCCGCGTGCTCGTACGAAGAGGCGCGCCGCGAGTTCGGGGAGAAGGGCGTCGTCACCGGCAATCCCGTGCGCGGCGGGTTCGCGCGCATCCCGCGCAAGGCGCACGCGCTGCCGCACACCCTGCTGGTCTTCGGCGGCTCGCAGGGGTCGAGGATCATCAACGACGCCGTGGTGGCGGCGCTCCCGCAGCTACCGGGCGCGGATCGGCTGCGCATCGTCCACCAGACCGGCGTCGCGATGCGCGAGCAGGTGGCGGCCGCGTACGCCGCGGCCGGCCGCGCCGCGGACGTGGTCGAGTTCCTGGACGACATGGAGAAGCGCTTCGCGGACGCCGATCTCGTGGTCGCGCGGAGCGGAGCCACGACCTGCGCGGAGCTGACCGCGGCGGGAAAGGCGGCGGTGCTCATCCCCTTCGCCCGGGCCGCCGACGACCACCAGCGGAGCAACGCCGTCGCCCTCGAGTCCGCGGGCGCTTCGCGGATGATCGAGGAGAAGGACCTGACCGGCGAGAGACTGGCGGCGACGATCGCGAGCATCCTCGGCGATGCCGGCCGCCTGCAGGCGATGGAGGACGCGTCGCGAGCCGTGGCCCGCCCCGACGCCGCCGCGCGCGTGGCCGATCTCCTGGTGGGCGCCCATGCTTAAGTTCCGCCAGATCCACTTCGTCGGCATCGGAGGGTCCGGCATGAGCGGCATCGCCGAGGTGCTGGTGAACCTCGGCTACCAGGTCTCGGGATCCGACCAGAAGCGCTCCGCGGTCACCGATCGCCTGGCGTCGCTGGGGGCGCGGATCTTCGAAGGGCACGCGGCGGAGCACGTGGCCGGCGCGCAGGTGGTCGTCACCTCGACCGCGGTCAAGGCCACCAATCCCGAGGTCGTGCAGGCGCGCCGCCAGGGGCTGCCGGTGATCCCCCGCGCGGAGATGCTGGCCGAGCTCATGCGCCTGAAGTACGGCGTCGCGGTGGCGGGGAGCCACGGCAAGACGACCACGACTTCGATGGTGGCCATGGTCCTCGACAAGGGCGGCCTCGACCCCACGGTGGTCGTCGGGGGCCGCGTCGGCACCCTCGGCTCGGGGGCGCGCCTCGGCAAGGGCGAGTTCATGGTCGCGGAGGCCGACGAGTCGGACCGCTCGTTCCTGAAGCTCACCCCGACCGTCGCCATCGTCACCAACATCGACCGCGAGCATCTCGACACCTACAAGGACCTCGCCGACGTGAAGGAGGCCTTCCTCAACTTCGTGAACAAGGTCCCCTTCTACGGCTCCGCGGTGCTGTGCCTCGACGACCCCGCGGTGCAGGACATCCTGCCCCGCGTCGAGCGCCGCGTCGTGAGCTACGGCGTGTCGCGGCAGGCCGAGGTGTCCGCGCGCGACGTCGTCCTCGGCCCCATGGGCTCGAGCTACACCGCCGCCTCCGGGAGCACCACCCTCGGGCGCATCGACCTCGCCGTCCCCGGTCATCACAACGTCCTGAACTCGCTGGCCGCGGTGGCGGTCGGGCTCGACCTCGGCGTCCCGTTCCCCGCGGTGCAGGAAGGGCTGGCTTCGTTCACCGGCGTGGACCGCCGCTTCCAGCTCCGCGGGGAAGCGGGCGGCATCACCGTGATCGACGACTACGGCCATCACCCGACGGAGATCCGCGCCACCCTCGAGACGCTGCGCGGGCGCGCCGGCACGCGGCGCACGGTCGTCCTCTTCCAGCCCCATCGCTATACGCGTACCCAGCACCTGTGGGACGACTTCTGCCGGGCGTTCCACCTCGCCGATCTCGTCGTGATCGTCGACATCTATCCCGCGGGCGAAGAGCCGATCGAAGGCATCAGCTCGGAGGCGCTGGCGGACGCGATCGGACGGCGCGGCCATCGCCACGCCGTCTACGGCGGCGACCTCCGGGGCGTCGTGGAGCACCTGATGGACGAAGTCCGCGAGGGCGACGTCGTCCTCACCCTCGGCGCGGGCAGCGTGTGGACGGTGGGCGACGAGCTGCTGCGGCGGCGCGGGATCTCGGACGGGGGAGCGCCTTGAGCGAGCGCCGCGGGCAGCCCGACCGGCGCCAGCGCCGCCTGCTGGTGCCGCCGGTCGTGGAGCACCCACTGGTCGAGAGCGACGATCCGCCTTTCCTTCGCCCCGAGCGCCGCACGAAGGTGCGCCGCCATCGCGGCTTCACGTATCGGCTGATCCTGGCCTTCCAGCTCGGGGCCGCGCTGGTGATCACGGTGAGCGGCCTGTGGGCCGGGTACTCCCGCGTGATGGCCAGCGAGCGGCTGCGGGTGGCCAAGGTCGACGTCCGCGGCAGCCGCTTCCTCTCCGAGGGCGAAGTCCGCGAGCTGCTCGGCCCCGCGGTGGGCGAGAACATCCTGAACCTCGACATCGACTCGCTGAAGTCGCGGCTCCGCTCGTCACCGTGGGTCGCCGACGCCACCGTGACCCGCACCCTGCCCGACACGCTGCGGGTCGAGGTGCGCGAGCGGGTCCCGCTGGCGCTGGCCGAGCTCGAGCGGCTGTACCTGATGGACGGCGACGGCGGGCTCATCGACATCTACGGCCCGCGCACCGCGGCCTTCGATCTCCCCATCGTCCGCGGCCTCCAGCAGGCGGAGCCGGACGAGCGCCGGGCGCGCGCGATCCTCGCCGGGTCGCTCCTCCAGGACCTCGGGGAGCTGGGCGCCGAGATCTCGGAAGTTTCGGTCGAGAAAAACGGTGAGCTCCGAGTGGTCCTACGAGGGGCGGGCGAAGTGGTACGTATGGGCGCCCCCCCGTATAGGCCGCGCCTGCTCACCTTCCTTTCGCTGCGGGAGGAGCTGAGAGCACGCTGCCCACGGGCGGAATGGTTCGATCTCCGGTTTCGCGACCGGATCTATGTGATGCAGCCACCTGACGTCCTGACGCCCGCCGCCCCTGCGCAACCGGCGCCCGCCGGTGCGGGGCCGGATTTGTCGACCCGTGAGACGGCCCTGCCGCCGATGGCCGTGACCGTCATCCCCGTCTCCAATCCCGCCCCCGCGCCGGGCGTCTTGCCAGTGAGGTAGCGCGTGGCCAAGAAGAAGGACCGATACGTCGTCGGGCTCGACATCGGGACGCACAAGGTCTGCGCGATCGTCGCCCAGATCACCGACGAAGGGCGCCTCGACGTCATCGGCATCGGCCAGGCGGAATCGAAGGGCGTGCGCAAGGGCGTCGTGATCAACCTCGACGCCACCATCGACGCGGTGAAGAGGGTGGTCGAAGAGGCCGAGCTGATGGCCGGGGTCGAGATCGGCTCCGCGTACGTCGGCCTCGCCGGGTCCCACGTGCGCGGGTTCAACTCGCGGGGCGTCATCGCGGTCTCGGGCAAGAACCGGGTCATCGAGCGCGAGGACGTGGCGCGGGTCATCGAAGCCGCCAAGGCGGTGTCGATTCCCGTCGACCGCGAGATCCTCCACGTGCTGCCGCAGGAGTTCGTGGTCGACGACCAGGACGGCATCGGCGATCCCACGGGCATGACCGGGACGCGCCTCGAGGTGAACGTCCACGTCATCACCTGCGCGTCGACCGCGGCCCAGAACACCGTCACCTGCGTGAACCGCGCCGGGCTGGAGGTGATCGACACCGTCCTCACCCAGCTCGCGGCGGCCGAGGCCTGCCTCACCCAGGACGAGAAGGAGCTGGGGGTGGCGCTGGTCGACATCGGCGGCGGCACCACCGACCTCGCGATCTTCGAAAAAGGCTCGCTTTGGCACACCGCCGTGCTGCAGGTGGGCGGCGAGCACTTCACGAACGACGTCGCGGTCGCGCTGCGCACCCCGGTGAACGAGGCGGAGAAGATCAAGAAGAAGTATGGCTGCGCGCTCACCTCGATGGTCCCGGAAGAGGATTCGATCGAGGTGCCGAGCGTCGGCGGCCGCAAGCCGCGGATCATGGCCCGCCAGGTGCTGGGCGACGTGGTGCAGGCGCGCGCGGAAGAGATCTGCCAGATGGTGCTGACCGAGATCCGCCGCGCCGGGTTCGACCGCAGCCTGAACAGCGGCGTGGTCCTGACCGGCGGCGGAGGAATCCTCGAAGGCATGCCGGAGATCGCGGAGCAGATCTTCGACATGCCGGTGCGGCGGGGAAGCCCCTCCGGGATCGGCGGCCTGGTGGACGTGGTCGCGAGCCCGGTCTACGCGACCGCGGTCGGCCTCGTTCTCTGGGGCCATCGCAGCCGCGCCCAGCGGAACCTCGGCGGGATGCGGCCGGCGGCGACGGGCACGTTCGGCATGGTGACCGGCCGGTTGATGGGCTGGCTGAGCGATTTCTTCTGATGCTGGTGCCGACTCTTCCGCATGGAGGTGTTGATGGCGCTGGACCTCAAAGAGGGCGCGGTGATTCCACCCGTCCCGTATGTGCGGCGTCGCGTGCGGGACGCCATCCGCCCCGGCGTGCTGCTTCCCCGGGATGCCGGTGAGCTGCGCTGCGAGCTGTGCGGCGCGCCGGTCATTGCCTCCCACTGCAAGCGGATCTGTCTGCGGTGCGGCTTCATGACCGGATGCTCGGAAGGGATTGCTTAAGGAGACCTATGGCGAATGCGATCGACGGGCCGGGCCGCATCACCTTTGCCGACGAGGAGACGCGCGGAGCGCGGATCAAGGTGGTGGGCGTCGGCGGCGGGGGCGGCAACGCCATCAGCCGCATGATCGCGTCCGGCCTCCAGGGCATCGAGTTCATCGCGGTGAACACGGACCTGCAGGCGCTGCGGCAGAACAAGGCCCCGGTGAAGATCCAGATCGGCGGCAAGCTGACCAAGGGGCTCGGCGCGGGCGCCAACCCCGAGATCGGGCGCCAGGCCGCCATCGAGGACACCGAGAAGATCTGCGACGCCCTCGAGGGCGCGGACATGGTGTTCATCACCACCGGGCTCGGCGGCGGCACCGGCACCGGCGCGGCCCCCGTCGTGGCCTCCATCGCCGCGCAGCTCGGCGGCGACAGCGGCAGCGTCCTCACCGTGGCCGTGGTCACGCTGCCTTTCGCCCTCGAGGGCAAGAAGAGGATGCAGCAGGCCATGGACGGCCTGGCCCAGCTCCGCGAGTGCGTGGACTCCGTGATCGCGATCCCCAATGATCGGCTGCTGCAGACGGTCGCGCGCAACACGCCGGTCTCGGAGGCCTTCCGCGTCGCGGACGACGTGCTGCGGCAGGCGGTGCAGGGGATCAGCGACATCATCACCATCCCCGGCCAGATCAACCTCGACTTCGCGGACGTGCGGGCGGTGATGAAGGGAATGGGTCAGGCCGTCATGGGCACCGGCATCGGCGAGGGCGAGAACCGCGCCACCGACGCCGCCCAGCGCGCGGTCAGCAATCCACTGCTCGAGGACAGCTCGATCGAGGGCGCGCGCGGGATCGTGGTCAACATCACCGGCGGCTCCGACCTGTCGCTCGCCGAAGCGTCGGAGGCGACCGCGCTCATCACCAAGGTGGCGGACCCCGAGGCGAACATCATCTACGGCATCGTCACCGACGAGTCGATGGGCGACGCGGTCAAGGTGACGGTCATCGCCACCGGGTTCGTGGGGCGCGGCCAGCGCAAGGTCCCGCCGACGCCGGTGGATCTTTCGAACTACGTCGGACCGTCCGCGCAGCAGCCCGCGTCGTCGCTGCCGCAGGCCGAGGGTGGCGGCTTCTATCGCAAGACGCCCAACGCCAAGGTGGCGTCCGGCGGCGGGGGGCGGCTCGACCTCGACGTGCCGGCGTTCCTTCGCAAGCAGGGCGGCGGTAACAGCGACTAACGTCCGGCCGTTCGTGATCGCGATGGCCGGCGTCCTGGCCATCGCGCCCTTCGTCTTCCTGGACGGCAACTTCGATCCCGCCAACCTGCCCCAGTCGGCCTGGGTGCAGGTGTGGGGTTTCGCCTTCGCGGCGTGGACCCTGGCCAGGATCGATCGGGCCGGCGCGTCCCCCGCGGACCTGCCGCTCGCGCTGCTCGTCGCGTGGGGCGCGGTCACTTTGGCGTGGGCGACGAGCCGCGGGGACGCTGTCCCCGTCCTTCTGGAGTGGATGGCCTGCGGCGCGTGGTTTCTCGCCGTGTCGCGAAGCGTCACGCGTACCGGCGAAGTCCGCACCCTTGCCCTGGCGCTGTTCGCCTCCGGCGCCGCGGTCGCGGTGATCGGCCTCGCGCAGCACTTCTTCGGGCTGGCGGTTTTCTACCAGGCGTTCCCGCCCGCGGCCACCTTTGTCAACAAGAACATCGCCACGCAGTACGTCGCGGCCACCCTGCCGCTGGGGCTGGCGGTGTGGGCG
>JANMPI010000341.1:0-7602 GCA_031369785.1 Acidobacteriota bacterium
GCGACGACGGGCGCGGCGGCGCGGACATGCGCGCGGCTCGCCCGCACGCCGGCCGGCGGCAGCGCCAGCCGGAAGCATTCGCCGGGCGGTGCCAGATAGTGATCGGACACCCACTGCGCGAGATCGAGGAGCGGCGGCGCGATCAGCGGCTCCTCGTCGAGGATCGCGGTGACGTCCTTGAGCGTGCGCGCGTCCGCCGGCCCCGCGGACGGACCGGTGACGATCCCGATCACGCGGCGCGGGCCGAAGGGGACGGTCACGCGGATGCCGCGCGCGGGCACGTCCCACTTGTCGGGCACCCGGTACGAGAAGGCGGTCTGCAGCGGCAGCGGCAGCGCGACGTCCACGGCACGTTCCGTCACCGGACGACTTTATGCGCGGGCGGCGCCCTAGCTGGCCAAAAGCGACAGGACGACCTTCATGTCCTCCCACACATCCTTCTTCGCCGAGGGATTGCGCAGGAGATACGCGGGGTGGAACGTCGGCACCACCTTGATCCCGTTGTAATCCCCGACGCGTCCGCGGAGACGGCCGATGGGCTCCTCGCTCTTCAGGAGCCATTGGCTCGGGAATCGCCCGAGGCCCACCAGCACGCGCGGCTGGATGAGCTCGATCTTCTTCTCGAGAAAGGGCTGGCAGCTCGAGATCTCGTCCGGCTCCGGATTGCGGTTTCCGGGCGGGCGGCACATGAGGATGTTCGCGATGTAGACGTCGTCGCGCGTCAGCTTCATCCCCTTCTCGATGATGTCGGTCAGCAGCTGTCCGGCGCGGCCCACGAACGCGAGCCCCTGCTCGTCCTCGTCGGCGCCGGGGGCCTCGCCGACGAACATCAACGACGCGTTGGGGTTCCCCTGGCCGAAGACGATGTTGGTCCGCGTGCCCGCCAGCTTGCAGCGCTGGCAGTCACCGACCCAATCACGGACGCCGGGAAGATCCTTCGGCTCCGACTGCCGGTTGACCACCCGCGGCAGGCCCACCGTCGTGAACTCGCCGTACATCCGGGCGCGCGCGCTCAGGTCGGCGAAGAGCGCCGCGAGCTCGTCGCTCAACGCTTGGCCACGACCACCGACGGCCGGCGCGCCTGCCGCAGGTCGATCACGCGATCCCAGATGCGGTCCGCGAGCGCGCGCTTGCTGGTGAGCGCCACCGCCGTCTCCGCGAGATCGTCGATCAGCACCGCGGCGTTCTCGTCCCCGCCGAACCCGGCGCCCGCCCCGGACACGTCGTTGGCCACCAGCAGGTCGACCCGCTTGTCCTTGCGCTTCGCGCGCGCGTGCTCCAGGACCTGCTCCGTCTCCGCCGCGAAGCCGATCAGGAATCGCCCCCGCTTGTCCGCGCCCAGCGCGGCCAGGATGTCCGGCGTCCGCACCAGCTCGACGTGCGACCCGTCGCCTTTGCCCTTCTTCATCTTCTGCGGCGCGGCCGTCGCGGGACGGAAGTCGGACACCGCCGCCGCCATGGCGACGATGGAGGCATCGCGCGCGTGCTCCCCGACGGCCCGCGCCATGTCCTCTGCCGATCGCACGGCGACCATTTCCATCCCCGACGGCTCCGCAAGCGCCGTGGGCCCCGAGATGAGAACGACCCGCGCCCCGCGATCGCGCGCGGCCTCGGCGAGGCGGTAGCCCATCTTTCCGCTGGAGCGATTCGACAGGTACCGCACGGGATCGATGTCCTCGACGGTCGGGCCCGCGGTCACGACGATGGTCTCGCCGTCGAGGTCACGGCACCGCGCCAGCACGGCCATCGCCGCCTCGACGATCTCCGCCGGCTCGGCCAGCCGGCCCTTGCCGAGCCAGCCGCAGGCGAGATACCCCGCGCCCGGCTCGACGATGCCGACGCCCCGACGCCGGAGGATCTCCATGTTCTCGACCACCGCCGGGTGCGAGAACATGTTCACGTTCATCGCCGGGGCCACCACGGTAGGCGCTTTGGTCGCGGTGTAGAGAGTGCTGAGCGCATCGTCGGCGATCCCGCGCGCGAGCTTGCCGATGGTGTTGGCGGTGGCGGGGGCCACGAGGAGGAGATCGGCCTTGTCGGCCAGGCTGACGTGGCGGATGTCGGCCTCGTCCCCGAGCGCGAACTGGTCGATGAAGACGGGATGCCGGGACAGCGCCTCGAAGGTCATCGCGCCCACGAACCGCGTGGCGTTGGCGGTCATCACGACGTGGACGTCGACGTCCCGACGCTGCAGCTCGCGCAGCACCTCGGCCGCCTTGTAGGCGCCGATGCATCCCGTGACGCCGAGAACGACGGTCGGCAGCGGCTAGCCTTCGATCGGAGGCCCGGCGGGCGAGGCTTCGTCCTTCATGTCCCAGGACACGGCCTCGGCCAGCACCTCCTGCATCGCGATCCGCGTGGGCTTGCGGCTGCGCGCGTCCACCCGCGGCTTGGCGCCCGCCTGGAGCTGCTTGGCCCGCTGCGACGCCACGGTGATGAACCGGAACTTGCTGTCGACTTCCCGGGGGACGATCAGATGCGACATCGCGCTACCTCTCCTCTTGTTTGGGGAACGTGCCCAGAATGCTCTGGGCCAGGCCGTCCACCCGGTCCGTCCGGCAGCGGGCGGCGCGGATGACCGACTTCAGCTCCTCGACGCTCTCCTCGAGGTGCTCGTTGACGATCGCGAACTTGTATTGCCGATACAGGCTCAGCTCCTCGCGGGCGGCGTCGAGTCGCCGCCGGAACTGCGCCTCGTCGTTGGGCCCGCGGCCGCGCAGCCGGCGCTCCAAAGCGAGGTACGAGGGCGGCATGATGAAGATGCTCACCGCATCCGGGAACTGCGCCCGCACCTGCGCCGCTCCCTGGACATCCACGTCGAGCAGCAGATCGACCCCCTGCTCACGAGCCCGATCGTACTCCGACCGGGCCGTCCCGTATAGCTCGCCGTGGACCTCCGCCCACTCCAGGAACTGCCCGGCGTCCTTCATCTCCAGGAAGGCGGGCCGGTTGGAGAAGTGGTAGTCCACCCCGTCCCTCTCCCCCGGCCGCGGCGATCGGGTGGTGTGCGAGATGGAAAACTGCAGCCGCTCCATTTCCGCCAGGGCGCGGGCGAGGACGGTCGACTTCCCCGCCCCCGAGGGGCCGGAGACCACGACCAGGATCGGCTCGCGGTCACTCGACGTTCTGCACCTGCTCGCGGACCCGCTCCACTTCTTCCTTGAGCGCCACCACTTCGTGCACGACGGCCGCGCTCACCGCCTTGCTGCCGATGGTGTTGACCTCGCGCGCCATCTCCTGGGCCAGGAAGTCGAGCCGCTTGCCGCAGGCGGCGTCCCCGCCGACCGCCGATCGCGCCTGGGTCACGTGGCTGCGCAGCCGCTGCACCTCCTCGGCCACGTCATGGCGCTCCACGTTCCGCGCGATCTCCTGGTAGAGCTTCGCGTCCTCGAGGCCCAATTCGGCCGCGAGCCCGCGCACCTTCTCCATCAGGATCTCGCGCCGGGCGACCTTACCCTCTTCGGCGAGCGCCTCCACCCGCCCGGCGGCATCATCGATGCGGCCGAACGCGGCCGCGAGCTCGGTTCCGAGGATGGCGCCCTCCGCCTCGCGCATGGCCGTCACCCCGGCCAGCGCGCGGGCGGCCGCGGCAAGGACGTCGGCGCGGGATTGATCGCTCACGTCGGAGGCCGCTTCCAGCACCTCGAGCGCGCCCGGAAAGCGCGCGACATCGGACACCGTCACCTCGCCGCCAAGCCCGTGCTCGCGCTGGAGGCCGCGGAGCGCGGCCACGACCCCGCCGGCCAGCGGCCGCACCGCAACCAGCGGCGCTTCCGTCTCGTCGGAGAGGACCGCGTGCACCGAGATTTCCACCCGCCCGCGTCCCAGCCGCTCCTGGACGCAGCGCTTGACGTCGCCCTCGAGCGACTGGAGGCGCCGCGGCAGGTGGACGCTCGCGTCGAGGAAACGGTGGTTCACGGTGCGGACGGTGATGGCGCCGCGGACGGCATCGGACGCGATGGCCGCCGTGCCGTATCCCGTCATCGAGCGGATCATCGCCGGGCCGCCGTCATACCGCCGGGTCCTCGGGCGTGAACTGCAGCTCGTAGAGCCGCGTATACACCCCCCGCGGACGCTTCAGCAGCTCCTCGTGCGTCCCGATCTCCTTCACCTCGCCGCCGTCGATCACCACGATGCAGTCGGCATTGCGGACGGTGGCCAGGCGGTGCGCGATGACGAGCGTCGTGCGGCCCTTCATCAGGTTGCCGAGGGCCTGCTGCACGAGCCGCTCGGACTCGGGGTCGAGGGCGGACGTCGCCTCGTCGAGGATCAGGATCGGCGGGTCCTTGAGCAGCGCGCGGGCGATGGCGATGCGCTGGCGCTGGCCGCCGGAGAGGCGGCTCCCCCGCTCGCCGATCTGCGTGTCGTAGCGGCGCGGGAGGTCGAGGATGAAGTCGTGGGCGAACGCGGCGCGGGCGGCGGACTCGATCCGCGTCTCGTCGACGTCGTCGAGGCCGTAGGCGATGTTCGCGCGCACGGTGTCGTTGAACAGCACCGTCTCCTGGGTGACGAGCCCGATCTGCTCGCGCAGGCTCTTGAGCGTGGCGTCACGCACGTCCACGCCATCGATGGTGACGGCGCCGTCGCTCACGTCGTAGAACCGCGGCAGGAGCTTGGTGAGCGTCGTCTTCCCCGCCCCGCTCATCCCCACGATGGCGATGATCTGCCCGGACCGCGCGGTGAAGGAGACGCGCCGCAGCACCGGGATGTCGGCATCCGCGAAGCGGAAGCCGACGTCCTTGTACTCGACCTCGCGCTGCATCCGCGGCAGCTGGCGCGCGCCCGGCCGCTCCTGGATCTCGAAGTGCGTATCGAGGACCTCGAAGATGCGGCTGCTCGCGGCCAGCGCTCCCTGCAGCGTCGCGTTCATCCGCGACAGGCGCTTGATCGGCGTGTACATCGCGAAGAGCGCGGTCAGGAACGAGGTGAAGGCGCCGGTGGTGAGCCGGCCGGAGCGGATGGCGTCGCTGCCGTAGAACAGCGCTCCCACCATGGCCAGACCGCCCACCGCCTCCATGAGCGGCGGGAGCACGGCGGAGGTGCGCGTGATCCTCATGTTCACGTGGAAGAGCCGCGCCGCCGCCCGCCGGAAGCGCGCGGTCTCGAAGCCTTCCATGCCGAAGGCCTTGACCACGCTGAAGCCCGAGATCGTCTCCTGCAGGATCTCGGTGATGTCGCGCCAGCGGCGGAGCGACGTCTCGTTGGACGCGCGCAGGTGGCGGCCATAGCGGACGAGGGGGTAGAAGGCGAGCGGCATGATGAACAGCGAGTAGAGCGCGAGCCGCCAGTCCTTCCAGAAGAGGATCCCGACCAGGCCCGCGACGGTCAGCCCTTCCTTCAGGAAGTCCCCCGCGAGCTCCGAAACCGCGGACTGGATCTTCTCGACGTCGGTCGTGATGTGGCTCATGAGCGAGCCCGTGCTGTGGCCGCTCAGGAACGCGAACGATTGATTGAGGATGTGGTTGTAGAGCGCGTTCCGCAAGTCGGTGACGGCGCGCTGGCCCGCGGAGGCGACGAGGGTCGTGGACAGGAACGAGCAGAGCCCCTTGATCGCGTACAAGGTGAGGATGGTGATCGCAACCGGGAGGACGTTCAGGCTCTTGATGAGGACGTCGTCGAAGATCGGCTCCACCATGTGGACGAGCCCGGCGCCCGCCGCCGCGTAGCCGGCGGTGGCGACCCACGAGATCGCGAGCACGCCGCGATAGGGACGCGCGAAGGAAAAGAGCCGCCGGATTCGCCGCAGCTCCGCGAGGCCCTCCGCCCCCAGGCTCGCGAGCTTCCTCCGGCCGGCGGAGGCACGCCGGGCCTGAGGGGCGCTGGCGTTCGCGCCCAGGTGCGGGGTGGCCGGAAGTGCGATGGCGTCAACTCCTTGATGAGCGTGCGGTTACGAGCGGCCGCGGATCGGTGATTATACGGCAGGCCGCCAAACGACGGCAACCGTCGCCCGTGTTACAGTCCCGAAAAGCGCGTGCGTTACTGTCCGGCTTGCCACTCCGTTTTTCCCAACGAATTTCGCACGTGCCCCAAGGACCAGGCGGAGCTGCGGACGGCGTCCGACCTCCAGCCGGGGATGGTCCTGCGCGGCAAGTACGAGATCCTCGACAAGGTGGGCGCGGGCGGGATGGCGAGCGTCTATCGCGCCCGTCACCTGGCCTTCAACGAGGTCTGCGCGATCAAGGTCGTGGCCGGCCGCCTGTCCGACGACGAGGAGTTCCTGCGGCGGTTCCGGAACGAGGCGGTCGTCGCGCGGCGCTTCCAGCATCCGCACGCCGTGCGCGTGGACGATCTCGACACGACCGAGGACGGCCGGCCCTTCATCGTCATGGAGTACGTCGAGGGCCCGAACCTGCGCGAGGTGGTGCGCCGCGAGGGCGCGCTCGGCCTGCGCCGTGCGCTCACCATCGCGCGGCAGGTGGCGTCGGCGCTCGCCGCCGCGCACGGGCTCGGCATCGTCCATCGCGACATCAAGCCCGACAACATCCTCCTCGCGGGGACGGGGGCGGCGGAGTCGGCCAAGGTCCTCGACTTCGGGATCGCGAAGGTCAAGGAGGGGTTCTTCGGCGACGGCGACCACGTCGCCACCCGCACCGGCGCGGTGGTGGGCACGCCGCAGTACATCTCGCCCGAGCAGGCGCTCGGGCGCCGCGGCGACGAGCTGGACGGACGGGCCGACCTCTACTCGCTCGGGGTCGTGCTCTACGAGATGGTCACGGGCCGCCTCCCCTTCGAGTCGGATACCGCGATGGGGATCATCCTCCACCACCTCCAGACCATGCCGACCCCGCCGCACGAGGTGCGGCCCGACCTCGGCATTCCCGAGCCGCTGTCCACGGTGCTGCTGCGCATGCTGGACAAGGATCGCGACCGCCGGTTCACGTCCGCCAGCGACGTCATGGCGGCCTTCGACGGCGTGCTCGCGCTCCCGCTCCCGGAGCGGGCCGGTGTCGCGTTCGCAGCCGGGAACGCGGCGAGGCCGGCCACGCCGCGCCCGGTCCCCATGGACATCGACCGCCACGAGACGCGCGTGATGCCGCGGACGCCGCCCATCACCACCCGCATCCCCACGCCCGTGCCCGCGCCGACGGTTCACATGCCGCTGCCCATTCCGGGGACGCCGTTGCCGCGCGCGGCGACACCGCCGCCGCCGCTCCCATCCACCTTCAGCACGCCCACGGGGATGAAGGCGCGCCGCCGGCCTCCGGGCTGGTTGAAGTGGGTGGGAATCAGCCTCGCCGGGTTCTTCGTCGCGCAGACGGTGTCGGAGCGGCGGGCGCCCCGGCGACCTGCCCCGCCGTCGTCGACGCCCTCGGCCCGGATCGCCGGCGAGGTCCCTCCGCCGGACGACGACCGCATCGAGGCCGAGGTCGAGCGAGTGCTCGAGGACTCACCGGCCACCCACCAGGAGGCGATCAAGGCCTACGTCGACGAGGGGGCGGTGACGCTGACCGGGCACGTCCACAAGCGCGAGGTCGCGGAGCAAGCGGACCGGCTCGCCCGCGGTGTCGCCGGGGTGACGGGGGTCTCCAACGAGCTCGAGCTCCGCGCGCCGGGGGACCATCGGGCCTCGGTGCCGCACGCGGAAGCCGTCCCCGCGGTGCC
>JANMPI010000365.1:0-2009 GCA_031369785.1 Acidobacteriota bacterium
GGCGATCCCCCCCGATGCGAACCGCCGTCAGTTCCCGATTATCTGTACCGCCAGGTCCCGATGCCGCGGCCCGTCGAGCTCGGCGGCGATGATGGCCTGGAACTGGCCGAGCACGAGCTTGCCCTTCGCGACCTGGAACGAAAGCGCGTGGCCGAGGAGCGTCGCCTGCAGGTGCGCGTGCGCGTTCCGGCGGTCGCAGTCGGAGACCGCGGGGTCGTTGTGCTGCCACTCGTCGCGCGGGCTCACGACCTTGTCCAGCATCGCCTTCATGTCGGTGAGAAGCGCGGACTGCCATTCGTTGACGAACAGCGCGACCGTCGTGTGCAGCGACGAGAGCAGAACCATCCCGTCCTTGATGTCGTGGCGCTTGACGATGTCCGCCACCCTCTCGGTCAGGTTGTAGAGCTCGAGCCGCTTGTCGGTGACGATGCGGAGGGTCTCGGTCACCACGCGGACGGTGGCGAGCCCCTCGTCCTTCTGGACACGGACGGCAGGCTTGGCGGCGCTCATGGTGCGGAGTCTCCTCAGTGCCCTGATCGTAACGTCAGTGCTGCGGTCCGCCCTCGCCGGCGTTGAACGAGTGGCCGCAGCCGCAAGTCGATGTGGCGTTCGGGTTCTTGATCGCGAAACCGCCGCCCATCAGGTCTTCCTTGTAGTCGACTTCGGCATTCTCGAGGTACTTCATGCTCATCGGGTCGACGATGACCTTCACGCCCTCGCGCTCGAACACCTGGTCGCCCTCGCTGATCTCGTCGAGGACCATGCCGTACGAGAATCCCGAGCAGCCGCCGCCCTGCACGTAGATCCGGAGGCCGCCTTGCGGCATGCTCTCCTTTTCCTGCTCGAGCACCGCCTTCACCTTGTCCACGGCGTTCGGGGTCAGATTGATCATGGGCACACTCCTTACTGGTTCATGGTAACGGATTTACCCCGGCCGCCACAAGCCTGACGGTGCCGCGGATAACGTCCGTATAATTCCGGGTTTGGGCAGCAACGCGGAGCTCGGGAGGGGGGTCCGCGACGCGGCGGAGATCCTCGACCGCCTGGCCGCCTCCGGCCTGCGCGGGCGGGGCGGTGGGTGGTTCCCCACCGCGCGCAAGTGGCAGGCCGTGCGTGCCGAGGGCGGCGACCCGGTGGTCATCGCCAACGGGGCGGAAGGCGAGCCGGGGTCGATCAAGGACCGGCGCGTGATGATGGACCGGCCGGCGGATGTCATCGGGGGCCTGGCCCTGGCCGCGGCAGGGGTCGGCGCCAGCGAGGGCATCGTCTTCCTGAAGGCCTCCTTCCACCGTGCCGCGGCGTCACTCGCGGCCGCCATTGCGGCCGGCGCCGCGTCGGGCCTTCCCGTCCGGATCGCCCACGGAGATGACAGCTACGTGACCGGAGAGGAGACCGCGCTCCTCGAATCGCTGGAGGGTCGCCGGCCCTGGCCGAGGCCCAAGCCACCCCTTCCCCCCGGTTACGGCCTTTCGGGACGTCCGACGCTGGTGCAGAACGTGGAGACGCTGTCCCGGGTGGGCGCGGCCATCGCCGATCCCGCCGCCTATCGCGAGGCGGAGACGACGCTGGTCTCGGTCTGGGGCCACGTCGCGCGGCCGGGCGTGTACGAGATCGCGCTCGGCACGCCGCTGGCCCGCATCATCGCCACCCATGCCGGCGGCGCCCGGGACGGGATCGGCATGATCTTCCCCGCCGGCCCGTCGGGCACGCCCCTGACCGCGGCGCAGGCGGGCACGCTGCTGGATCCCGATGCGCTCCGCGCCGCCGGCTCGGCGCTCGGGACCGCGTCTTTGCTCGTGGTCGGAGAGCGGGCCTGCCCGATCGCGGTGGGCGCCTCGCTCGCGTCGTTCTTCGAGCGCGAATCGTGCGGGCAGTGCCCCCCCTGCACGGTGGGCAGCGCCGGCCTGGCGCGGACCCTGCGCGCGGTCGAAAGCGGCGTCGCGCGCGCCCAGGAGCTGAACGCTCTCGCCGAGGTCGCGGGCTTCATGAAGGACCACGGCTACTGCGCG
>JANMPI010000407.1:0-2625 GCA_031369785.1 Acidobacteriota bacterium
CGGGGACGCGCGCCGGTGTCGAGCCCGGCGGCCTTCAGGATCAAGGCGGCGCGCGCCGGACTCGACCGCGCGAGACGGAAGGCGGGATCGGCGGTGACGCGGACACGCGCGGCGTCGATGCCGATCCCGACCAGGAGTCGCTTCGAGTCCGCGTCGCGCACCGTGATCAGCGCTGCGCGCTCGAAGGCCGCGCGCGTTCCCGCCCGACCCGCCTCGGTGGTGAGCGGACCGACACCGACGGCATACATCGCGCACGGCTTCCCGAGCCGCGCAGCGAGCAGCGGGATCCCGCCGTAGTACGAGATCCCGTGATGGCGCGCGGTGAGGATCGCCTCCGGATCGAAGGCGAGCGTGTCCTGGAAGAGCCCGCCGCCGCCGACGATCACGAGGTCCGCGGCCTGCATCGTGGCGGTGATGGCGGCGATGTCGCGCCAGTGCACGCTGGCCACGCCGTGGGAGGCGGCGGTCCCGGCGACGTCCTCCGCGAGCACCGTGGCGGCCAGATGCGCGTCGAGCGCGCGCAGGTCCGCGAGCATGGAAGCCAGGATGGCCTCGTCGCCCGCGTTGTCGAAGCCGTAGTAGCCGGCGATCAGGACGCGCATGGATCCGCCGGAACGCGCAGAATCGGGCGAGTATAGCACCGCGGTTAGAATGGCCCGTGATCAGCGTCGTCACCGTGAACTTCAACGCGGGGCCGCTGCTGGCGCAGAGCGTGCGGGCGGCGCTTCGGTCCACGGAGCCGGCCGAGGTCATCGTGGTCGACAACGCCTCGACCGACGGCAGCATGGACGGCTTGCGCTCCGCGCTGGACGGCGATCCGCGGGTGCGCATCCTCGACCAGGGCCGCAACACCGGCTTCGCCGCCGCCTGCAACGCCGGGATGCGCGCGGCGCGCGGCGAATACATCCTGCTGCTGAACCCGGACTGCGTGGTCGGTCCGGACACGCTCGCTACCGTGCGCGCGGCGCTCGACGCGGATCCCGGAGCAGGAATGGCCGGCTGTCTCCTCCTGAACGAGAACGGGACCGAGCAGGAGGGTTGCCGGCGGTCGGTGCCCACCCCCGGCCGCGCCTTCGCGCGCGCGTTCGGCCTGTCGCGGCTGAGACGGCGCGCGGGCGCATCCGGCGGCGACTTCGTGCTGTCCGATCAACCGCTGCCGAGCGCTCCCGTCGCGGTGGACGCGATCTCGGGCGCGTTCATGATGGTCCGCCGCTCCGCGGTGGACGCCGTGGGCCCGCTGGACGAGGCGTACTTCATGCACTGCGAAGACCTCGACTGGTGCATGCGTTTTCGCCAATCGGGGCTCCGCGTGCTCTTCGTTCCCGGCGCTACCGCCGTTCACCACAAGGGAACGAGCAGCCGCGCGCGGCCGGTGCGCGTGCTGTGGCACATGCACCGCGGGATGGTGCGCTACTACCGGAAATTCTTCCGCCGCGCGTATCCGGCGCCGTTCCTTTGGCTGGTGGTCGCGGGGGTCGCGGTGCGCTTCTCCGCGCTGGCGTCGATCGCGATGGCGCGCAGCGCAGGCCGGCGCATCCGGTAGGGCCTACTTCCGCGCCACCACGCGGTCCTGATACCCCGCATACCCGGACGGCGCGCGTCCCGACCAGGACCCATGGCCAGCCGGCTCTCTGAGCGTGAGCCCGTGTATCGCGTAGAGATCGAGGACGAAGCCCTCGTCATACGCGACGGCCGACTCCGGGTTTCGCGCACTGTGCAGCCGGTGCAACTCCTGTCGGCGCGGGAACGAGATGGTGCTCCGCCCGGCATCGAGCGCCGCCTCCGACTCCGCGTTCAGGAGGAACCAGGTGGCGAAGAAGCGCCCGCCCGGCTTCAACACGCGGGCCGATTCCGCGACGTACCGCGCGCTGCCTTCCGGCAACAGATGGGTGAAGACGGAGGTCGCGAACACGAGGTCGAACGACGCATCGGGATAGGGAAACCGGTGCTCGGAGTCCTTGATGCGGCCGCGGCGGTTGTAGCGCTTGTTGTACAGGTCCGCGACCTGGAAGCGGAAGAGCGGATACGACGGGGTGATCCGCGTGCTGCAGTGGCGGATCGCCCGCGCGACGGGATCGAACCCTTCGTACCGGCCTTCCGCCGACAGGTACTGCGTGAGGGGAATGGCGACGCGTCCCGTGCCACATCCGACGTCGAGCACGTGATGGTCGGGAGCCAGCGCGCAGGCCTCCCGGATCTCGGCCACGATGCCGAGCCCGATCGCGCGGAAGTCTCCCCCGCCGACGGAGAACAGGCCGGGGCGCGGCGTCATCTCTTCGACGGTGGCCGGCCGGTCGCGGGGCGACTCCTGGCGGCGTGGAAGCGGAAGGCGATCGATCAGACGCGCGAGGCGGTCACGGATCACGGCCCGTACAGGGTCAGACCGAAGCTCGCATCATCGGCGCGCCTCCGAGAGTATTCCCTTCATTATGCTCGCGAGATCCGAACGCAGCCGGCCCGGATCGTTCCAGGTGCGGACGAAGGCGAGGCCCGCCTCTCTCACCGCCGTCCACAACTGCTCGTCTTCGTGGAGTGCGACGACCTTGTCCGCGAACTCCGCCGGCGTGCGTCCCACGAGCACCGCGCGGCCGTCCTCGGCGCCGAGCTGACGGGCGATCGGCTCCG
>JANMPI010000538.1:0-5095 GCA_031369785.1 Acidobacteriota bacterium
ACGTCGAGCCGTGGACGGGCTCCGCCGGCGAGGCGCATTTCGTCACTCCGCTCCTCCTGCACGGCGGTGTCGCCGCACTCGCGTGGCGCAGGTTGCGCGGCTCCGATGCCGCGCGCGGGGTGGCCGCCGCGGAGCTCCAGCAGGCTTATCGGCTCCAGTCACTCCGCGCGGTCCTCCACGAGAAGGCGGTCGGCCGTTCGTTCGCGCTCCTGCGCGCGCACGGCGTCGAGCCGATCCTCGGCAAGGGATGGGCCGCGGCGCGGCTCTACCCCGAGACCGGGTTGCGGCCCTATGGCGACGTCGACCTGTACGTTCGCGCGGACCAGTGCGCGGCAGCGCGCGCGGCCGCGCTTTCACCCGGGGCCGACTGTCCCATCGACCTCCACGCGGGACTGGCCGAGCTCGACGATCGCTCTCCCGACGAGATCGAAGCGCGCGCGGTTCGTGCCTCTGCCGACGGCGTCCCGGTCCGCCTGTTCGCGCCCGAGGATCACCTGCGCCTTCTCTGCCTGCACGCGCTCCGCCACGGCCTCCTCCGCCCGCTGTGGCTGTGCGACATCGCCGCGGCCATCGAAGGTCGAAAGGCGGCGTTTGACTGGGACCTGTTCCTGCGCGGCGATCAGAAGCGCACGCGATGGACCGTGGCCGCGATCGCGCTCGCGCACGCGATCCTCGGAGCGCGTCTCGATGGAGTGCCCGCGGCGGCGTGCATCGATCTGCCGCGCTGGATCGTCCCCGCGGTGCTCGCGGAGTGGGGCTCCATCCGGCCGGCGCAAGGGGCTCGTCAACCGATGGCGCAGGTCCACCGTCCGCGGGACCTGGTGCGCGCGCTCCGGACGCGGTGGCCGAACCCGATCGAAGCGACGATCGGGGTCCGCGGGTCGTTCGGTCCGTTGCCGCGCCTCCCGTACCAGCTCGCCGAATGCGCGCGCCGCGGAGCGCGTTTCATCACCGCCCGGGGCCCGTAACTTTGACTTTTCCACGGTAAACGCGCAGGTTTGATGGCGTGCGCGCCATGAAGATGACCGCCTTGCTCCTGGTGGTCACCGCGGCCATCCTCGTCCCCTTGTACGGCGACCCCCGCGGGTCGCGGGTCACCCATCCCGACTGGGCGCGGATGCTCGTCCGCACGCTCGACCTCGAGGGGGGCCTCCCGGAGGGCGCGGCGCCGGCGCAGGTCTTCGCGGCGCTGTCGTGGAAGGGCAGCCTTGCCTTCACCGCGGACCGGTACACCACCGCCACGGGCATCGCCGTGAAGACCAGCGGCGGTACGCCGGCCGTGGTCGCGGCGCCCGCGGACGGCGAGATCGTGTACCCGCTGCTCGTGATCACCGGCGGCGACTATCGCGTGCGCGCGCGTCTCGCCGGGGCGCCCGGGCAGCCGGCGTCGGCGGAGATCATTCCCTCCGGACAGACCGCGCCCGCGGGCACCGTCACCCTGACCCCGGCGGCGCTCATGGGATGGGTCGACGGCGGCGCGGTGCATCTCGACCGCGGCGCGTACTCGGCGATCGTCCGCCTTCCCGCGGCCACGTCGATGGAGCGCCTGGAAGTCGCGCCTCCCTGCGTGTCCGCCGTCGAGCCGCTCCGTGGGTGGGTGGAGGATGCCGTGGCGGATACGACCGACGTCGCGGTGACGGTCGTCAAGGCCATCGATCGCGAGGACGCGCTGCCCGCCGCCGCGCCCGCGATCGAGGTCCCGGCCGACGCCTTCCATGACGAGACGGTCACGGGCGTTCCCGGCCCGCGCCGGTCCGTGGTGTTCGTCGACCTGCCCGAGGCCGGCCTCTACACGATCTCCGCGTTCGGCGTCGTCGGCAACGGCCAGGGGTGGAGCGCGGACGCGTGCCGCAAGGCGATCGTCTGCGCGCCGCTCGACGTCACCGACCGGACGCCGGGATGGCGGCCGCTGATGACCGCGCCCTTCAACGCGGGCCGCCACGTCTTCACCGTCACCCTCCGCGACGGCGCCGTCGTCGATCGCCTGCGCGCGGAGAAGAAGAAGGCGACGGGGCCGGACTACGTCGAGACGCTGCGCGGCCTCGGCTTCGACGTCGGCGAGGCGGGACCGGTCTCGCGCGCGAAGGCGACGGATGCGGCCGCGTTCGTCCGCGAGCGCGCGGCCACGCTGATCGGCCACGGATGCGGCGATCTCACGCTGCCGGACAGCGGATTGCGCATGGCCGGGTTGCAGCCGGCCAGCCTTGCGGGCCCCGCCATCGGCATCGGGGAGACGGGGATCGGGCCGAACCCGGTCGGCAATCCCGCTATCCCGCTGGACGTCATCACGACCCCGACCCCGGGGCCGCCGTCACCGCCGCCGACCGCGCCCCCGACGCCGCCCTCGCCGTCACCGGCGGCGACTCCGGCCCCGGTGCCGACGCCGTCGGTCATCCCGCCCCAGCCGCCGGGCAGCGCCGTGACCCCGACTCCGCCGCCGGGCTAGCTCTTCGTCCCCACCGTCTCGCGCTCCGGCTCGACCGCCTGCTTCCGCGGCGCGTCTTCCTGGGTCTGGTAGTAGTACGAGTACTGCCCGCGTGACTTCACGTCCACCGCGTTCAGGATCCCGCCCAGCAGGTTCGGGGTGACCTTGCGCAGGCTCGCCACCGTGCGCTTGATGAGCTTCTTGTCCACGCGGTTGTGCTGCACGACGAAGAGCACGATGTCCGCGTAGCGCGCGAGCAGCAGCGCGTCGGTCACCGACGCGAGCGGCGGCGAGTCGATGACGATCCACTCGAACCGGCCGCGCAGATGCGACAGCACGGCGACGAGGTCCCGCCGGGCGAGGAGCGCGGGCGGGTTCGGCGGCAGCGGGCCGGCGGTGAGGGCGAAGAGGTTCGGCACCATCGTCGGGCGGATGAGCGTGTCGAGCGCGATGTGGCTCACGAAGAGGTCGGTAAAGCCGGGCTCGCGGTCGAGGCCAAGCCACGTGTGCAGCTGCGCGCGGCGCAGGTCGCAGTCGATGACGAGTGTCCTTTCCCCCGACGCCGCGAGCAGCTTGGCGATGTTCACGAGCGTCGTCGTCTTTCCTTCCTGGGGTGCCGTGCCGGTGACGAGGACGACCTGCCCGCTCTCGTCCTTGCGCGCGAACAGGAGCGAAGTGCGCAGGCTCTGGTAGGCCTCGGTGACGAGGTGGGCGGTGTCGTCGCCGTACTTGGGGACCGCGGCCAGCAGGTCGAGGTGGAGATAGCGCTCCATCTCGTCCGGGTCCTTGAGCGTGTTGTCGAAGAAGTCGCGGCCGAGCACGAGGCCGATGCCGAGGAGCAGGCCGAGGAACGACCCGATGCCCGCGATCGCCTTCTTGTTCGGGCGCACCGGTGACGCGGGGACGGTCGCGCGCTCGATCACGGTCACGTTCTTATTGCGGATGGAGCCCGCGATGTTGCTCTCGTTCAGCTTCTGGAGGAGGACCTCGTAGAGGCCCTTGGCAGAATCGGCTTCCTTGCGCAGCGCGTCCAGCTCGGCCCCCTTCCGGCTCTGGCTCGCGGCCTGCGACTTCTGGGCGTCGATCGCGCCCTTGGTCTCCGCCTCGCGGCGCTCGAGCTGCGCCATCTCCGACCGCAGCGCGCGCACGAGCTGCGTCGCCCGGTCGACGCGGGCCTTGTCGAGCTGCGCGATCTGCGCTTCCACCTTCTGCACGTCGGGATGCCCGGACTTGAATTTCTCGAGCAGCCGCGTGCGCTCCAGCTTCAGCGCCGCCACCTGACCGCTGATCGACTGGTAGAGCTCGTCCGTCGCGACCTGGGGGACGCTCTCCAGGGTCTGGCCGCGGGACTGCATCTGCTCGATCTGCTGCAGCGCGGCGCCGAGGACGATGCGCCGCCCGGCGGTCGCGATCTGGTCGTCGTTCAGCTTCGTGATCGACGTGGTGACCGCGGACTGGCTTCCCTCGGGAACGAACAGGTCCTGGGTCTGGTAGCTCTTGAACAGCTTGTCCTGCGCCTCGCGCATCGTCTTCTGCGTTTCCTGCAGGCGCCCCTGCAGCCACTGGACCGCATCCGTCGCGGCCTCGACGCGCGTCGAGCGCGCCTGCTCGACGTAGACGTCGACGAGCGTGTTCGCCCACTGCGCGGCCTCGCCGGGATGCGAGCGCGTGACGCCGACCTGGACCAGCCGGCTCTCCGGGATCGGCTCCACGGTCACGCTCTCCATGAAGAGCGCGCCCTTGTCCGGCGATCCCTTGAAGGGCGCCTGCTCGGACAGCTTCAGGCGCTCGACCAGCTTCTCGCCGAGGCCCTTCGACTTCAGGATGCGGAACTGCGTGTTGTAGAAGTCGGCGTTCTGGTAGTAGTTCCCCCCGCCCACCAGCGCGTCGGTCACGCCCATGAAGACGGGCGTCGGCGGCTCGAGCTCGAGCATCGCCGTCGCGCTGTATTCGGGCGTCTGCAGGAACGCGACGAGCACGCCGAGACCGAGGCCGACGAGGATCGCGGTGAGCACGATCGTCCGGTGGCGCCACAGGACATCGGCGTAGTAACGAAAGTCGAGCGCTCCTTCTGCCGGCGCGGCGGACGGCTGGAGCGTCGCCATTTTCTAGAGCAGGCGCCGCGAGACCGAGATGGTGTCGTTTGCCTGCAGCGGCGGGTCGGGCTTCTTCCCCTTGCGCACGGCCTTCAGGTCGACCTGGAAGACCGTGAACGTGCCCGTCGTTGGATCGATCCGCCGCACGTCGACGCGCTGCTTGCCGAACCGGGTGAGGCCGCCGGCGGACGAGACCGCGCCGCTCACCGTGAGTGCAGTGTCGAGGACGTAGCGGCCGGGCCGCACCACCTCGCCTTCCACGGTCACATAGTACTTCGGTGACGCGGTGATGACGTCTCCTGCCTTCAGGGGAATTTGCAGGCGATGCTCTTCCTCGGGGGTCAGGACGGGCGCGCCGAGCACGACGCGCATCGTGCGCGCGCCGCCTTCGAAGGCGCCGTCGGCGCGGCTCACGATCAGCTCGCCGGAGGCCCGGGGGGTGAGGCCGCCCGCTTCCACCAGCACGTCGATGAGCCGGCTCTGTCCGCCGCGGAGCGGACGTCGTCCGGGTGTCGTGACCTCTCCGGCCACGGTCACGAACTGGCTGTTGTATTCCTTCACGCGGACGTCGACC
>JANMPI010000543.1:0-3794 GCA_031369785.1 Acidobacteriota bacterium
CCGCCGGTGACGTCGCCGACGCTCAACGGGCTGCGCCATCCGACGACGAAGCCTCCGCCGGGCGCCACGCTGACGGTGGGGACACGCTGGCTTCCGGTCGTGAAGCCGTTGGCGATGAACTCCGTTCCCAACCGAGTACCGGCCGCGTCGTAGCGCTGGCCGAGGATCGTGCCGGCGGAGCCGTCGCGTCCGTTGCCGACGTCTTCCCAGACGACGACGAAGTTGCCGGCAGCGTCGAGGCTGACGTCGCTCGCGCCCTGGACGCCTGTCGTGTACGTGTTCACGACGAAGTCGGGGCCGAGCGCATTCCCCGCGGCGTCGAACCGCCGCGCCGCGATGCCGAAGAAGCTGTTGCCCAGGACGCCTCCCCGGCCCGCGGACGGGAAAACGCTGTCGATGTACTGGCTCGTCCAGCTCACGACGAACCGCCCATCCGCCGACCCGCCGACCCGGGGCCGGTACTGCGCGCCGGTCGTGAAGGTGTTGACGAGGAACTCGCCGCCGATCGGGATTCCGCCGGCGTCGAAGCGCCGTCCCATCACGCTTTCGTACGACCCGTCCTGCGCGCTGGCCCACACGGCGACGAAGCCGCCCTTGCTTCCCACGGCGACCGACGGCTGCTGCTGCGATCCCGTCGTATAGGTGTTGATCAGGAACTCGGCGCCGCGCGGAACGCCCGACGCCGCGAACCGCTGGCCGAAGGCGCCATAGCTGTTGCCGTCCTGGTCGCGGCTGTTCCAGACGACGACGAAATCTCCGTCCGGCTCCATCGACAGGTGCTGCGCCGACTGCACGCCCGTGGTGTAGGTGTTGACCTGGAACTCGCCGCCGGCGCGAGTCTGGGCAGTCGCAGTGACCGCCGCCAGCGCGGCCAGACTCGCCGCCATCACGATTCTCTTCATGGGCCCCTCTCGAGGAGACGAGTCCCCTCTTCTGCCTACGCGCCAGCGGCGTCCAACTGGATCACCAGACGATGATCAGCGGGCGTACTCTAGCGCGTTGCCAGGGTCAACGAAGCGATCGCGGCTGAGCGGCGGGCTTCGCGGCGCGGGCCACCCGGCCGGCGGAACGCAATCGTAACGACATTCGTCCCGCGGCGTACGAGACCGGCCGGGACGTCGAACCGATACGATGACCACCCTGGCGTCATGGGCTGGATCGCGATCGATTGCTCCATCCACGACATCTCGATCGTCGGCGGATCGCCGGTGTCCGCAGGGGCGGCGTCGATGGTGACGACGAGCGGCGCCGGGCCGGTCGCGGGGACGAACAGCCGCGCCTCGTCACCGCGCACCCAGCGGCAGGCCACGCCGTCGAGGAACGCGGGCGCGGACCGGTACCGCGACCGCAAGCCCAGGCGGACGACCGCGGACTCCCCCCCGAGGTCGATGCGCACCGGCTCGCGCCCCACTGCCGGCTGTCCCGTGTATCTCGCCATCATCTTTATTGCCGCGCCGGGGGCGATGGGCTCCAGCGCAGCGTAGGTGTCGGCAACCATCCCGTCCCCCATCTCCTGTACGACACGGCCGAGCGGCGCGGGATCTCCCGGCACCGCGCGCAGAGTGTCGACCGCCACGTCGTAGCGGAGGAAGGCCAGGGCGACCAGGGCCGCGATCACCGCCACGCGGGCGACGGGCGCGATCACGATGGCGAGCCCCGGCGCCAGCAGCGGGACGACGCCGGTGAACCGGCGCACGTGATACCAGTCGAAGACGCTTGCGTTCAGATACCAGGCCGCGAGGAGCACCGGCGTCACGGCCAGGACGTACCGCGCGTCGCGCAGGGCGAGGATCGTCAGCCCGAGCACGGCCAGCAGCATTGCCGGATACGAGGCGAACAGGCCGCCTCGCTCGGAGACGAGCGCGCCCAGCAGCTCCGGGTGGGCGGCGTGGAGGAACTGATCCCCGTGGATGGCGCGGTGCGGGATCAGGATCGGCGCGCCGAACATCGCCTGCCACACCGCCATCTGCGGCAGCGCGACGACGACAAACGCGATGGTCATCGCCGCGCCGGCCATCATCACCCGGCGCCGATCCGCGGCGACCGCGAGCCGCCGCGCGAGCTCGATGGCGGGGACGAGCAGCAGCAGTCCGTCCTGCGATCGGGTGAGGAAGACGAGGCCGCACGCGGCGCCGGCAAGGATCGCGTGTCGGCGATCCGGTCGATCGCGCAGCGCGAGGTACGCGCGCAGCACGAGAACGGCGGCGAAGAACTCGACGCCGTGGGCCATCCCGGGCAGCACGGACAGGTAGAAGCGGAGCGGCGATCCCACCCACGCGATGACCGTGGCCCAGAACGCGGCCCAGGGGCTCACCCACCGCCGCAGCGTGTGCATCAGCAGGAAGAGCGCCGCGGTGCCGTAGAGAAGCGTCGCGAAAGCGACCATTGACTGGTACAGCGGTTCGGCGCCGTCCGGCGCGGCGAGGGCGAACAGGCGCGCGCCCTGCCGCAAGACGTGCACGACCACGATCAGCGGCGACCACAGCAGCGGCGCGCCGATGGGCAGGACGTTGGGGAGCGCCGCCGCCTCCGGCCATCCGAGGAGCGCGTAGTCGTTGGCGAGCTGCAGGTCGCCATCGAAGAGCATCGAGCGCAGGTACGAGTAGTAGTGCGTGCTGTCGCCGCGATCGAGCAGGCGCGCGTGGTCGACGTAGGTCGGGAGGAGGGCGAGGGCCAGGGCGACCCAGTGCCACCGTTCGCGTCGCGAGAGCCCGCGCGCGCCGAGCCACGACCACAGCGCGCACAGCACCGCGAATCCGGCCGCCCACTGCCACGGTCGCATCCCCGGGCCCGCGTACGCGCGGACGAGGTCGAGGACGACAAGGAGAAAGAAAGCGGCGGCGAGAGCGACGGTGTGCCGGCCCGTCCGGCTCAGGACCGGAACTTCTCGGACGAGATCACTCCCCACCGGTGCAGCAGGTAACGGCCGGCGGTGGCCAGCGTCCCCAGGCCGTAGACGACGCCGGCGCGGAATCCCACCGACGACGCGTCCGCGAAGTAGCGCGTGGAAATCGGCACCTCCTCGACGCGCAGGCCGAAATGCACGGCCTGGAAGATGACCTCGGTGTCGAACACGAAGCCGTTCCCGTTGCGCAGGAAGGGAACGGTCTCCAGGAAGCGCCGGCTGTACGCGCGATACCCGGTGTGGCACTCGGAGAACCGCCGGCCCATGGCCAGGTTCTCGCAGGTGGTCAGGAACCGGTTGGCGACCTGCTTCCAGACCGGCATGCCCCCGCGCGCGGCGCCGCCGGGAATCATCATCCGCGAGCCGAGCACCATGTCCGCGCGCCCTTCCGCAATGGGCTTGATCATCTCGGGGAGGATCGCGGGATCGTACTGCCCGTCCGGGTGCAGCATGATGACGATGTCGGCGCCGTCGCGCAGCGCCTCCATGTAGCAGGTCTTCTGGTTGCCGCCGTACCCGACGTTGTGCGGATGGCGGATCGCCTTCAGGTGGAGGCTCTTCGCGAGTGCGGTGGTCTCGTCGCGGCTGTGGTCGTCGACGACGATGACCTCGTCGTAATACCCGGCGGGGATGCGGCGGAACGTGTCCTCGAGGGTCTTGGCCGCGTTGTACGCGGGCATCACGATCACGACGAACGGCTTGTCGGTTGTCACCGCAATCCCGAGACTTCATAAAGTGTCGTGACGGGCACGGTATAGGTGTCCGACCGATGGTCGACGGGCCGCGCGCGGATCTGCTCCGGCGACATGTAGCCGACGGTCCCCAGCACCTTGCCCGCGTCGGTGCCGGGAACTCCGCGCGTGTGCGTCTCCGCCTCCGCCAGCGCGTC
>JANMPI010000565.1:0-3492 GCA_031369785.1 Acidobacteriota bacterium
CCTGAAGATGCTGTCCGCGGAGCTGGGCGCCGAGGAGGAGCTGCACCAGCGGTTCCAGCGCGAGGCGGAGGCCATCGGCCGCCTCAATCACCCCAACGTGGTGACCGTGTACGACCTCGGCCATGCCGAGGGGCAGCTCTACATGGCCATGGAGCTGCTGGAAGGCGACGACCTGCGCTCGCTCATCGAGAACCGGGCCGAGATCCCCCTGGCCGATCGCGTGCGCATCCTCATGCAGATCTGCGTGGGCCTCGGGTACGCGCACTCGCGCGGCGTCGTCCACCGCGACGTGAAGCCAGCGAACATCCACGTGAGCGTGGGCGGAAAGGTGAAGCTGCTCGACTTCGGCCTCGCGCGCGTCGCGCAGCGCGAGACGATCACCCGCCGCGGCGTGATCCTGGGGACGCCGGACTACATGGCCCCGGAGCAGGCGACGGGGAAGGGCGTCGACCACCGGAGCGACATCTTTTCGGCGGGCGCCGTGTTCTACGAGTTCCTGACCCTGGAGAAGCCGTTCAAGGGAAAGACGCTGCACGCGGTGCTGTACCAGATCATCCAGGAGGAGCCGGATCCGCTGCTGACCGTGAACCCCGAGGTGCCCGTCCGCCTCGCCGCCGTAATCCACGGCATGCTGCGCAAGGACCCCGATCGGCGCTACTCGTCCCTGGAGGACGTGGGACGCGAGCTGGGCGGGATCCACGACGCGCTGCGCCGCTCCCGATCGCGATCGGCGCTCTATGTGCCCTCGGGGCCGCCGACGGAAGAGGCGCGCGCCGTCGTCCGCGATCACGTCGGCCGTGCTCGCGCGCACTTCGAGGGAGGCCGGAATGCGGAGGCCATCCGCGAGGCGTCGGAGGCGCTGGCCACCGATCCCGCCTCCGAGGAGGCGGCCGAGATCACCTGGCGCGCGTCCCGACAGATGCGCGCTCCGCGCCCGGCGCCGCCCCCGTCCGACCCCCGCAACGAGGCGCGTGTGAAGGCGCTTCTGGCCCGCGCGGGGGCGGGGAAGCCGGATGCCGAGGCCCGTCCCGCCATGGCCGAGCTGGCCTTGATCGCCCCCGACGACGCCCGCGTGGCCGACCTGCTGAAGTCCCGCGGGGCGGGCCCCCGTTGACCGCGGCCGTCCCCGGCGCGTACGATCCAGACCCTAAGCCCTCGAAATGACTCTAGCCAGCCGGCCGAAGCGCGTGGGCCTGCACCTTCCGCTCGACGTGGGCGGCCGGGATGCCGGAGGCGCGCGCTTTTCGGACCGCACGCAGACGCTGAACGTCAGCGGGGGCGGCCTTGCCTTCGAGAGCGGCCGCGACCTGCCCATGGGCTCGCGTCTCGACCTCAATATCTCGCTCCCGCCGCCCCTGCGCCGCCATTTCGGGGGCAAGGCGACCTATGTCGTGCGGGCCGTCGTCTGCCGCGTCGAGCGGCCGCAGGGCGCCGCCATGGCCCGGATACGTGCGCTTCCTGGCCGAGATCTCCCGATAATGCCGCGTTCGCGGTGATATGATCGATGGGTTTGGGAGGATTCCGTTCCGGAGCGCGCGCTGAGGCTGGCGGGGAAGATCGCCGTCGTGACGGGCGGCGGACGCGGCCTTGGACGCGCCATCGCGCTTGCCCTCGGGCGTGAGGGGGCGGACATAGCACTTTCGTATCACGGCAGCCGTGAGGGGGCGCAGGCCGTGGGTGACGAGCTTTCCGCGGCGGGCCGCCGCGTCCACCTCGGGGCGGCCGACGCGACGAAGCCCGGCGCCATCGGCGGCTTCGTGAACGCTGCCGCGGCGGCGCTCGGCGGCATCGACATCCTGGTGAACAACGTCGGCGCCTTCCGGCGCATCCCGATGGGAGAGATCACGGAGGGCGCGCTCGACGAGGCCTTTGCGGTGAACGTGAAGGCGGCGGTGATGGCCACTCAGGCGGCGGCGCCCCACATGCGCGCGCGCGGCGGGGGATCGGTCGTGAACGTCGCGAGCCTGGGAGGGATCCGGCCCTGGAAGGCGTTCCTCCCGTACTGCGTGACGAAGGCGGCGCTCATCATGGCCACCGAATGCCTGGCGCTGGCGTTGGCGCCGGACATCCGGGTGAACGCGGTGGCGCCGGGGGTGCTGGATCCGCCGGGGGCGACGGACGCCATCCGCGGGCGCATTCCGCAGCAACGTTTCGGCAGCCTGGAAGAGGCCGTGGAATCCGTCCTGTTCCTGGCCACGGGCGCGCGATATACGACGGGCGAGGTTTTTCGGGTCGACGGCGGACGCGCGCTGGCGTGACGACCTTCACTTCCGTTTTTCAGGATCGAGGAGACTCTTTTGGATATGACGTCCATGCGTGAAGACGACAAGCCGTGGAAGACGAACCTGGCGCAGAAGTCGAAGGAGCGCCGGGAGAACGTGCTGCAGGAAGTCGAGGACAGCATCAAGAAGGCCGCGTCCTTCGAGGATGCGCTGCGGGTGACGGTCGAGATCATGAAGCGGCGGTTCTCGCGCTACTCCGGCATCACGGCCTACGTGGCGGACGGCGAGGACCTCGCGGTGCACACGACGCTCGAGCGTCCCGCGGGACCGGAGCGCGTGTGGTCGGGCGGCGGGCCGCTGGCGGAAGTCGCGCACGGTCATGCGACGAGCGTGGTCGCAGACGTTGCGACGCAGCCGGCCTGGGCCGGCGTCGGCCTGGCCAAGGGCAGCGTGATGGTTTCGCCGGTCCGCACCGAGGCCGGCCTCTGGGCGATCCTCGAGGTGTGGAGCGATTATCGCGACGCGTTCACCATCCACGACGTGAAGCTGATCGACAAGGTCGTCGCGGCCCTCGCCCGAAAGACTCCCGCCGCCTGAGCGGGATCCGCGGGATCTTCCCGCCGCTGGTCACGCCGTTCGATGACGCGGGCCGCCTCGACCTCGCCGCCTTCGAGGCGAACCTGGAGGCGTACGCCGCCTTCGATCTCGGCGGCTACCTCGTGCTGGGCAGCAACGGCGAGGCGGCGAGCCTGGACGAGGCGGAGAAGGTGTCCCTCGTCCGCGCCGCGCGCCGCCTGGCGCGTGGCCGCTTCGTTCTCGTCGGCAGCGGGCTCGAGTCGACGGCGGCGACGATCGCCTTGACCGCGCGCGTGGCCGATGCGGGCGCGTCCGCGGTCCTCGTCCTGACCCCGCATTACTACAAGTCGCAGATGTCGGTCGATGCGCTGCGCCGCCATTACGCCGCGGTGGCGGACGTGTCGCCGGTTCCGGTGTACCTGTACTCGGTGCCGGTCTTCACGGGCATTCCGTTTCCGGTTGGTCTCGCGTCGTCGATGGCTTCCCATCCCAACGTCGCGGGGATGAAGGAGTCGAGCGGCGATCTCGGGTTGATGGGTCGGATCCTGGGGTCGGTTCCGGCGTCGTATGCCGTCGCCTGCGGGTCCGCGCCGGTCCTCTATCCCGCGCTGTGCCTCGGTGCCGTGGCCGGGATCCTCGCCGTCGCGTGCTGCGCGCCGGAGGCGGCGGTGGCTGTGCACCGCGCGTTCGTCGA
>JANMPI010000570.1:0-16945 GCA_031369785.1 Acidobacteriota bacterium
CGCTCGCCATGTGGAGGACATCCATCAGGTCCTGCGCTCCCACGCTGTCGGCGGGGACGAGGATCGCCACGCGCTCCATCAGGTTCCGGAGCTCGCGGACGTTCCCCTTCCACGGCAGCTGCATGAGGACCTCCACCGCGCGCGAAGACAGCGCCTTTGGCGCCACGCCGTTCTCGGCGCTGGCCAGGCGGAGGAAGTGCTCGGCAAGCTCCGGGATGTCGTCGCGCCGCGAGCGCAGCGACGGCACCGCGATGGTGAGCACGTTGATGCGATGGTAGAGGTCCTCGCGGAACGTCCCGCGCCCGATCTCTTCCGGGAGATTCTTGCTGGTCGCGGACAGGATGCGGACATCCACCTTGCGCGTGTCCGAGCTCCCCACGGGCGTGACCACGCCCTCCTGCAGGACGCGGAGCAGCTTGGCCTGGGTGACGAGGCTCATGTCGCCGATCTCGTCGAGGAAGAGCGTGCCGCCGTTCGCGGCTTCGAACTTTCCCACGCGGTCCGCCGAAGCACCGGTGAACGATCCCTTCAGGTGGCCGAACATCTCGCTTTCCATGAGCTCGGCCGGAATGGCGGCGCAGTTGGTCTCGACGAACGGCCGCTCGCGGCGGGGCGACAGCGCGTGGATCGCACGCGCGATCAGCTCCTTGCCCGTCCCGCTCTCCCCCGAGATCAGCAGGCGGCCGCGCGTGGGGCTGGCCTTCTCGACGAGCTGGTAGATCTTGCGCATCGCCTCCGACGAACCGACCATCCCCAGGCGCGACCCGTCGGCCACGACGTCCACGTCCGCCTCCCCGCCGGGGACGGAGGGCCGGAAGATGCGGTCGAGCACGCGGAAGAGGCGATCGCGGGCCACGGGCTTCTCCAGGAAGTCGGTCGCACCCACCTTCATCGCCTCCACCGCCTCGGCGACACTTCCCCGTCCGGAGATGACGACGACCGGAGTCCCCGGCGCCTGCCGCTGCAGCTCGCGCAGGACGTCGATGCCGGTCCCGTCCGGGAGCTTCAGGTCCAGGAGGACGAGCACCGGGTGGATGTCGGCGAACATCCGGAGCCCCTCGCGCACGGAAGAGGCGGCTATCGCGGTGTGTCCGCGCGCCTGCAGCAGGTCGACGCTGGTCTTGCGCACCGCTTCATCGTCGTCGATGACGAGGATGGGTCCGATCGGCGCATCCAGCATGGAGGGGGCGCATGCTACCATGCCTGTCGGGTGGCAATAGCGAGGGAAATGCCCACAATGCCGCGTCCGAACCTGCTTCGCGTCCTGGCCCTGTGCCTGCTGTTCACGGCCTGCGACAACTACCACCTCGACGGCCCCGTCGACCCCGAGCCGCTGGCCCCGCCGCGGACGGTCTCGGTCACCATCGAGTACCTGCAGCCCAACGGCTGCGCCCCCGGGTCGCCGCGCTGCGACGACAACGTGGTCTTCTTCGGGAGCTGGATGCGCCCCGGCGAGGAATTCTTTCTCCGGCCCCAGCCCGGGCGGTTCCTGTGGCGCGGGGTGGCGACCAACGTCCCGGTCAATTTCCCGCCCCGGGGCCAGCCCCACGCGGTGGTGATCTACGACCCCTACATCGTCGGCACCCCGACCGAGGGGCTCACCGCGGACCGGCTGAAGGTGGGAGGCGAGGCGGTCAGCCACTTCGACAACCCCGGCAACCCGCGGGAAGTCGGCCTCATCTTCATCGACGAGAACGGGCAGGGCCGCAACCTCTACTAGGCGGCCCGCCGCCGCCTAGCGGCGGATCGTGGCCAAGCGCTGGCGATAGTCGGCCAGCACGCGCCCTTGCGGCGACTGCGGATCGTCGACGAACTTCGCGGCCTCGCCGAGCCGCACCTCGGCCCCGGCGTACGCGCTGCGGTCGTAGTCCTCCTTCGCCAGGCGGAGATAGATGTCGGCCACCTTGCCGCGGGTGACGCGGTCCTCGGGCATCCAGAGGAGCGCGCCGCGGTACTGCTCGGCCGCGGCCAGCGGATCCCGCCGGCGCTCGAGCAGGAAATCGGCGTAGCGGACGAGCGGGCCCGTCATGTCCTTTTCCTTCACCCGGCGGATGAGCTCGCGGTACGCCCAGTCCATGGTGTCGAGGTCGTCGGCCTGCGACGCGAACGCGATCAGCGGGTCGAAGAGATCCACCGCGGCCGCGTCACCCTCGATGGCGGCGCGGTAGGCGCGCGCGACGCGGGCGGGGCTCACGTCGACGCCCTGATCGGGCGGCCCCGGGAGCGGCGTCTTCTTCCCGCGCGCGGCCACTTCCCGCTCGTGCTGGCCAAGTGCTACTCGCTCCAGCGTCCGCGCGAGCATTTCGTGGGCCGGCCGCCGGCGTGGATCGGCGGCGGCGGCCTGCTCGAGGAGCCGGATGGCCTCGATCTCCTCCGGCTTCAGCTCCGGCGCCGGCTGCGGTTTCCACCCGCGCGGGAGCGGCGACGGCGGAGGCAGCGGTGTCGGCAGCGGGGCCGACTCCGCTTGCTTCAAGAGCGCGCGCGCCTGGCCAACGGCGGGGTTCTCCGTCGGCGCCGGCGACGGAGGGGGGGCGCTGGGGGGCGCCGTCCCGCCGCATCCCGCGAGCACAATCGAGGCGATCGCGAGGATGGACAGCCGGGGCGGCATCGCCGCCTAGCCCCCCGTCGCCCGCGCGGCCTGCCCGCGGCGCAGGCGCTCGACGGCGCGGTTCGCGCGGTCCGAAACCCGCGGGCTCGGGTCGTTGATGAGCGGGCTCAGGCGCGCGAGGGCGTCCGCGTCCCCGATGAGCGCGATGACGTCGCAGAGCGCGGCGCGGATCTCGGGATCGGGATCGGAGAGGTACGGGTAGAGGTCGGGCAGCACGTCGGAGCCCATCTCGAGCAGGTAGTTGCGGCTGCGGGCGCCGAGGGTGCGCGAGGGAAGGTTGAGGACGATCGTGTCCACGAACGCGCGGTCGCCGAGGAGCGTGAGCGCGAAGCTGTACGCGAGCCGCAGCTCGTCGGTCTTCTCGCGCTGGTAATCCTTCTTGAAGGCGGGCAGCCGCGGCGCATCCGAGATGCGGCCGAGCCCTTCGATGGCGAGCCGCTTGCGCTCCGGGTCCGGGTCCTGCACCACTTCCTGGAACAGATCGGCCTGCGCGGGATCGGCGATGCGGCTGAGCGCGGACAGGACGCGGACCGCCGACTCGCGCCGGCGGTTGGCCTCGTACATCTGGCGGAGCGGGCTCCCGGCCTCTCGCACCTTCAGCACGCCGACCGCCTGCAGGACGCGATTGCGGACCTCGGCATCGTCATCGGCCAGCAGCGGAACGAGCGCCGCGCCGTCGGAAGAGGCGCCCACCTTTCCGATGGCCGTGGCGGCGGCGCCGCGGACGCCGGGATCCGGGTCCTTGAGGGCAGTGGCCAGCGCGGGAAGCGCCGACCGCGCGTTCAGGATGCCGAGGGCGAGGGCGGCCTGCTCGCGGATCACGGGCTCGGAGTCGCGCAGCGCGCCCGCCAGCCCGCGCTCGACCACGGGATCGACGACCGCGTAGGGCGCGATGGTGGTGCGGTCGTACTCGTCGGAAAAGAGCTCGAGGAAGCGCCCGACGGGGCCGACGCGATCGCGCTCGGTGTAGATCTCGACCAGCGTGCCGATCGCCTCCTCGCGGACCTCGCGGTTGCCGTCGGAGAGCGACGTGACGAGGGCGGGAATGCCGGAGACATCGCGCAGCGCGCGCAGGGCGCGCACGACCTCGAGGCGCACGCGATCCTCGGGATCGCGGACGAGCGCGGCCAGCGGGGTCACCGCCTCGCGTCGCCGGCTCTTGCCGAGGGCGGCCGCCGCTTCCTGGCGCGTGGCCGCGTTGGGGCTCTTCAGGTTCGCGACCAGGTCCTCGAACGACGGCTTCGCCGCCGCGTCCGCGGAAAGCGCCGCGAGCACGACGAACGCGACGGCGGCGGCGTTTCGCACGAAGGGGATCATAACAAAACCGCCGCGCGCTCACCCGCCAGCGCTTCCTTCAGGTAGGGGCCGGTCCCATCCGCGCGTCCGGCCAGCGCCTCGGGCGTTCCTTCGAAGAGCAGATGCCCGCCGGCGGCCCCGCCTTCGGGCCCGAGGTCGATCACCCAGTCCGCGTGCTTGACGACGTCCATGTTGTGCTCGATGACGAGCAGCGTGGCGCCGCTCTCGCGCAGCCGCCGCAGGCAGGCCACGAGCTCGGCGATGTCCGCCATGTGCAGCCCGGTCGTCGGCTCGTCGAGGACGTAGAGGACCTGGTCGCCCGGACGGCGCGAGAGATGGACGGCCAGCTTCACGCGCTGGGCCTCGCCCCCCGAAAGCGTCGTCGCGGGCTGGCCGAGGCGCAGGTAGCCGAGGCCGATCTCCGCGAAGAGCTTCAGGCGCCGGGCGACGGCTTGCTGCCCGGCGAAGAAGTGGAGCGCGTCCTGCACCGTCATGTCGAGCACCTGGTCGATGGACCGCCCCCGCCACTCGACCTCGAGCACTTCCGGTCGATAGCGCGTGCCGCCGCACGCCTCGCAGACCAGGGAGACGTCGGCCAGGAACTGCATGTCCACGCGAACCTGCCCGTCGCCGGAGCAGGCCTCGCAGCGCCCGCCGGGAACGTTGAACGAGAAGTGGCTCGCGGTCAAACCGCGGTCGCGCGCGTCGGGCGTCGACGCGAACAGCTCGCGGATGGGATCGAACGCCTTCACGTAGGTGACGGGGTTCGAGCGCGGCGTGCGCCCGATCGGCGACTGGTCGACCACGATGACCTCCGCGATCGGCTCCACGCTCGTCACCGAGTCCCATTCCGCCGCGGAGGCGTCGTCCGCCCGCGGGTCGCGACGAAGCGCCGCGCTCACCACCTCGTGCACCAGCGTCGACTTGCCGGAGCCGGAGACGCCGGTGACGCAGGTCATTCCGCCCAGCGGGATGCGCACGTCGAGGCCCTTCAGGTTGTGCGCGCGGGCGCCGCGGATGACGATCGCGGCCGCCCCCGGCCGCTTCCGCGCGCCGCGGGCCCCGCTGCCGAGCTCGCCGCGCAGGTACTTGGCGGTGAGGCTCCGCCCCTCGTCGAGGAGCGCGGCGCAGCTGCCCGAGAAGACGACGCGGCCGCCCTGGTCACCCGCGCCGGGGCCGAGGTCGATGACGTGATCGGCGACGCGGATGATCGCGCGGTCGTGCTCGACCACGACCACCGTGTTCCCCTGATCGCGCAGCGCCTGCAGGATCGTGATCAGGCGCCCGGTGTCGCGCGGGTGGAGCCCCACCGACGGCTCGTCGAGGACGTACAGGGTGCCCACGAGCCCCGTGCCGAGGGCGGACGCGAGGGCTATCCGCTGCGCCTCGCCGCCGGAGAGCGTGGAAAACGTGCGGCCGAGGGTCAGGTAGTCGAGGCCCACTTCCGAGAGATAGCGCAGGCGCCGCTGCAGCTCCGGAAGCACGCGGTCGGTGGACACGGAATCCTCCGCCTCCGCGCCGACGCGGGCGACGAAGGCCAGCGCCTCGCGGACGGACAGCGCGCACACGGCGTCGATGTCCAGCCCCCCCACGCGGACGTGGAGGGCCTCCTTGCGGAGCCGCTTTCCCGCGCAGTCGGGGCAGGCCTGATATCCGCGATAGCGGCTCAGGAAGACGCGGACCTGCACCTTGTACTTCCTGGCCTCCAGCCCGCGGAAGAACCCGATGACCCCCTGGAACTCCTCGTCCCCCTCGAGGACCAGGCGGCGATCCTCCTCGGGAAGTGCTGACCACGGAACGTCGAGCGGGATCGCGTGACGGCGCGCGAAGCGCTTCATCTCCGCCACGACCGCCCGGTAACGCGGGCGATTCCACGGCTCGATGGCGCCCCCGGCCAGCGTCTGGCCGGCATCGGGGACGACGAGCTCCTGGTCGATCTCGATGAGGTTGCCGAAGCCGTGGCAGGTCGGGCAGGCGCCGAAGGGATTGTTGAAGGAGAAGAGGCGCGGCTGCGGCTCCTCGAACGCGAGGCCGCAGCGCGCGCACTCGAAGGCTTCCGAGAATGCGAGCAGCGGCCCGCCCACGACCTTGACCAGGGCGCGGCCCATCCCCTCCACGAACGCCGTGGAGACCGCTTCGGTGACGCGCGCCCGCGACGCCGCCGCGGACGTGATGCGGTCGACCACGACGAGGAGCGGGTCGCCGAGGGCGGCTCCGGGCGCCTCGAGGGCCTCGACGTCGACCGTCTCCTCGCCGGCCAGGACGCGGCGGAACCCGCGCTTGCGCAAGCGATCGACGATGTCCGTCATGGGCGTGCCCCCGACGGGGGCGGGAAACACCACCATCGCGCGCGCGTCGGGCGGCAGGGCCGCGATCCGGTCCGCGACCGTCTCCGCGGTGTCGCGCGAAACGACGGTCGCGCAGGTCGGGCACACCGTCCGCCCCGCCCGGGCGAACAGGAGGCGCAGGTGATCGTGGATCTCGGTCGCGGTGGCCACCGTCGATCGCGGGTTCCGCGCCGGCGGGCGCTGGCGGATGGCGACCGCGGGGCAGATCCCGTCCATCGAGTCGAGGGCCGGCCGCTCGATGCGATCGAGGAATTGCCGCGCGTAGACGGACAGGCTCTCGACGTAGCGGCGATGGCCCTCGGCGTAGAGCGTGTCGAAGGCGAGGCTGCTCTTCCCCGAGCCGGAGACGCCGGTGATCACGACCAGGCGGCCGGTCGGGATCACCACGTCGATGTTCTTCAGGTTGTGGACGCGGACGCCCCGCGCCACGATCGGCTGGGACATCAACGGAGCTTCGGGCCTACTCGTCGAAGGTGGACGAGACCTTGTCCTTCGTCCTGGCCGGCGTGGCCGTGGTCCCCGGGGACTCGGCGAGCCGCGCCTTCAGCGCGTCGAGTGCGGAATCGACCTCGCCCTTCTGGCTGATGGCGGCCAGCTGGCGATCGAGGTCCTCGCCCTCCGACACCGCGATCGTGTCCATCGCGGAGAGCTTGTCCGCCTGCTCCTGGATCGAGCCCGCGGTCTTGTCGAATACCGAGACCGCGCCGTCGATGTTGTACTCGTCGGTGATGTCCTGCATCCGGCGCTGCGCCTCGTTCATGGCGTGCACCGACTTCAGCTCGCCGAGCTGGCGAATCTTCCCCTGGACGCGCTCCTCTTCGACCTTCAGCCGGCCACGCGAGTTGTCGCCGCGCAGCTTGGCCGCCTTGTACGTGGCGTCCGCGCGCTCCATGGTCTCCTTGGCTTCCATCTGGAGCTGCAGCGCGCGCCGGGCCAGCTTCTCGTTGCCGGCCTTGAGCGCGTCCTCGGCCTGGCGCTCGAGGGCCTTCACGCGGGCCTTCTGCGCATCGACGTCCCGCTTGGCGCGGGTCTCGAAGGCGATGGTGGTGGCGGTCGCCTCCCGCAGCGTCCGCAGGTTGTCCAGCATCTCGCGGGTCGCTTCCTCGAGCATGGAGAGGGGAATCTGCCCCTCCGCCTCGCCGAGGATGGCGTTTACGATCGCCTTGAAGAAGCGGCCGACGCGCGTGAACATGTTTGCCTCCGAGGCCGCGGAGGATAGCACGCCCTAGTGGGCCTGGGGACGCCCTCCGTGGGACTCCGCCGCATACGTGGTCACGAACCGCTGGGGGTCGCGCAGGAGCTGCTCCGCCCGGGGCATGAGCTCGAGCGCCTTCACGACCTGCGGGTCCCAGGCCATGCTGCGCTTCCGCGCCTCGCCCTCGCCGAACACCTGGCGGAGGACTTCCTCGGCGAGCAGCCGCTCGATGGCCACGCGATTGGCGGTCAGGTCCTCCGGCGTGTACTTGAGCTTGCGCTGGTCGAGATAGGCGCGGAACTCGGTGACCGTCTTCTCGTCGACCTTGAAGTCGCGGGTGACGATGCGGACCCTGGCCGGAGCGGGCCCGGAGCGCGACCCCGCGCCCGCGACCTCCGCCCCGCCGGTGGTGCCGGTGGCCGCGAACCCGCGCGAGAAGCCGTTGATGGCCTGCTTCGCGATCAGGTACGAGACGAACTTGGTCGGCGCCTCCGGCTCCACGCAGTAGTCGGGGGTGATGCCGTCGCCGCCGTAGACCTTGCGGCCGGCGTCGGTCAGCTTCGCGTCCGTCCCCGCCTCGCCGCAGCCGCGGCGCTCCTTGGGGGAGACGTAGTCCTCGAGCGCGGTCGAGCCATAGTCGCGCTGGATCGAGCGGCCCGAAGGGGTGTAGTAGCGCGCGGTGGTGAGGGCGAGCGCGTAGCCGCGGATGTTCCGGAGCGGCATGATCGTCTGCACGAGGCCCTTGCCGAACGTCGTCTCGCCCACGATGAGCCCGCGGTCGTGGTCCTGGATCGCGCCGGCCACGATCTCGGAAGCGCTCGCGCTGTGCTTCGAGGTCAGGACGACGAGCGGCAGGTCGGCGTAGCGGCTCTCCGCCTCGGTCACGTAGCTCGACTCGTCGCGACGGGTCCGGCCGCGCGTGAAGACCACGAGCTGGCCCTTGTGAAGGAAGCGATTGGAGACCGCGAAGGCCTGGTCGAGAAGCCCGCCCGGATTGTCGCGGATGTCGAGGAGGAGCGACGTCGCGCCCTTGTCGAGGAGCGTCTTCATCGCGTGCTCGAGCTCGCGCTCGCAATCCTTGCCGTCGCGCGGCGTGCAGGAGGTCGTCTCGTTGAAGTCCTGGAGGCGGATGTAGCCGGTGCTGGCGTTGGCCATGAAGAAGTACGGCACCGAGTGCAGCGGGATTTCGTCGCGGAGCACGGTGAACTCGAGCGGCTCGTCGTAGTCCTGCCGCACGACCGTGATGTGCACCGGGGTGCCCTTGGGCCCGCGCAGGCGCTTCACGGCGTCGTCGATGGTCATCCCGCGCGCGTCCTCGCCCTCGATCTTGCTGATCACGTCTCCGGCCCGGATGCCCAGCTTGTGGGCGGGCGTGCCCTCGAAGGGCGAGACGACGGTGATGTTTCCGTCGATGGACTGCACGGTGATCCCGAGGCCGTAGTACGAGCCCTTCTGGCGCTCCTGGAGGGTCGTGTACTCCTTGGTCTCGAGGAAATTGGAGTGGGGATCGAGGGTGCGCAGCATCTCGCGGATGGAGGACGAGACGAGCTTGTCCGTCTTGGCGTCGCCGGCGTAGTTCTCCTCGACCGCGGCCACCATGGCGGTGTAGAGCCGCAGCTGATCGGAAAGGCCGGTGGTGCCGGCGAGGGCCCGGCCGCCGAAGAGGCCGCCCGCGAGCGTGCAGCCGGCGAGGACCCCGAGACTGACCGTACCCACCCGTGTGATGTTCATGCGCCCGTGGCCCCTCCCCCGCCAAGGATCATAGCAGAGGCGTGCCGGCGGGCCTCTCCGGTCTGCGGAGCGCGAAGTAGAGCGCGAGCGCCAGCACGACGACGGCGATCGCGACGTAGAGCAGCATCGCGGCGCGATCGTCGAACCAGCGGTCGAAGCGCCGGAGAAGCGCCAGCGCCTCGTCGCCGTACATCGCGCCCATGAAGCCCCAGAAAATGTAGCGCAGGCCGCGGGCCACGATGAGGGTGAGGGCGAACCGGCGATACGGCAGCCCGAAGACCCCGGACGAGAGGACGAAGATCTTGAAGGGCATCGGCGGGGGCAGCATGGCGGGAATGGCGAGGGCGAGGATGTCCCACTTCTTGAAGGCGGCGCGGGTCTGGTCGACGCGATCGCGGCCGAACTTCCGCACCAGGAGCGCCTCCCCGCCGCGGCGGCCGATGTACCAGAGGGCCGAGCAGCCGCCGAGCGATCCGAAGGTGGCGGCGGCAACGTACATCCAGGCCGTCGCCGGGCGCGCCGCCGCCGAGGAGACCACGAGCACGTCGTTGATCTCGGGCACGCTCAGGAACGACGAGTCGAAGAACGCCACCACGAAGAGCCCGAAGGGACCGAGGGTCGGAATGAGGACGGTCTGGATCCAGAGGAGGATGCCGCTCATCTTTCATGCTGACGCACTAAGGAGCGCGCAGGAACTCTTCGGCTTCGGGGTCGAAGTCGAACAGCTCTCCGTAACGACCCCAGTCGACCGCGGTCGCGACCTGGCGCTCCGCCTCCGCCGATGAGAAGTGCTCGCAGAGCAGGGCGATGAAGGCCTGCTTGGGTGCGCGGCCGTCCTCGCTCTGGTCGACCGCCTTGCGCACCGCCGCGATCAAGGGCAGGTCGCGCAGCCGCGCGCGCAGACGCTCCTTCCGCTCCGGCTCCTCCGCCGCCGCGACCCGCCGCCCGTCCGCGGTCAGCTCGATGTCTCCCGACGCGATCTTCACGAGGCCGAGCCGCTTCGCCGCCTCCGTCACCGGCAGCAGGTCGTCGAGCTCGTAGCCGAGCGGCCCCCCCAGCTTGTAGAGGTCCTCCTTCTGGCCGGGCGCCTCCTTCAGGTGCTCGAGCAGGCCGAGCACCATCCCGATCGGGGCGTGCGGCAGCGGCTCCCAGGATGATGACGACGACGCGGCCACGATTACCTCCTGTTCACGCGAGCAGGCCGTACATGCGGTCGACCGTCTCGCGGACGCTGGGGGCGTCGGCGCGGCGCGGCCGCGGCAGGGCGCGCAGGTCGACGGAATCCACGATGCGGCCGGGGTTGGCTTTGAGAACGGTCACGCGGTCGGACAGGGTGACGGCCTCCTCGATGCTGTGGGTGACGAGCAGGATGCTCTTCGTGGTGACCTCGGGCGAGGCCCAGAGGTCGAGGACCAGATCACGCATCGTCCGCGCCGTCAGCACGTCGAGGGCCGAGAACGGCTCGTCCATGCAGAGGAGCTCGGGCTCGACGGCGAGGGCCCGCGCGAGGCCGACCAGCTGCTTCATGCCGCGCGACAGCTCCTTCGGGTAGGCGCGCTCGTAGCCGGACAGGCCGACGAGGTCGATGTACTTCTCGGCGCGCTTCAGGCGGAGCGCGAGCCCGACGCCGCGGGCCTCGAGGCCCACCGCGACGTTGTCGACGACGGTGAGCCAGGGGAACAGGGCGAAGGACTGGAAGACCATCGCCGCGCCGTGGTTGACGCCCACGAGCGGGCGGTCGGCGAGGCGCACCGTGCCCCGCGTCGGCGCCAGCACGCCGGCGACGATGCGCAGCAGCGTGCTCTTGCCGCAGCCCGAGGGCCCGACGAGGGAGAGGAACTCCCCCTCGCGGACCTCGAGGTCGATCGGTCCGAGGATGCGGATCTTCCGGTCGTACAGCTGCTCGACCGCCTCGAGGCGGACGAGGAGGCGGGCCGGGGTCGTGGCCACGTCCATCGCGGTGGTGGAGGATCCATGAGCGGATGACGTGGTCCGATGTTAGCCCGGAACGCCGGTCCGACTGCCGCCGCTAGAAGCGGAGACGCACCCCCACCGTGCCGCTCACGCCGGACAGATCGATGCGGTTTTGCGAGAAATCGTCGCTCATCCGCGTCCGCGCCTGCTGATAGCGCACCTCGCCGGTCACGCTGAAGTCGCGGCTGACCGGCACCCGCAGGCCGGCGGCGACGTGGAAGCCGCCGGTGGCGCCTTCGGACACGAACGCATCCGTGGAGACCGGCAGGTCGTCGTCGAAGAAGTCGATGAACTCTCCCTGCTCCTCGTACTTGTAGAAGAAGACGTCGGCGCCGGCGGCCACGTACGGCGAAACGCGCGCGTGGCGTCCGGCGGGCAGGATGCGCACGGTGAACCCGACGGGAACGACGTTCAGCTGCAGGTCCTGGAAGATGGGGCTCCCGTCCCCGCGCTCGAAGTCGCGATAGCTGCTCGAGACGGTGCGCCCGTACCCATCGGCGTGGAGCCCGAGCTCGACGTGATCGGTGGCGTTGAAGCTCCACTCGAGGCCGCCGGTCACGCCCTGGAAGTCCTGCTTGCGGACGCCGTACAGCTCGTTCACGTCGGAGAAGAGATCGCTGTGGCCCCGCGGTGCGAAGCCGCCGACCCGAAGCTCGATGCCGGAGGCGAATGTGCTCCCCGGAGCGATGAGCATGAGGCCCAACCCGATGATGATGGCGCGCGCTCGCGTCATGGTGCTGCTCTCCTTTCGCGTCGCCGGCGTTTGCCGGCCGCTGCGCGCGAGCAGAGCAGGAACAGTGCCAGAGGCGATCCGCGCCGAAGCGCCGGGATTCGAGTCACTTACGCGCGGCGGCGGTTGTCTTTCCGCATGACACCCGTCACCTGCCGAGGACGCGCACCAAAGACTTTCGGTTATAGTGGTCGTCTCGCCCTCGAAGGGTGGCGTAGCCAAGTGGTCAAGGCGGAGGTCTGCAAAACCTCTATTCAGCGGTTCGACTCCGCTCGCCACCTCCAACCCGACCTGCCTCCGCTCCGATGCTCTTTCGAAGACGATCAGCGAGCGGCTGCCTCCGGCAACCGGACCGCGACGATACCAGCCGGCATGGCGGAGATCGGCGGAAGCCGGCTCATCTCGTCGATATCGGCGGCCCGGAACGGATAAGCGCCCACGCCCCTGGCAAGCAGGACCGCTGCGCCGGCATCGCCGGGGTCGTGGAGGGTCTCCGGGGTGAGCAGCCGGAAGCGCGGGTCGTACCCCGCATGCGGATAGAGGCCGCTCTGGACCAGCACCACGCGCTCACTGTCGAGCCGTGCGAGAGCTTCCGGAACGGCGGTGATCTGACCCTTCCAGGGTCGCAGGGAGTAGCCACGGTTCCCGCTGCCGACGAGCAGCGCGCCCAGCACGATCAGGCCTGCCGCCAAGTGCCGCGAATGCCGAGCGTCCGCGACGAGCCGGCGTGCGAGAGTGAGCGCGCCCGTCGAGGCCCCGAGGACGAGGAACGGGACGAGGACGATGGCGTAATAGATCCCGAACTCGCGCACCTGGTCGTTGGCCGACGCGCCGTAGAGAAGGACGATCGGGACGATACCAAGCGCCCATCGCCAACCGACCAGGGGCAAGAACAGGTGAGGCAGCATCACCTTCGTGAAGAATGCCGATGTCATCGTGCTCGCGAGGACGCGGCCCGGATGCGTCACCATGCCGACGAGTGCGGCCACCGGGGTGTCGCCGTAGTTCGACCAGAAAAGCGCATAGGTCGGGCGGCTGTCTCCGGTCAGCGCGGGCAACACGCGACCGTAGTAGACGGCCAGATTGCCGAACGCGAGGGCGGTGGGCAGCACGAGGAAAAGGAGGCGGTCCGTCCGGGTCATCGCTCGAAATCTGTAAAGCGCCAGCGCGACCGATGCTGCGAAGAGCACCAGGCACGCATCCTCCTTCACCATGACGCAGGCCAGGGTCGCCACCAGGAACGGTCTGCGCGCCCCGCGCAGCCCCGCGTCGATCATCCAGGGAATGAGCCATGCGTAGAGCACCTCGGGATGGAAGCCGTACTGCAGCGTTCGAGCCGTGTTGTCGTTCAATAGGAAGGCCAGCGCGGTCGCGCTCGCCAGCGCCCCCCCCATGTCCAGGCGCTGCATGATCCGCAGGACGTACATCGCGCCCAGGACGACGGCAATCACCGAAAGCGCCAGTAGCCACAGCGGGCTGGGGTGAACAGCGTAGATCGAACAAATCGCGAGCATCCCCCAGTAGGCATGGTCGGCAAGCTCGCTGCGATCGGAGAACCCTGGAGAGTCAGAGGCCTCGACCAACAACGGCCGGCCATTGACCGTCTGGAAACACGGCCGGTCGTAGTAGACGGTGAAATCGACCGCGTTGATCTCACCGGAGCGAAACCGGGTCAAGACGATCCAGAAGAGGACGAGTCCGGCGACGACGGCAGCGGCCCATACGACGCGAGCGGACGGTTGCCAATCCGTCTCGCCAACCCTCGCTTCGCGCCAACGCCACGGCCGTGTCGCCAACAAAGCAAGCATGAAAGCGGGCACCAGGACCGCGGGCAATCGCACAACGCGAGGCCAGCCGACGAGGGGCGCGCCGACCAGAACGGCGGCCGCGACGAGGCCGATCGACGCCAACATGAGGCGCGTTGCCCAGCCCCGATCGTTCAACCGTTCCTAGACGTGTTGACCGCCCCCGGCGCATCGGACATCATCGCGCTGCCTCAGCGCCTGCGCCGTCCTGATTGTTGCGCGCGGCGCGGAGGTTTTGTAGGATGGACGTCGAGCCTTCGTCTGCGGTGCGGGAATAGCTCAGTGGTAGAGTGCGACCTTGCCAAGGTCGAAGTCGCGGGTTCGAATCCCGTTTCCCGCTCCAACCTCTCGTTCGGGTCCACGCTGGTCTAGCGGCCGTCGGCGTCGAAGGCGCCCCGGTCGTGACGGAGGCGGTCGCCCTGCGGATCGCGCTCGATCGAGATCACGTCGAAGCGGATCGGCGACTCCGACAACCCGTGCGCCGCCGCGTAGAGCCGCGCGGCCCGCACGACGCGCCGGCGCTTTCCCCACGTCACGCTCTCGTGACCCTCGCCGTGCGACCGGCCGTGGCGGTCCTTCACCTCGACGAACACCGTGACTTCCCCGTCGCGGGCGATGACGTCGATCTCGCCCGCGCGGCAGCGGAAGTTGCGGGCCACGATCCTCATGCCCTGATCCTCCAGATGACGGCAGGCCAGTGCCTCCCCGGCGTCACCGGCGTGCGGACCGCGGAGGCGTGCGACGAGGCCGTTCAGCGCTTTCTCCTCCACCGCGTGCCCTTCGGCATGTCCTCGAGGACGACCCCCTTCGCTTCGAGCTTCTTGCGCGCGTCGTCGGCGCCCGCGAAATCGTGGCGGACGCGAGCGGCCTGGCGCGCGTCGTAGAGCGCCTGCTCTTCGCCGGACAGGCTGTCCTCGGACGGGAAGTAGACCGCGAACACGCTGTCCATCTCTTCGAGCGCCTTGCGCAGCACCGAAGCGCCCTCGAGCGTCACCACCCCCGCGGCGAGGAGCGCGTTGCCTTCGCTCACCAGGGAGTGGACGGCGGCCAGCGCCTCCGGCGTGTTGAGGTCGTCGCCGAGGGCCCGGTCGAACTCCGCGGAGGCCTTCTGCGCCGTCTCGCGCACCGCATCCGTCGCCGGTCCCGGGCCTTCGACCTCGGCCAGCCTTCGCGCGAAGCCGTGGATGCGCTCCAGGGCGCTCGCGGCGTGCTGCAGCCCTTCCCAGGTGAAATTCAGCTGGCTGCGATAGTGCGCGGCCAGCAGCAGGTAGCGGATGGCTTCCGGGCGGTGGCCCTTCGCGAGCACGTCGGGGAGCGTGTAGAAGTTTCCCTTGCTCTTGGACATCGTCTCGCCGTCCACCATCAGGTGCTCGACGTGCGTCCAGTGCCGGACGAACGGCTTGCCCGTTCCCGCCTCGCTCTGCGCGATCTCGTTCTCGTGGTGCGGGAAGATGAGGTCGACCCCGCCGCAGTGGAGGTCGAAGGTCTCCCCGAGATACTTCATCCCCATCGCCGAGCACTCGATGTGCCACCCGGGACGGCCGCGCCCGAACGGCGCATCCCACTGCGCCCACGCCGGCTCGTCCTCCTTGGCCTTCCAGAGGACGAAGTCGCGCGCGTTCTCCTTGTCGTACTTGTCGGTGTCGACCCGCGCGCCCGCCTTCATCCCCGCGACGTCGAGGCGCGACAGCTTTCCGTACTCCGGGAACGATGCGATCCGAAAGTAGACGCTCCCGTCGGCGTCGTACGTGTGCCCGCGCTCCCGCAGGCTTTCGATGAGCGCGATCATCTCCGGGATGTGCTCGGTCGCCCGGGGGACGATCTCGGGCCGCTCCATGCGCATCGACGCCAGGTCCTCCTCGAAGGAACGGATGTGGGCGGCGGTGAACGTCTGCAGGTCGGAGCCGGCCTGGGCGGCGAGGGCGATGATGCGGTCGTCGACGTCCGTGATGTTCATGACCTCGCGGACCTGCCATCCCTTGTACTCGAGGGTCCGGCGCAGCAGGTCCGTGGCCACCATGGACCGGTAGTTGCCGATGTGCCCGCGGCCGTAGACGGTGAGGCCGCAGACATACATGCGGACCTCGGGGGGATGCTCGGGGGCGAAAGGCTCGACGGCGCCGGTGAGCGTGTTGTGCAGGTTCAGGGTCATAGCGCTTTCAGGAGCATGGCGGTCAGGTCGTCGGTGCAGCCGGCGGCCCCCGTCCACGCCTCCACCGTGGTGAGCAGGTGGCTGAGGGCGCGCGTCGCCGGCGCGCGATGGGACGTCGCGAGCGCCGCCACCACGCGCTCGTCGCCAAATTCCTCGTCGTCCGGGGACAGCGCCTCGGTGGCGCCGTCGGTGAGCATGGCCAGCACGTCGCCCGGCGCGAGGCGCACCTCGCCGCATTCGAACGCCACCTCGTCGAGCAGGCCGAGCACGGGCCCGCCCGCCTCCAGCCGATCGACCGCGCCGCCGTTGCGCAGGCGGAACGGCGGGACGTGGCCGGCGTTCACGTACTCGAAGCGCCGCGCGGCGGGGTCGAGCTCGCCGTAGAACAGCGTCACGTAGCGGTTCGCCTCCGTGTTGTCGTAGAGGAACCGGTTGAGGCGCGTCATCAGGACGGGGAGCGTGGACGTTCCCGCCAGCGCGCGCAGCGACGCGTGCACGGAGGCCATGAGGATGCTGGCCGGCGTGCCCTTTCCCGAGACGTCGGCAATGGCGAGCGCAATGCGGCCGCCCTCGAGGGGGATCACGTCGTAGTGGTCGCCGCCGACCTCGAAGTAGGACCGGTTCTCGGCCGCGACCTCGAAGCCGGCAATGTCCGGCCAGGAATGCGGGAACAGGCTGCGCTGGATGTCGCGGGCCAGCTGCATCTCGCGATCGCGCCGCTGCTTCTCGAGGCTGATGCGATGGAGGCGCACGGTTTCGAGGGCCGCCATCGCCTGGCGGCCGAGGGCCTGGGCGAACTCCCCGTCCTCCTCGGTGAACGGCGCGCCGGAAAGGCGATCGCCGACGGCCAGCAGCCCTTCCGTCTGCGTGCCCAGGCCGAGCGGGATCGCGAGCGCCATGCGCGTCGCCATCAGACGCGCGCGGATCGGGCCCGCGGGAAGGTCGGCCACCGCGGCCGGCTGGCGCAGGGCCTCCAGCACCGGCGCCGCGTCCGCCGGCGCGAACACGGGCCGCTCGCCTTCGTTCCGCAGCCCCCGCTCGTGCACGCAGGCCAGCCCACCGGCCACGGGAAGGTACAGCGCGCAGCGCGAGACCATCAGGTGGCC
>JANMPI010000038.1:0-2086 GCA_031369785.1 Acidobacteriota bacterium
GCACGCTGCGCGCGCCGGGCGCGGGGGCGGTGTCCTCGGCGGAAGGACGCAGCCGTCGCCATGCCATCCGCAGGGTGCGGCCGCGCCGGTCGTGGATCGCGCGATCGACGAGGAGCCAGGCCGCGAGGGCTGCCCACGCGATGGCGGCGAACGCGGCGACCCACGGAGCGAATGCGCCGAGGCCGGTCAGAAGCGCCTCCGGTAGGTGACGCCGACCGCGGACTGATCGAAGGTCGATCCTTCGGCGGCCAGACGCGCGACGATGCCGACGCTGTCGCGCGCGCCCACGGCGAGGCGCGCCTCGGCAAAGGCGACCCATCCCGGCGCGGGATCGCGCGGGAGCGCGGTCACGTCGAAGATGCGCTCGCCCGCCGCGACGCCGGCGCCCACCGTCACGCGCGGAGTGACGTCATAGCGCGCGCGCACGAACGCCGCCGTCGAATGCACGCCGGTCGTCGTGTTGTCGGCCCAGCTGACACGCGCGAGGATCTCGCTGCGCCCACCGTAGCGCGTCACCGCGGGCTGGATCAGGGAGACGTTCTGCCCGGGGAAAGCGAAGTACCGATAGCTCACGTGCGGCACCCACGGGCCGGACAGCCGGCGGAACACTTCGACCTCGCCGGAGCGGCGGTAGTGGAAGTCCGCGTGCGGCGTCGCTCCCGCTTCGCCGTATAGGGACCACCCGCCCGCATGCCGCCAGCCGGCGGCGATGAACGTCGTGTCCGTGCGGTCGAATCGCCGCAGGGGCTCGACGGCGACGAACGCGCCGCCCTTCTGCTCGCGGCGGTAGGTCAGCTGCGCGCGGCCACTCCACCACGCGGTGCGCGTCGCGCCGAGCGTGACCGCGGCGCGGTCGCCGGTGAGATCGAGCGTGAGGCCGTCCGGGTCGGCCGCGCGGGCAGGCCGAGCCCCAACGACGAGCAACGCGCAGGCAGCGGCGCGAATCTGGCGAAGAAGCGTCAGGGGACCCTTCCAACCGTCACCACCCGAAGCGGGCGAGACTCTTTCAGTGTAAGGGGATGGCGAAATTAAGCCAAGGTAATCTCCGTCACGTTCACGGTCGACAACCGGGGGCTATTCTGGAAGGGTGAGCTCCACTCTCTCCTCCGACCTCGATACGATCGCGACCCAGCTCGTGGCGCTCTACCGCCAGGCCGTCCGAAGCTCGGCGGCCGATGCGGCGACGGCCGCCGAGGCGGCCCGCTGCCTGAGCCGCGCCCTCGAGGCCATCGCGCGCCAGCGGCGAAGCCTGCATCCCGAAAACGTCTACGAGACGGCCATGGCCGAGATCGGCGACGCGCGGCAGGCCATCGCGCGGCTCGAGGGGAAGCCCCTCACCCCCTGAACGGCGGCTAGCCGAGTGTCACCGCGACGAGCGTCTCCACGCCTTCCCGGGCAATGGACAACCCGAGCCCCAGCCCGGTCCGGTCGCCGCCGCGATGCTCGAAGGGCTGGAGTCGATGTGCCGCCGCGTCGATCTGGCCCCGCTTCCACGCGGAGACCATTGCATGGGGCGGCCCTTCGTACTAGGCTCCGCTTGAAATCCCCTGCCGTCGCTCATCATCGTCCGGAGCATCCGTGACCGGGCAGGCGTCTTCCGAAGTGTCACAGGGAGGTACCTATGCGCAAGTTCCTACTCATGACCGTCGCGCTTTCGGTGGCGGCGCTGGCGGCGTTCCCCACTGCGGTCTCCGCGCAGGCCTGCAACCCGTATACGCAGGGCGCCTGGGTCGCGAAGACGCCGGTGCCCACGAACATCACGCGCGCCTGGGGCGTGTTCTTCCCCGGCAACGGGAAGTTCTATGCGATGGGCGGCCGCCAGACCGACACCGCGGGCAGCGACTACGTCAACCCGCGGGAGTTCAACCCCACCACCAACGCCTGGGCGGTGAAGGCGGCGGCCTACCCCACTCTGCAGGTTTGCAACATGGTGGGCGGCGTCCTCACCATCGGCGGCCAGAGCGTCATCGTGACCGTCGGCGGCACAGCCGCGGGAGGCGCGACTGCAACCTCTGACGTCCGCCAGTACAACCCGGTCACCGACACCCTGACCGTCATCGCCACGGACCCCTGGCCGGGCAACGTG
>JANMPI010000074.1:0-10677 GCA_031369785.1 Acidobacteriota bacterium
CGCCATGGTGCGGTTGCGATCACGCGCGGGATCGGTGGATGTGCTGCTGCAGGCGACCGATGCCATGCGCGCGGGCGTCGTCTGCCTGCCCCACGGCTGGGGACATCACCGCCCGGGGACGCGCCTGCGCATCGCCGAGGCGCACGCCGGCGAGAGCGCCAACGACGTGACGGACGAGTCCTTCGTCGACCGGCTGACGGGAAACGCCGCCCTCAGCGGCGTCGCCGTCGAGGTGATCGCGTCAAGCGCATAGACTACAAGTAGCTGAAATATAACGACTTACTACTTATCACCAGGACGTCCGCGAATCGGCCCCCGGCGCGCCGTCCATCCATGTACATTCCCATAGGTTGTGCTAGAGTCCGCGTCCGCTAACTATATCTAGGGGTTTGTACTCATGATGCGCCTCGAGCAGGTCGATATCAGCGGTTTCAAGTCCTTCTGCGACCGCCAGGAGCTCTCCTTCAAGGGCGGCGTGACCGGGATCGTGGGCCCCAACGGCTGCGGCAAGAGCAACATCTCGGACGCGATCTCCTGGGTGCTCGGCGAGCAGAGCGCCAAGAGCTTGCGTGGGGCGTCGATGGAGGACGTGATCTTCGCCGGCAGCCAGTCGCGGCAGCCGCTCGGCATGGCGGAGGTCAGCCTCAAGGTCTCTGGTCTGAACGGCAACAGCCCCGACGGCAATCCCGAGTGCGTCGTCACCCGCCGCCTCTACCGGAACGGCGAGAGCGAGTACCTGATGAACGGCGCCGTCTGCCGCCTGCGCGACATCCACGAGCTCTTCATGGACACGGGGCTCGGCAGCAAGGCGTACTCGATCATCGAGCAGGGCAAGATCGGCCAGATCCTCTCCGGCAAGCCGGCGGATCGCCGCGCCCTCATCGAGGAAGCGGCCGGCATCACCAAGTACCGCGCGCGCCGGCGCCAGACCCAGCTGAAGCTCGAGGCCGCGCAGCAGAACCTGCTCCGCGTGAACGACATCGTGCACGAGGTCGAGAAGCAGCTGGACAGCCTGAGGCGCCAGGCCAGCCGTGCGCGGCGGTATCGCATCGTCCGGGACGAGATGCAGGCGCTCGAGCGGATCCTGTACGGCCGGCGATTCGTGGACCTTCGCGCGCAGGCGGAGTCGCTCCGGCTGCGCATCGGGGCCGAGGGCGAGCGGGAGCAGTCGGCCACCATCGCGCTGGAGTCGGAAGAGGCGCAGATGGAAGTGCGGCGCACCGTCCTTCATGAAGACGAAGCCCGCCTGCAGGACGTGCGCACGCGTTTGAACGAGCTGACCCTCGCCGTGGATCGCCACCAGGGCCGCAGCGGCTACTGCAAGGAGCAGATCGCGGAGACGGAGGCCCGCGCGGACGAGGCGCGGCGCGAAGCGGGCGAGCTCGAGGCGCGCATGGGCCCGCTGGCCGAGCACCTGGTCGCGCGACAGGCCGAAGAGGCCCGGCTGCGCAGCGAGCTCGCGACCGCCGGGGACGAGGCGCGCGCGTCCGAAGCCGCCGTGCACGAGATCGCGGCCGCGCAGGCCCGCGCGGAGGCGGAGCTCGAGTCCGCGCGCGAAGGGCAGCTGTCCGTGCTCTCGCGCATCGCCGCGCTGCAGAACGCGCGGGAGTCGGTGACCGCCAACGCCGAGCGCGCCGCCGCCGACCTGCTGAAGCTGGCCGCGGAGACGGCGGAGATGGAGCGCGAGGGCGCCCGCGTGGCCGAGATGCGCGACGGCGCGCAGCGGCGGCAGGAAGAGGCGGACGCGCTCCTGGCGCGGCTCTCCGGTCATCGCGCGGATGCGCTGGGTCGCGCGGCTGTCTCGCGGCAGGCCGCGGAGATGGGGCAGCGCGAAGCGGATGCGGCGCAGAGCGAGCGCGACAGCCTCGCGGGCCGGCTCTCGTCCCTGGAAGAGATCGTCGCCACCCACGCCGCCTTCGACGAAGGCGTGCGCGCGCTGCTGGCGGGACCGAACGGCATCGAGGTCATCGGCGTCGTCGCGGACGCGGTGGAGACGGATTCGCAGTTCGAGCGCGCGGTGGAGGCGCTCTTCGGCGATCGCCTGCAGGCGGTGATGGTGCCGGACGCATCGCATGCCTTGCGCGGGATCGCCTGGCTCGAGGAGTCGGGCGCGGGGCGCGGTACGTTCCTGCCCCTCGCCTCGGCGCGGAAGCGCAACGAATGCGCGACGCTCCGTGACGTCGCGCGGGTCGAGCCGGGGGCGCGGGGACTGATCGCCGACCTCTTCCGCGTGAGCGGCCCGCACGCCGAAGCCATCAAGGGCTCGCTGCCGGACGCTCTCGTGGTCGAGACCCTCGAGCAGGCGCTCTCCATCGTCGCCCGCCGCGGGCCGGTCACCTGCGTGACCCTCGCCGGCGAGATCCTGCGCGGGTCGATGGTCGAGGGCGGCCGCGCGGTGAAGGGACTGCTGGCCCCCCGTCGCGAGATCAAGGAAGTGCAGGGCCGTCTCGAAGGGCTGGAGTCTTCGCTGACCGAGCTCCGCCTACGCGCGGGCGAGCATGCGGAGGCGGCGGAGATCGCGACCGCGGAGGCCCGCACGCTCGAGGAGCAGATCCACGCCGCGGAGAAGGACCTGGTCGCCATCCGCCACGACCTCGCGGCCACCCAGGAAGAGCGCGCGCGGCTGGCCCGGAAGGCCGCCGTGCTGGACAGCGAGCGGCTGCAGGCGGAGGACGAGCGCGGAGCGGCCGCGGTCCGGCGGGGCGAGATCGAGCAGGGCCTGATCGCGGGCGAGAGCGAACGCGAGACGGGGCAGACCCGCGTGACCGCCGCCGCCACGACGGTGGCGGAAGCCCGCGCCGCCGCCGAGGCCGCGCAGGCCCGTTTCTCCGAGGCGCGCAGCCTCCATGCCGCGCTCGGTGAGCGCACCGTCGCCATCGAAGCCGAATGCCGGCGCGCGGCCCGCGATCACCAGGAGCTCGAGGCCCGCGCGGCCGCCTCACGCACACGCGCCGCGGAGATGGACCAGCGCCGCGCGGAGCTGCTCGCGGAGCGTCAGGACGTCGAGCGGCTGCTGGCGGAAGCGCTCACCGATCGCGACCGCGTGGCCGGCCAGGCCACCCTCGCCGAGGACCGGGTCCGCGACCTCCGCAACGAGCTCGAAGGCCGCGAGGCCGGGCTCAAGGAGCGGCGGCGCGAGCGCGAGATGCTGAAGGAGGCGCTCACCGAGCTCGAGGTGATGCAGGCCCGCAACGGGGCCGACCTCGACCATCTCGGGCGCGAATGCCACCAGGCCGTCTCGATGATGGCGGCGGAGGCGGCGGCGCTGCTCACCGAGGAGCACAACGCCCTCGACATCTCCGGCGTCGAGGTGCAAATCCAGGAGATGCGCGAGCGGCTCGACCGCATGGGCCCGGTGAACATCCTCGCCGTCGAGCAGTCACAGGAGTTCGAGGACCGCCACACCTTCCTGACCGCGCAGCGCCAGGACCTCCTGGATTCCATCGCCGAGCTCGACCAGGCCATCAAGCGCATCGACCGCACGTCCAAGGAGCGCTTCCGCGAGGCGTTCGACGTCATCAACGGGCACTTCGGCGACATCTTCCGGCAGCTCTTCGGCGGCGGGTCCGCCGGCCTCACGCTGCTCGACGAGGACGATGTCCTGGAGAGCGGCATCGACGTCATGGCCCAGCCGCCGGGCAAGCGCCTGCAGAGCGTGATGCTGCTCTCGGGCGGCGAGAAGGCGCTGACCGCGATCTCGCTGCTGTTCGCGATCTTCCAGTACAAGCCGTCGCCCTTCTGCATCCTCGACGAGGTGGACGCGCCGCTCGACGACGCGAACATCGGCCGCTTCGTCCGCATGCTCGACGGCCTCAAGGAGCAGACGCAGTTCGTGCTCATCACCCACAGCCGCAAGACCATGGAGATCGCCGACCAGCTCTACGGCGTGACCATGGAGGAGCCGGGGGTGAGCAAGCTGGTGTCCGTCCGCTTCAGCTAGCCCGTTCCGGGTCTGACACCTCCGAAACCGTCACACCCACGGTGCCGAGCGGGGACTCGTTCCGGAACGAGTCGCGGTAGGCTCCCGGAAGTGGCCATCCGCGTCGTCCGCCTCGGCACCGCGCGCGCGCCCGGCGAGGGCCTCCGCCTCGGGACCGTGCGCCGTCCTCCCCGCGGCGTGCGCAAGACCGACTACGCCCGGCGGAATTACTACGACGTCTGGCTTCCCGAGCTCGCCCCTAGCGCCGCCGTGGTTTCGTGGGCGCATGCCGCGGAATGGACGCCCGCCCGCTGGCGCAAGTACGTCCGCACGTACCTGAGCGAGATGCGCGAGCCGCAGGCGCGCCACCTGATCGCGACGCTGGCCGCTTTGTCGCGTCAAGCCGATTTTTCCATCGGCTGCTATTGCGAGGACGCGTCATGGTGCCACCGCAGCCTGCTCGCCCACCTCCTCGCCGACGCCGGAGCAGAGGTCCGGGTTTTCACCGGACGGAAGGAGAAACGTTCGACCGCGGCGCGGCGGAAGTCCGCGGCGCGAGGGACGCCGGCGGTGCGACCTAGGAAGAAGACGGCGGCCCGCCGGCGCTGATCCACGCCCGGATGCGCGCCTCCAGCACGTCGAGCGGCACCGCGCCGCTCCCCAGCACCTGGTCGTGGAACGCGCGGATGTCGAACCGCTCGCCGAGCGCCTGCGTCGCCCGCGCACGCAGCTCCTTGATCTTGAGCTCGCCGATCTTGTAGGCGAGGGCCTGCCCCGGCCACACGATGTAGCGGTCGATCTCGACCACGATGTCGTGCTCGGCCTTTCCCGCGTTGGCAACGAAGAACTCGATGGCGCGCTCGCGGCTCCAGCCCAGCGCGTGCATCCCGGTGTCGACGACGAGGCGGATCGCGCGCCACATCTCGTACGTCAGCTGGCCGAAGCGCGAGTAGGGGTCGCGGTAGAACCCCATCTCGCCGCCGAGGCTCTCCGCGTAGAGCCCCCACCCCTCGATGTACGCCGTGTAGAAGCTGTTCTTGCGGAACTCCGGCATGTCCGCCATCTCCTGCGCGAGCGCGATCTGCAGGTGGTGCCCGGGCACCGCCTCGTGAAGCGAGAGCGCTTCCATCTCCCAGCGTGGCCGCGCGCGAAGGTCGTAGGTATTGGCGAAGAAGTTTCCCGGCCGGCCCGCCGCCGGCGAGCCCGGCTCGTAGTACGCGGTGGTCTGGCTCTTCTCCGCGTAGGCGGGCACGGGGACGACGCCATAGGGCAGGCGCGGCAACGTGCCGAACAGGCGCGGGAGGACGGGATCCGCGCGCTTGCAGATGTCGCGATAGGCGACGAGGAGATCCTCCGGCCGCTCGAAGAAGAAGCGGGAGTCGGTGCGCAGGAAGGAGACGAACTCCGCGAACGACCCGGTGAACCCGGTCGACCCGACGACGCCATCCATCTCCGCGCGAATGCGCTGCACCTCCGCAAGGCCGATCTCGTGAATCGCGCGCGGGGTGAGGTCGGTGGTGGTCGACTGCCGGACCTTGTACGCGTAGTACGCCTCTCCGTCGGGAAGATCGGACGCGGCGATGGTTTCACGCGTGCGCGGGAGGTACTCCTCCTCCAGGAACGCGAGCAGCCGGCGGTACGCGGGCGCGATCCCGCCCGCGAAGGCATCGCGCGCGGCGCGGGCCAGGCGCTCGCGATCGGCGGCCCCGATCGCCTCCGGAAAGCGCTGAAACGCGGCCAGCATCGGACTCGCGTTGGCGTCGTCGACGATCTGGTTGCGTACCTGCTGCGGTACGTCGCGCAAGGTGATGCGCGGCGGAGTCAGGCCGGCGGCGAGCCCCGCGCGCATCAGCTCGATCGTCTGGTCGACGAGCGCGGGCGCGGCCTGCAGCCGGGCGACGATGTTCTCGTACTGCGCGACCGACGTCGCGGGCATCATCGTGAGCAGCTGGGCGATGGACTGCTGCACGCCTTCCATCTGGCTCACCGGCATGAGCTCGGCGCGGAACCGGCGCCCCTGCAGCGCCTCCTCGACTCCACGTGCAAAGAGGTCGCGGTGCACCTGGTCCGCGGCGGAGAGACACTCGCGGTCGATGGTGGCCAGCACCCGCGCCGGGTTTTCCATCTCACGGTTCCGCCGCTCGACGGCGGCCAGCGAGACGTCGGTCCACCGCGCGTCCTGGCCGGGATATCCGAACCACGTGGCCGCTTCCGGGTACTCCCGCATCGAGTAGTCCCAGTCGGCGGCGAACAGGCGATGCAGCCGCTCGCCGTCGGCCGCGGCGCCCCGGGTCGCGATCAGCTCCTCGGTCGTCCGCGCGTCGAGCCCCACGTATTTTCTCCAGCCCCAGCATATCCGCGTGCTACGATCCCGGCAGATGCCCGAGACTCCCGCCTCTACGGGAACGGCCGCATCGCTCCCGTTCGAGCCGCTGGACGTCCTTCCCGACGACGCGTCCCTGTGGGACGGCATCTCCCTCGACCTCATGCTGCGGCACGGGTGCGCGCCGATCCGCCGTGACGGCGGGCGCCTCGTCCTGGCCTTCGGCGCGATCGACGACGTGCTCGTCGTCGACGAGGTCGAGTTCCACCTCGGCCGTCCCATCGAGGCGGTGATCGCACCGCGCCCGCGCGTGGCCGAGATCCTGCGGCGCCACAAGGGGGGCGATCTCATCCTCGAGCGCGCCGGCGAGTCGCTGCGCGTGCAGCTCGTCGGCGACGACGACGACGAGCGCACCATCGACCTCTCGACGGCGCCCGCGGACAGCCCCATCGTGCGGCTCGTCGACTCGCTGATCCTCGGCGCCATCGACCGCCGCGCCTCCGACATCCACATCGAGACCAAGGACCGCGAGGTGCTGGCCAAGTACCGCATCGACGGCGTCCTCTATCCCGCCGTCGATCCCCTGGACAAGCGGCACAACGAGACGATCCTGAGCCGCATCAAGGTGATGGCCGAGCTCGACATCGCGGAGAAGCGCGTCCCGCAGGACGGTCGCTTTCGCCTGCGCGTGAAGGGCCGCACCATCGACTTCCGCGTCTCGATCATGCCGTCCATCCACGGCGAGGACGCGGTCATCCGCATCCTCGACAAGGAGACGCTGAACGCCGCGTTCCAGAGCCTGCGCCTCGACGTGCTCGGCTTTGGCGAGGCGGAGCTCAGGAAGTTCCGCAAGTACATCACCGAGCCCTACGGGATGGTGGTCGTGACCGGTCCCACCGGCAGCGGCAAGACGACGACGCTCTACGCCGCGCTCAGCGAGATCGCGACCCCCGAGGACAAGATCATCACCATCGAGGACCCGGTCGAGTACCAGATCCCGCTCATCACCCAGGTGCCGGTGAACGAGAAGAAGGGGCTGACCTTCGCCCGCGGGCTCCGCTCGATCCTCCGCCACGACCCCGACAAGATCATGGTCGGCGAGGTGCGCGACCCGGAGACGGCGCAGATCGCGGTGCAGTCCGCCCTCACCGGGCATCTCGTCTTCACCACCGTGCACGCGAACAACGTGTTCGACGTCATCGGCCGCTTCACGCACATGGGCGTGGAGCCTTACAACTTCGTCTCCGCGCTCAACTGCGTCATGGCCCAGCGGCTGGTGCGCGTGCTGTGCGCGGCCTGTCGCCGGCCGGCGGAGGTGACGGAGGGCCTGCTGCGCGAGTCGGGGCTGGATCCCGACGTTTACGCCGACCAGCCCTTCTTCGACGCGCACGGCTGCGGCGAGTGCGCGGGCACGGGGTTCGTCGGGCGGACCGTGGTCGCCGAGCTCCTGGACATGTCGGACCACATCCGCCAGATGATCCTCGAGCGGCGCCCCGTGGTGGAGATGAAGCAGGCCGCGCGGGAGGAGGGGATGTCCTTCCTCCGCGACGCCGCGCTCGAGAAGGTATTCGCCGGGATAACCACCTTGCGCGAGATCAACAAGGTCACTTTCGTGGCATGAGCGGGGTCGAACCGACTCACCACGGTGACGGTGCATAGGCGGCCCCGCCGCCTCCCTTTCCCGCATCTCCCCGCGTCCGTTCGTCTTGCCGCTGGCACTCCCCCACCCTCACTGCGCGCACGCTTTGTGCAACACCCGCCACCCGACGGCCCGCGCGGCCGGCAAGGAGACACTGCATGAGCGAACTCGTCCGGGACGAGACGCCGATGGAGTTTTTCCGTGAGCAGCTCGAGAAGGCGATGGAGCACCAGAAGGTGTCCACCTCGGCCTTCACCGAGTACTACCTCGTGAACCTCCTGAGCGCGTGTGTCCACGGGGACCTCGCGCCCTCGGAGGCGGGATTCGACGAGACCCCTCTCGCCGTCCTCTACATCCGCGCCGTGCACTCGTCGCGCGCCGAGCGCACGCGCCTCCTGCGCGCGATGGGAGACACCGCGCTCTTCGTCTCCGGCTTCTTCTCGGACAGCCTGAGCCGCGGACTCGTCGACCTGGGGTACTACAAGGCCATGGGCGGCCGCGCGTACGGGCGGCTGAGCCGCGAGGACTCGGCGCACGGCGTCGGCTCCACCGTCTTCTCGGAGCTGTCCGGCCGCTTCGGGGAATTCGCCGACGTGCTGGCGGAGGTGTCGGAGGTGAGCCACCTGAGCACGAACAAATCCGTGGTGCGCCTTTACGAGCGCTGGGTGCAGACGGGCAGCCGCCGCGCGGCCACGCTGCTGGCCGAGCGTGGGATCGCGCCGCTGCCGGGCGACGGGCGCCCGCAGTGAGCGTCCCCCTTCTCGTCGACGTCCAGCGGCGCCTCGAGTCCTTGTACGCGCTCGACCCGGCCGCTCCGGTCACCGACTTCCTGCTCGGGGAGGACGCCGCCGCCGCGTATCCCGGCGGAGGCAGCCGCACGCTGGTCGCGCAGGTCGGGGACGAGATATCCATGGGCGTCGTTCTCGATGCCGCCATCGGGGCCCGCCTCGCCGAGCTCGATCCGCGCGTGCATCTCGACGATCGCAACCTCGACCCCTTCTGCACCGCGATCGAGGAGGTGAGCCACTTCGTGTACCTGTCGTTCTGCGCGCGCGCGCCGCGGACGGTCACGCAGCTCGAGCTCGAGCTGCAGGCGGAAGTGGACAAGTACCTCTGCTCCGTGTTCCTCCTCTCGCTCCAGAACGAGGGGGCGGTGTCGTCGCGGCTCAAGGACCTGCTCTTCCGCCACTACCGCATGGCGGATGGCGTGGGCGCCGAGCGCGCGGAGCGATACCGCGCGGCGAGCCTTCTCGCCTATCGCTACTGCGGCTACCTCGAGCGCGACTTCCTGCGTCCGTCGCGCCTCGCCGACCTCGCGCGCGAGTCGCGCCGCTTCTATCGCCTGGGGCAGCGCGAGAAGCTGGAGAAGATCGCCGAGATTCACTGAGTCGGGCATTTGCGGCAACAAAAGCCACCGGGAGCGCTTCCGACAGCCAATTCCCCGGCGTTTTCAACTAGAGTGCAAGGTGAGGAGAGCATTTCCTGGCCTATCCGTCCGCCAAATCCGCCGAGCTGACGTCGCTGACCTACGACCGCGTGGCCGAGGCCTATGACGACCTCTGGAGCCCGCACGTCGTCCGCCCGAACGCCCGGCTCACCAGGGCGCTACACATCGGGCCCGGCGATCGCATCGCCGACCTCGCCTGCGGGACGGGCGTGTACACGCTGGACATGGCAGTGGCGGCCGCGCCGGCCGAAGTGGTGGCGGTCGATTACTCGGAAGGGATGCTCGCCGGCGCGCGGGCGCGCGCGGAGGCCGCCGGCCTCGACCTGACGCTCGTGCACGCACGCGCCGAGGAATTCGTGGCCACGTCCGCGCCCGGCACCTTCGACGTGGTGTCGCTGCGATTCGTCCTGGCCTACATCGACTGGAACGAGGTCCTTCCGCGCACCGAGCGGTTGCTGTGCCCCGGCGGGCGCGTCGGCGTCCTTACCAGCGTGACCACCAGCGTGCCGCAGTTCTATCAGCTCTTCGACCGCTTCCGCGGCTCCGTGGAGCCGGTCTGGAAGCTGTTCAAGCACAACCGCCGCGACATCCCGGAGACCTGGAAGATGTTCCGGAGCCTGCGCGAAACGTTCGCGGACGGCCGGTTCATCGCCGTCCCCGACTCCGCGGAGACCGTGGCGCGCCGTCTCGCCGCGGGCGGGCTCGTCCCTACCGACACCTGGACGGAGACGATCCGGCTCTGGTTCGAGTCGGGCGACGCCGCCGTCTACTGGATCCGCAACTCCGGATACGCAACCCATCCGGCACTCGACCACGTCGGCCCGAAGGCGGTCCGTTTTCTCGAGGACCTGTTCGCCGCCGGCATGGAGACCTTCCGCGAGGAGAAGGGCGTTCCGCTCGACCTCGTCATCGGCGGCGTCGTCGCCGAGAAGCGATAAGCTCACTTACCCGTTTGTCCGAGGAGGATTATTTGGCTACGAAGAAGAAGTCGACCGAGTCGTACTCGTTCCCCAAGACCGCCGGCGCCCGCAACAAGTCCGGGGTGCTGAACGCGGTGACGGAGGCCACCGGCCTCCGCCGCAAGGAAGTCGCTGGCGTGATGGGCGCGCTGGCTGCCCTCATCGCCTACGACATGGCCAAGACCGGGACGTTCACGCTCCCCGGCCTGGCCAAGATGAGCGTCATCAAGAAGGCGGCGACCAAGGCGCGCAAGGGAATCAACCCCTTCACCAAGGAGCCGACGATCTTCAAGGCCAAGCCGGCCCGCAAGATCGTGAAGATCCGCCCCTTGAAGGCGCTGAAGGATTTCGTCAAGTAGCAGGCTGAAGTATTGAAGCTGGGGGGGAACG
>JANMPI010000101.1:0-6710 GCA_031369785.1 Acidobacteriota bacterium
CCGTGGGACTCGACGAGTGTATCCCGGGCTCGCGCGGCAGCACCGCTGACATAGAATGTCCGGATCCGCTAATTGGAGAGAGTTCCTCAATGAAGCTCGGAACATCCGTACGCGTGCGCCCGGCGCTCGGGGTCCTCGCGCTCATGGCCTGCCTGCTGGCCGTAACCGCACCCGCGACCGCGACGGCCTCGCCGCAGGAATCGGATGCCCCGGCGGCCATGGCCAACTCGCGCGCACACACGCCGGGGGGCGAGGTCAACCTCCGCCTCCCGAGCCTGGACCAGGGGAACTTCTTCGGCCTTACCGGCCACCGGTTCCTCCTTGGCGGGCTGGTGATCTGCGTGCTCGGCCTGCTCTTCGGCCTGCAGAGCTACCTGTCCGTGCGGAGCCTGCCCGTGCACTCCGCGATGCGCGAAATCTCCGAGCTCATCTACGAGACCTGCAAGGCGTACATGATCCAGCAGGGCAAGCTCCTGCTCGTGCTGGAGCTCTTCATCGGCGCGGTGATGGTCGCGTACTTCGGGCTCACCGGCTCCACGCTGGCCCAGATCGCCATCATCCTGGCCTTCAGCCTGATCGGCATCGGCGGAAGCTTCGGCGTCGCGTGGTACGGCATCCGCATCAATACGCTCGCCAACTCGCGCACCGCGTTCGCCAGCCTGAAGGGCATCCCCTACGGCGTCTACGCCATCCCGCTGCGCGCGGGGATGAGCGTCGGGATGATGCTGATCTCGGTCGAGCTCCTCTTCATGCTCGCCATCCTGCTCTTCGTTCCCGGCTCGCACGCCGGCGCGTGCTTCCTCGGCTTCGCCATCGGCGAATCGCTGGGCGCTTCCGCGCTGCGCATCGCGGGCGGCATCTTCACCAAGATCGCGGACATCGGGTCCGACCTGATGAAGATCGTCTTCAAGATCAAGGAAGACGACGCGCGGAACCCCGGCGTCATCGCCGATTGCACGGGTGACAACGCGGGCGACTCCGTCGGCCCCACCGCGGACGGCTTCGAGACCTACGGCGTCACCGGGGTCGCTCTCATTTCCTTCATCCTCCTCGCCGTCCCCGATCAGCTGGTGCAGGTGAAGCTGCTGGTCTGGATCTTCGCCATCCGCGTGATGATGGTCCTCGCCTCGGGCCTCTCCTACGTCGTCAACGAGGCAGTCACCAAGGCACGCTACGCGACCGCGCTGAAGATGGACTTCGAGGCGCCGCTCACCCAGCTCGTGTGGCTGACCTCGATCGTCTCCGTCGTGCTGACGTACGTGGTCTCGTACCTGATGATCCCGGAGCTCGGCGACGGCAGCCTGTGGTGGAAGCTCTCCACGATCATCACCTGCGGCACGCTGGCGGGAGCGATCATCCCGGAGCTGGTCAAGGTGTTCACTTCGACGAACTCTGCCCACGTGCGCGAGGTCGTTGCCGCGTCACGCGAAGGCGGCCCGTCGCTGAACATCATCTCCGGCCTCGTGGCGGGGAACTTCAGCGGCTACTGGCTGGGGCTCGCGATCATGGGCCTCATGACCGTCGCGTATCTGGTCTCCGAGCAGGGGCTCGTTTCGCTGATGCTGGCCCCCGCCGTCTTCGCATTCGGCCTGGTCGCGTTCGGCTTCCTCGGCATGGGGCCGGTGACGATCGCCGTCGACTCCTACGGGCCGGTCACCGACAACGCGCAGTCGGTGTACGAGCTCTCGCAGATCGAGGAGATCCCGACCGTGCGCGCGGACATCAAGCGCGACTTCGGGTTCGAGCCGAACTTCGACGTGGCGAAGGACCTGCTGGAAGAGAACGACGGGGCGGGCAACACCTTCAAGGCCACGGCCAAGCCGGTGCTCATCGGCACCGCGGTCGTCGGATCGACGACGATGATCTTCTCCATCATCATGGCCCTGACCCACGGCCTCACCGAGAATCTCCAGTTCTTGTCCATCCTGCATCCGCCGTTCCTGCTCGGGCTGATCACCGGCGGCGCGGTCATCTACTGGTTCACCGGCGCGTCGATGCAGGCGGTCTCCACCGGCGCCTACCGCGCGGTCGAGTTCATCAAGAAGAACATCCGGCTCGAGGGGACGACGCGCGCGTCGGTGGCGGACAGCCGCAAGGTCGTCGAGATCTGCACCCTGTATGCCCAGAAGGGGATGTTCAACATCTTCCTCGGCGTCTTCTTCTCGACCCTCGCCTTCGCGTTCATCGAGCCGTACTTCTTCATCGGCTACCTGATCTCGATCGCGCTGTTCGGTCTCTATCAGGCCATCTTCATGGCCAACGCGGGCGGCGCGTGGGACAACGCGAAGAAGATCGTGGAGACCGAGCTCAAGATGAAGGGGACGGACCTGCACGCGGCGTCGGTCGTCGGCGACACGGTGGGCGACCCGTTCAAGGACACGTCGTCGGTGGCCATGAACCCGGTGATCAAGTTCACGACGCTCTTCGGCCTGCTCGCCGTCGAGCTCGGGGTCTACCTCACGGCCACCCACGGACCGATGCTCGGCCGGATGCTGTCCCTGGCCTTCTTCGTCGCCAGCATGGTGTTCGTGTGGCGGTCGTTCTACCGGATGCGGATCGAGGCGGCGGAAATCTAAGGTCGGCGGCCCGTGCGTCGCGAACCGGGGGGCGACGCTTGACGTCCTTTGACGGAACTCTGTACCTTCCGGTACGTATAATCGGTCAGGCATGACGACTCCGACTCACGAGCCGCGTAGCGCCGACCGTATCTTGTTGAGCTCATTGGGCTTGTTCTCGACCAAGGGCTATGACGCGACGTCCGTCCGCGAGATCTGCGAGGCGGCGGGCATCACCAAGCCCACCCTCTATCATTTCTATGGCAGCAAGGAAGGCGTCTACCGGGCCCTCGTCGAGGGGGTGCTGCAGCCCTTCCGGGCCGAGGTCGCGGCGCTGCTCGCGGCGGGTGGCCCGGTCCGCCAGCGCCTGCGGGGCGTCGCGCGCGCGTACTTCCACCGCGCGGGGACGCAGCCGGATCTCGTCCGCTTCATCTTCGGCCTCGTCCACAACCCGCCGAGCTCCGCGCCGGACGTGGACTTTCCGCGTTTCTACCGCGACCTCGTCCGCATGGCCGCGGCGGCGGTGGAGGAAGGCGTGACCACGGGCGAGCTCGCGCCGGGCCCGACCGATGTCCGCATGATCGCGTACATGGGCGCCCTCGCGGAGGCGGTGTGCGGGTTCCTCATCATCGGGGAGCCCGTGCTGACCACGGACCTCGCCGACGCGCTCGTCGACACGGTGCTCGACGGCTGGACGGGAAGCCGCCGATGATCCTCGCGCTCTTTCTCGCGCTCGCGCAGACGGCGGCGTCGCCCGCCGAAGGTCCCGTGCGCCTGTCCCGTGCGGAAGCCGTCGCGCGTGCGCTCGACGCCAATCCCGAGGTCCGGAAGAGCCAGGCCGGCCTCGACTCGTTGCGCGGGCGCAAGCAGGAAGCGCTGGCCGATGCGCTGCCCTCCCTGGACCTCGTCGGCACCGGCTCGCGCTTCCGCGATCCGTCCCTCCTGAACAGCCCCGGCTTCGACGAGTTCCCGCCGGAGTTCCGCTCCGCGCTGCGGCCGATCCCGGCCAGCCTCTTCGACGGCGCCTTCCAGCTCCGCCAGACGCTGTGGAGCTTCAAGCTCGGGGCCGCGATCAGGGCCGCGGGATACGGCCTCGACCTCGGGCGCGAGGACATCCGCCGCACCGAGCACGACATAGCACTCGCCGCCGTGCAGGCGTATCACGACTTCGTGCTCGCCCTCGAGAAGGTGCGGGTCACGGAGCAGTCGATCGTCCAGAAGGAGAAGCACCTCGAGATGGCGCGCACGCGCCGCGAGGCCGGCGTCGTCACCGAGCTCGACGTGCTGCGGTCCGAGGTGGACCTCGCCAACGGCCGCGCGCAGCTCGAGCGGGTGCGGGGTGAAGCCGACCAGGCGCGGGGAGCGTTGAACGCGGTGATGGTGCGGCCGGTCGACGCGCCCATCGTGCCGACCGACGCGCTCGATCGGCGGCCCGTGGAGGCGTCGCTCGACGCCGTCGTCGCCGAGGCACTCGCCAACCGCGCCGAGCTCAAGGTCGCGATGCTGAACGTCCGCGTCTACGAGCAGATCGTCAAGGTCGAGCGCGCGGAGGGACGCCCGCGCCTGGATTTCGTGGGCGGGTACGGCCGCGCCGTGCGCGACCCGGGGAACTTCTTCCGCAGCGACTTCGCGCGCTGGAGCGGTGCTGTCTCGCTCACCGTGCCCGTGTTCGACGGCTTCCGCTCCGCGGGTCGCGTGGCGCAGGCGCAGGCCAGCGTCTCCCGTGCCGAGCAGGACCTCGTGGCGGCGGAGAATCGCGTGCGGCTGCAGGCGAAGCAGGCGGTGGACCGGCTGCGGACGGCCGAGCGTGTCCTCGACGCCGCGGAACTGAACGTGACCCAGGCCGCGCGCGCGCTCGAGATGACCCAGGCCAACTACCGCTACGGCGCCGCCGCCACCATCGACGTCCTCGACGCCCAGGCCGCGCTCACCCTCGCGGAGAGCCTGCGCATCCAGGGGCTCTATGACCACGCCAATGCCCGCGCCGTGCTGCGCTACGTGACGGGGCAATCGCCCCTCGAAGAGGATGTCGCGCGATGATGACGACGACGATCGAACGAATGAAACTGCTGGCGGGCGCGCTGGCCCTCGCCGCTGCCGCCTGCGGCGGGCCGGCCCAGACCGCGCCGGCCACCGTGCGCGCGATTCCGGTGCGCACCACCGTGGTCGCGACCCGCGACCTCGACCAGGCCCTGACCCTCACCGGCACGCTGCGCCCCCGGCAGCAGGCGCAGGTGTCGGCCGAGGTGGGCGGGCGGCTGATCCGGGTCCTGCACGACGACGGCGACCGCGTCCGCGCGGGCGAGGTGCTCGCTCTGGTCGACCCCACGGACTACCGGCTCGCCCACGACCGCGCCCGCGCCGCGCAGCAGGTCGCGGAGGCGAACTTCGCCCACGCCCAGGCCGAGGAAGAACGCGCGCAGAACCTCCTGCGCACCGGCGGGATCACCGACAAGGATCGCCTGGCCGCGCAGGTGAACATGCGGGTGGCGGAGGCCGGCGTCGCCCAGGCGCGAGCGGAAGTCGCGATTGCGGCCGCGCAGCAGGGGCGATCCTCCGTGCGGGCGCCTTTCGCGGGCCGCGTGGCGGGACGGCTGGCCGACGCGGGCACGATGATCGCGCCCGGCGCGCCGGTGTTCACCGTGGTCGACGATTCGGTCTTCGAGCTGCGGGCCGCCGTCCCGTCGTCGAGCTACAACGCGGTGCGGGTGGGCGCGCCGGTGGCGGTGAGCGTCGATTCCGCACCCGGCCTCGCCCTCACGGGCCGCGTGGCGCGGGTGCCCCCGCTGGTCGTCGCGCGCAATCGGTCGTTCGAGATCGTGAGCCAGGTGCCCGGCAACGCGACCCTCGTCGGCGGCATGTTCGCGCGCGCGTCGGTGGCGGTGGGGACCATTTCCGACGCCGTGGTCGTCCCCCCGGGGGCGGTGCTGCGCGGCGCATCGGACACGACGGCGGAAGTGTGGGTGGTGACGGCGGCCACGGCGGCGAAGCGCACGGTGACCGTCGGCGCCGAGCTCGCGGACGGCGTCCACGTCGTCTCCGGCCTCGCCGCGGGGGAGCGGGTCGTGGTCGATCCGCCGGCGGGGCTCGCCCCCGGTGTGCCCATCGCCATCCAGGATGGCGCGGGCGCGGGACGGTGACGCCATGTTCCTGAGCGATCTCTCGATCAAGCAGCCGGTCTTCGCCACGATGATGATGGTGGCCCTGGCCGTCCTCGGGATCACGTCCTATCGCCAGCTGAAGGTCGACCAGTTCCCGAACGTCGAGTTCCCGGTGGTCACCGTCAGCACCGTCTACCCGGGCGCGTCGCCGGAGACGGTGGAGCGCGAGGTCACCAAGCGCATCGAGGAGAGCATCAACACCGTCGAGGGCGTGCGCCACGTCGAGTCGACGTCGCAGGAAGGCCTGTCGAACATCGTGGTCTTCTTCTACCTCGAGGTCCCGACCCAGGTGGCGTCGCAGGACATCCGCGGCAAGGTGGCTTCCATCCGCGGCCAGCTGCCGCGGGAGATCGAGGAGCCGATCGTGCAGCGGATCGATCCCGCCTCCATCCCCATCGTCTCGGTGACGGTGAACGCCCCGAACCTGTCGCCCCAGGCCGCGAGCGACGTGGCGGAGAAGGTGGTCAAGCGGCGGCTCGAGAACGTCCCCGGCGTCGGCGCGGTGAACCTGGTGGGCGAGTCGACGCGCGAGATCCAGGTGGTGGTGGATCGCTCGCGCCTCGAGGGCTACCACGTGTCGCTGGCCGATGTCGTGAACGCGCTCCGCAACGAGAACGTGGACGCGCCGGCGGGATCGGCGAACCGCGGGGCCTCGGAGGCGCTGGTGCGGGTGAGCGCACGCGCCCACGGCGCGGACGAAATCGGGGGGATCCCGGTGAAGCGGATGGGCGCGACGAGCGTCTACGTGCGGGACGTGGCCGAGGTGGTGGATGGGGTCGAGGAAGCGAAGAACGCGGCCTTCCTGGACGAGAAGCCGGCTCTCGCGCTGGACGTGCAGAAGCAGTCGGGCGCCAACACGGTGGAGGTGGCGGACGGCATCCGGCGCTCCGTCGAGGGCCTCCTGGGCGAGCTGCCGTGGGGGTTCACCCTGCTGTTCGTCCGCGACGATTCCGTCTTCTTCCGCGTGTCCATCCACGTCGTCAACACCTCGATG
>JANMPI010000224.1:0-2746 GCA_031369785.1 Acidobacteriota bacterium
GCCATACGGAACAGACTATAGTCGCTGCGGATCGACGTCAAGCGCATGGTAGCCTCGCCCACGATGCCCATCACCCGGATCGTCGAGTGCGTTCCCAACTTCTCCGAAGGCCGCGACCGCGCCGTGATCGACGCCATCGCGGGGGCGATCCGCGAGACGCCGGGCTGCACGCTCCTGGACGTCGACCCCGGGCACTCGACCAACCGCACGGTGTATACGTTCGTGGGCGAGCCGGAGGCGGTGGTGGAGGGGGCCCTCGCCGCCGCGCGGCAGGCGCACCGTCTCATCGACATGCGGCGCCACCGCGGCGAGCACCCGCGCATGGGCGCGCTCGACGTCTGCCCCTTCGTGCCGGTCTCCGGCGTGACCATGGAGGACTGCGTCGCCTGCGCGCACGAGTTCGGGCGTCGGGCGGCGACGGAGCTCGGCATCCCCATCTACCTCTACGAAGAGGCCTCGCGGCAGCCGCACCGGAAGACGCTGAAGCAGATCCGGGCCGGCGAGTACGAAGGGCTGGCCGCGCGCATCGCTCATCCGGACTGGACGCCCGATTTCGGCCCCGCCTCGCACGTCCCGGCGTGGGGTGCTTCGGTCACCGGCGCCCGCGGCTTCCTGATCGCCTACAACGTGAACGTCCTCGGCACCAAAGAGCAGGCGCATCGCATCGCGCTTTCCGTCCGCGAGCAGGGCCGCGGGCCGTCCGAGCCGGGGCGTCTCAAGGCGGTGAAGGCCATCGGCTGGTGGGTCGAGGAATACGGGATGGCGCAGGTCTCGATGAACCTCGACGACTACGACGTCACCCCGCCCCACGTCGCCTACGAGACGTGCGCGGAAGAAGCGCGCGCGCTGCGCGTCGGCGTGGCCGGGTCCGAGATCGTGGGGCTGATCCCGCTCCGCGCGCTGATGATGGCGGCCGAGCACTACATCGCGGCGGAGAAGCTGTTCATCGTCGACGAGCGGCAGAAGATCCGCCTCGCCGTGGAGCGCCTGGGGCTGTCGTCGATCACGCCCTTCGATCCCGAAAAGCGCATCATCGAGTACATGATCGGTGGCGACCCCGTGGAACCGCTGGCCGCGATGAGCGTGCGCGCCTTCATCGAGGCGCTGGGCTCGCGCTCCCCCGCTCCCGGCGGCGGCTCGGCGTCGGCGGTGATGGCGAGCATGGGCGCGGCCCTGGGGGCGATGGTCGGCTGGATGACGTACGGCAAGCGCAAGTTCGAGGACCGGGACGAGGCGATTCGCGCCCTGATCCCGCCCCTGCACCAGGCGATGACCGACCTCGTGCCGATGATCGACGCCGACACCAACGCGTTCAACGATTACATGGCGGCGCGGGCGCTCCCGTCGGATACCGCGGAGCGGAAGGCTGCGCGCCATACGGCGATGCAGGAGGGCCTACGCAAGGCCGCCGAGATTCCGCTACGGACGATGCGGATCGCGGATTCGTGCTGGGACGCGATGCTCGGCATGGCCGAGCACGGCAATCCGGCGTCGCGCTCCGACCTCGAGGTGGGCGCGCGCGCGCTGGAAGCCGGGATCTGGGGCGCGTACCGCAACGTCGCGATCAACCTGCCGCAGATCGAGGATGAGGGATTCCGGTCAAGGACGCTGGCCGACGCGGAGAAACTGGCGGCGCGGGCGCGGGAAATGTCCGCCGCGGTGCTCTCCCGTCTGTGCGGCGCCGGCTAGGGCGATGCAGCTCGAGACCATCGCCGGCATCGTCGTCGGAATCATCGTCCTGGCGCCCGCGCTCTTCTTCACGTACGAGACCAGCGAGGGGCAGGGAGTCCCCCTGAAGCTCGCCAAGCGTTGCGGCGTGATGGCGATCATCGGTGTGTTCCTGATGATCCTTTCCGGAGGGCTTGGACACTGAAGGCGCCCGTCCAAGGGCGCTAGCGCGGGGAGGCCTTGAACACCTCGTCCACCGGCGTGATGCGGATCGCGGCCGGAGCGACCTTTAGCTTGCGGGCGCCGATGACCTTGTCTTCGGCCAGCAGGTCCGCGGCCTTCTCGCTGTCGTAGGTGATGGGCGAGAAAGCGTCGGAGACCAGCGCCTGGCGGAGACCCTCCGCGTCCTTGGCGATGACAACCACGGACAGGTCGCTCGCCGAGAGGTGCTTGCGGATCGCGCGGTTGACGTCGTCGCGGGTCAGCCGGGAGAGCTGCTCGCGCATGGTGGCGGTGAACTCGCCGGTGCCGTAGAAGTCGGCGTCGAGGGCGTACCCGAGCTGCTGGTCCTGGGTGGCCGTGAGCAGGAAGACGTTCTTCATCATGTAGTTCCGCGTCGCCTGGAAGTCCTCTTCGGTGAGGCCGTCCCGGACCAGCTTGTCCAGCTCGTGGACCGCGATGCGCAGCGCCATCTGCGCGTTCGCCGGGGCCACCGGGCGGATCCAGATCTCGAACAGCTGCGCCCGCCGCGCGATGTTCGGGCTCGGGAAGAACTGGAACATCCCGCGCGGGAAAGCCTCGATGTACGCGTAGTTTCCGTAGTTCATCCCGCGCACCTCGCGGATGCGCTCGTAGAGGTGGGACATCGACGAGCGGTGCTCGCCCAGCCACGCGCGCGCCACGGAGAGCGCCGCGAAGTCGGGATGGGCGCGGGTGACCTCGATCGGATAGCCGAAGGCGATGGCGGTGGCGCGCGTGTCCTTCTGCAGGATCTCCACCTCGACGCCGTGCGGCCGGCGGGCCTTGACGCCGGTGGGCGGGGCCAGGGCCGGGCCCGCGGGCAGCGAGGCGAGGTCGC
>JANMPI010000264.1:0-3781 GCA_031369785.1 Acidobacteriota bacterium
GTATGGGCGCACTACGCGACGAGCCTGATCATGGTGCTGGGCACGCCGGTGATCGCGGTGACGATCCTGATGGTCGCGCTGGAGCGGACGCTGCACCTCGGGATCTTCGACCCCGCGCTCGGTGGGGACCCGGTGCTGTTCCAGCACCTGTTCTGGTTCTACTCGCACCCCGCGGTGTACATCATGATCCTGCCCGCGATGGGCGTGATCAGCGAGGTGATCACCTGCTTCTCGCGCAAGCGGATCTTCGGCTACGAGGTGATCGCGGCCTCCAGCATGGCCATCGCCATCTTCGGATTCCTGGTCTGGGGGCATCACCTGTTCCCGGCCGGCCAGTCCACCTACGCCGGGCTCGTCTTCTCGCTGCTCAGCTACCTGGTGGCCATCCCGTCCGCGATCAAGGTGTTCAACTGGACGGCCACGATGTACAAGGGCTCGATCAAGCTCGACACCCCGATGTTGTACGCGATGGGCTTCCTCGGCTTGTTCACAATCGGCGGGCTCACCGGCCTCTTCGTGGCCGCGGTGGGGGTCGACATCCACGTCCACGACACGTACTTCGTGGTCGCGCACTTCCACTACATCATGGTCGGCGGGGCGATCATGGGCTACCTCGGCGGCCTCCACTTCTGGTGGCCCAAGATCTCGGGGCGGCTGTACCCCGAGATGTGGGCGCGGGTGGCGGCGGTGATCGTGTTCATCGGATTCAACCTCACCTTCTTCCCGCAGTTCATCCTCGGGTACCTGGGCATGCCCCGCCGGTATCACGCCTACACCGAGGAGTTCCAGGTGCTGAACGTGATGTCGTCGGCGGGGGCGTCCATCCTCGGCATCGGCTACCTGCTGCCCATGCTGTATTTCGCGTGGTCGATGCGTTACGGCGCGCCCGCCCCGGACAACCCGTGGGGGGCGACCGGCCTCGAGTGGCAGACGTCCTCGCCTCCGGTCACCGAGAACTTCCCGGTGCAGCCGGTGGTCGTGGACGAGGCCTACGCGTACGCGAAGGAAAGGCCGGTGACCGTTGTCTGACGCCGTCCACCACCATCCCGCTCTCGTCCATCACTTCGAGAACCTCGAGGAGCAGAAGTCGGCCTCCAGCCTCGGGATGTGGCTCTTCATTGCCCAGGAGGTGATGTTCTTCGGGGGTATGTTCCTCGCCTACACGGTGTACCGGAACCTGTATCCGGCGGCGTTCGCGGAGGCGAGCCATCACCTCGACTGGAAGCTCGGGGGGATCAATACCGCGGTCCTCATCGGGAGCAGCCTCACCATGGCCCTCGCCGTCCGCTGCGCGACCCTCGGCAAGTCGCGGCAGACGGTGCTGTTCCTGATCTCGACGGTGGTGCTGGGAACGGTCTTCCTCGCCATCAAGATCGTCGAGTACGGGGACAAGTTCGAGCATCACCTCGTGCCCGGCGCGCACTTCCAGTTCGCCGGCCCGAACGCGCACCCGGCGCAGATCTTCTATTCGCTCTACTTCGCGATGACGGGGCTGCACGCGCTGCACATGATCATCGGGATCCCGATCATCCTCGTGCTGGCGTGGATGGCGCACCGGGGAAAGTTCGGCCCCGCGTACCACACGCCGGTGGAGATGACGGGGCTGTACTGGCACTTCGTCGACATCGTCTGGATCTTCCTGTTTCCTTTGCTCTACCTGGTTGGACACCATTGATGGCTCGACCTGCCGGCCCGGATGGGCACGTGGACGGGCACGGGCACGCGCCGCACGTGGTGCCGCTGCTCACCTACTTCCTCGTCTTCGGCGCGCTCATGCTCGGCACCGCGCTCACCGTGTGGGTGGCGGGGCAGGACTTCGGAGCCGCCAACACCGCCGTCGCCATGGCCATCGCCGTCACCAAGGCGACGCTGGTCGTGCTCTTCTTCATGCACGTGAAGTACGCCGAGCGCCTGACCCAGCTGGTGGTGGTCGTGGCTTTTGCGTTTCTCGCCCTGCTGATCCTCGGGGTCGTGAACGATTACTACAGCCCGAACCTCGAGGGGAAGCTGCGTCCCGCCCATCTGACCCGCGAATAGGGTGAGCCCTTGAACATCGTCGATCCCGGCATCGAGGACTATCTCCGTCGGCTCTACGACGACGGCGATCCGGTCCGGCTGGAGATGGAGGCGCTGGCCGCGAAGCGCGATTTCCCCATCGTGGGGCCGCTGGTCGGCCGCTATCTCACCGTGCTCGCGCGCGGGATCGGCGCCCGCCGCGTGTTCGAGCTCGGCTCCGGGTATGGCTACAGCGCCCTCCACTTCGCCCGCGCCGTCGGCGAGGGGGGCGAGGTGCACTGCACGGAGCTCTCGGCCGAGAACGTGGGCCTCGCCCGCGGCTTCCTCGAGCGCGCCGGCGTGTGGCCGCGCGTCACCTATCACCAGGAAGAAGCCCGCGCCGCCTTCCGCCGCGTGGGCGGGACGTGGGACATCGTCTACGTCGACATCGACAAGGACGGCTATCCCGACACCGTCGATCTGGCCTATGCGCACCTTCGTCCGGGCGGACTGCTCATCGCGGACAACGTGCTGTGGTCGGGCCGCATCCTCGACGGCAACGACGACGGCAGCACGATGACGCGCGGGATCCAGGAGTTCACGCGGCGCCTCTTCGCGCACCAGGGATTCCTGACCGCGATCAACCCGACCCGCGACGGCGTGGCCACCGCCCTCCGCCTCCCCTGAGGGCAAGGGCCTCGCTTCCGCGCCTCTCGTGGATCGCGGCGGTGCTCCTCGCCGCGGCCGCGCTCGCCTTCTTTGCCTTCGTCCCCGCCGCGGTCGAGCGGCGCTTCAACCCGGTCCAGGCTCCGGCGCGGCCGGTCTCGGAGCGCGCGCGGGCCCTCCACGCGCGGCTGCTCGTCGTCGACCTGCACGCCGATTCGCTCCTGTGGGGAAGGGACCTTCTCGTCCGCGCCCGCCGCGGGCACCTCGACGTCCCGCGGATGGCGGAGGGCAACCTCGCCGTCCAGGGCTTCACCGTCGTCACCAAGACACCGCGCGGCCAGAACATCGATACGAACGACGACCGCACCGACAACATCACCCTGCTCGCGCTGGCCCAGCGCTGGCCGCCGCGGACGTGGCGCAACCTCCAGGAGCGCGCGCTGTACCAGGCCGGGCGCTTCCGCGACATGGCGGCGCGCTCGAACGGCGCCCTCACGTTGGTGCGGTCACGCGGTGACCTCGACGACTTCCTGGAGCGGCGCGCCGGACGGCGGGATCTGGCCGCCGGATTCCTGGGGCTCGAGGGCGCGCAGTCGATGGAGGGCGATCCGGAGCGGCTGGACGAGCTGTTCGAGGCCGGCTACCGGATGATCGCGCCCGTGCACTTCTTCGACACCGCCTTCGGGGGATCGGCGCACGGTGTGGGCAAGGGCGGGCTCACGCCCGCGGGCCGCGCGCTCGTCGCCGGGCTCGAGCGCCGGTCGATGATCCTCGACCTCGCCCACGCCTCGGCGAGGACGATCGACGACGCCCTCGCGATGGCGCGGCGGCCGGTCGTCGTCTCGCACACCGGCGTCAAGGCCACCTGCGACAACGCGCGCAACCTGAGCGACGCGCACCTGCGCGGCGTGGCCCGCACCGGCGGTGTCGTCGGCATCGGGTTCTGGGAGACCGCGGTGTGCGGGCGCGAGCCGCGCGACATCGCGCGGGCGATCCGCCACGCGGTGTCGGTGGCCGGCGTCGACCATGTCGCGCTCGGCTCCGATTTCGACGGCGCGGTCGAGGCGCCGTTCGATGCCGCGGGGCTCCCCGCGCTCACCGAGGCCCTGCTCGCGGAGGG
>JANMPI010000279.1:0-5037 GCA_031369785.1 Acidobacteriota bacterium
TCCCCGTCCGCTGGGCGACCGCGGCCTTCCGTGACGGGAAGTGCTTGTGGCCGGCGGGAACGCTGCTCGCTCCTTTCTCCGCGCGACGCGCGCTCACCGCCCTCGCGGCCGAAGCCGGGATCGTGGTGCAGCCCGTGCACAATATGCCGCCGTCGCTCGCGCTCACCGCGCCGCGGGTCGGCCTCTACCAGTCGTGGATGGCGCCCATCGACGAGGGCTGGACGCGATTCGTCTTCGAGCGCCAGGTGGGCGTCGCCTACCAGACGATCCACGACGCCGAGATCCGCGCCTCGGGGCTGCGCGCGCGTTTCGACGCCATCGTGCTCCCCGATCAGCCTCCGGCGCAGATCCTGGCCGGCCATCCCAGGGGCTCGATGCCGCCCCAGTACGTGGGCGGAATGGGCAAGGAAGGCGCCGCCGCGTTGCGAGCCTTCGTCGAATCCGGGGGAACGCTGATCGCGCTGGGGGCGGCGTCGGATTTCGCGATCGACGAGCTGGCGTTACCCGTCACCGACGTGCTCGCCCCCTTCAACACGCGGGGGCGCGACCCCGCGACCGATCTCGAGACCGTGGGACGCGCCGACGATGCGTTCTACAGCCCGGGGGCGATCCTCACCGCGAGCGTCGACTCCGCGAGCCCCCTGGCGCACGGCCTCGACGGCGCGATGCCACTCTGGTTCGAGAGCAGCCCGGCCTTTGACGTGCGCGGGGGCCACGTCGTGGCCCGCTATGCCGACGCGAACCCGCTGCTCTCGGGGTGGTTGATGGGAGACGAGAGACTCCATGGGCGCGCCGCGCTCGCCGACGTGCCCAAGGGGCGCGGCCGGGTCGTGCTCTTCGGATTCCGCCCCCAGTACCGCGCGCAGAGCTGGGCCACCTACGTGCCGCTGCTGAACGCGATCTACCTCTCCGCCGCCACTCCGCCGTCCTTGCCGCGTCCGGCGTCGACGAGGCGATAGAGATGGCGCGGACGTGCCCGTACCTGCGCCATGGCGGCCTCATCGTCATCCGCCCGGTCGATCCCACGTAGTCAGAGCGCCGGGCGAAGCCACGCGGCGACGAGGCGCAGCGCATCGGGCCCGCCGGCCAGCGTAGGGAGCAGCGTGCCGAGCGCCCCGGTGTCGGCATGGGCGAGCTGCGCGGCCGCGGTGATGCCGCTGGTGACCGTCGCCGCGTCGATGCGCGATGCGCCGGCGCGATGCGCGGTCATCGCCGCGAGCTCGAGGCCGGCGGCCAGCGTAGCACTCTCGACACCGATCTCGTCGACGAGCGGCCGCTGCCCGGTCCCCAGCGCATCCACGTTCGCCCGCAGGCGGTCCGCGACGATCCGCCGCACCTCCGCATCCGCGGGGTCGATCGTCACCCGGTCGCGCGCGCGGCGATCGAGCGACCCCGTGGCGGGAGCGAGGCCGTGGAGATGCGCAAGCTGGTGGATCCGCCGGAGGTGGCGGCGCGGGCCCCCGGCCTCGGACGCCAGCTGATCGCGGACGGCCACGACCGTGAAGAGGAAGCCCCGCGCCAGGAGCCTCGTGACCACGGACGCGCGCGCCGGCGCCGGATCCGCCTCCGACGCCGCGGCATGCCGCCCGGTCAAGGCGACGTATTCCGTGAACCCTTCCGACTTCAGGCGCGCGACACGATGCCGCGACAGGTCCTCGAGCCAGCGCGCCATCCGCTCCACCGCGCCGGCCAGGGCGAAGGTCGAATCCGCGCCCGCGCTATCCAGGATACCGACCAGCGCGCCCTTCATCACGTTGACCGTCGCGGCGTCGATCGGCCGCCCGCGCGCGAAGAAGAGCCCGCCGTCCTTCCGGGGGAACGCGCGCATCCACTCCCCGCGCAGCGTGGTCAACGATTTCAGCTGCGCGGCCAGCGCCTCGCCTTCGTTGCGGACGATCGTCGGGCACGACGCGCTGGTGGCGACGAAGGGGCGGCCGGCGGCGGACTGGAAGCGGAACGGGAACACGCGGCAGGCGAGCGGCTTCGCTTCCCCGCCGAGCTCCTCGTGGATGCGGCAGCGGTTGGCTTCGGACAGGAAGCCGCAGGCCCCGTCGGCGCGCTTGCGGATCCGGAAATGGCCGTGCGCCACCGGGTCGAAGGGATCGACGGCGTGTTGCGCGCCGATGTCCGTGTACCAGCGCGAGGCGCCGAGGGCCCGGTACCGCTCCACTTCCGCCGGGGTGACGACGACCCACGCGCCGCGGCAGCACATCCCGCACTGCTGGCATGTGAAGCGCTGCCCGGGGGAAACCTCGAGCTTCACCGCGGCAGTCTAACGCCCTTCCCACGGCGACGCGTTGACGCACGCGGGAGGCGTCAGTACACTGATTTCCCCGCTTGGGAGGTCGTCCAACGGTAGGACACATGGCTCTGAACCATGCGATCGGGGTTCGAATCCCTGCCTCCCAGCCACCGAACGTCTGCGCCGCCGGTTCGAATGAGGAAAGCCCGCGGATTCCTCCGCGGGCTCACCGTGCGACCTGGAACGACGTCGGTGGCTAGGGGGCCCAGTGAAGGCCGAGGGCCACGCTGAGGAAGACCGCCATCTGGCCGCGCGTGACGGGGGAATCCGGACAGAATGCGCCCGTCGCGCAGCCGCCTGACACGCCGGAGGCGGCCAGCGCTTCCACGAATCGGAAGAGCGGATGGCTGGTCGGCACGTCGCTCGGGAACGTCGCCATGGCCGGCGCGGCGCCGATCTGCCGCTTCCACTGAACTCTGACGCTGTGGAGCTTGGTCGTGCTGTCCGCCGCGCCCAGGTGGACCAGGATGATGTGCGTGTACTCATTGCCCAGCGCGGAATTGATGAACGTCCGGTTCACCGGCATGACCAGGGCGGTCGAGCCGGGGGTTCCGGTCGTGTTGACCGCGGGCACGTTGATGCCGCCGTCGCAATTCAGGTCCTGGTTCGTTCCGTTGCCAGAGGATGCGAACAGGATGCACATCCGGAGCGTGACGTTCAGCGTGGCGTTGGTGTCGCCGACATACGCGGTGACGCTCTGGATGAGGGCGCCCGGCGGGAGCGTCAGCTCGTGGGTGAACTCGGAATCGCCACCGCCCGTCCGGCTCAGGAAGAGGAACGGCTTCTGGTAGCCCGTGGCGCTGTTGCTGGGGACAAAGGCCGTTCCGGGGATCATCAGGTAGTTGGTGCTGGCGCCGAAGTCCTTCGGACCGAATTCGTCCTGTGCGACGACCTCCTGTGCGACGGTGACGTTGGCGGCCATCAACACGACCGCGGCGGCAAGGAACGGTGCGAACTTCCTCATGAAGCCTCCTTCGATAACGGGTGTCAGGGAAGCGGCCCGAGACCGCCTCTACCCTTACACGCGTCACCGGCCCGGAAATCGGCTCAACCGGTCGAACGCCCCGCGGGCGCGCTTGACAGCGCCCGCGGCAGTGTTGAACCCTTCACGGCTCACCCAACGCGGAGACACGAGCATGTTCAAGTGGCTGCACCCGCATGCGCAACGCATCCTGGGCATCACCCGCATCCTGTTCGGCGTGATGATGGCCTGTCACGGCGCCCAGAAGGTGCTCGGCGCCTTTGGCGGGATGCCGCCGGGCGTGCCCCCGCTCATCAAGTGGGTGGGCGGCGGGATCGAGCTCGTGGGCGGCGTGCTCATCGCGGTCGGCCTCCTGACCTCGCTCGCGGCGTTCCTGGTCTCGGGCCTGATGGCGGCCGCCTATTTCATGGGGCATGCCTCCAAGGGCTTCTGGCCGATCGTCAACCAGGGCGAGCTCGCCATCATCTATTGCTGGATCGCGTTGTACCTCGCCGCGCACGGGCCGGGGGCGTGGGCGCTCGACCACCTGCGCGGGCGACAGGCCACGCCCTGAAGCGCGCGGCCGCGCGGTCGCGCGCTAGGGGACGAGGAGCGTGGCGAGGCTCAGGAAGAGCCCCATGCTCGCAACGTCGGTGGCGGTGGTGAGGAAGATGCTCGAAGCGGTCGCCGGATCGGCGCCGAGCTTCTTGAGCGTGAGCGGGATGAGCGCCCCCGACAGGCCGCTCACCACGCAGCTGCCGATCATTGCCGCCATCACCACGAACGACAGGATGAGCGCGTGGGGGTTGTGCTGGGCGCTAGCCACGACGTACATGCCGATGCCCGCCGTGATCCCGACCAGGGCGCCGTTCAGCAGCCCGAGCAGCCCTTCCTTCAGCACGAGCGCGCGCTCGCGGCCAGGCTTCAGCTCTCCGAGCGTCATCCCGCGGAGGGCTACGGCCAGGGCCTGACACCCGGTGTTCCCGGACTGGCCGGCGAGCACGGGCAGGAAGAGGGCGAGGATCACCAGGTGGTCGATCGTCTCCTGGAACACGCCCACGACACCGGCGGCGATGAAGGCGGTGAGCAGGTTCAGCTGCAGCCAGGGGTGGCGGTACTTGAGGCTCGTGGGCCACGGGGTGGAGAGCCGCTCCTCCTTCTCGACGCCGACCATCGCGCCGGGCTGGGCGCTGATCTCGATCGCCTGCTCCTGGAAGAGCACGCCGCCGCGGACGAGTCCGACCAGCTTGCCGCCGTCGCTCACCGGGTAGACGGGATAGTGGCGGTTCAGCACGAGGCGCATCGCGTCGCGGAGCGGCATCTGCGGGGTCAGCGAGAACGGATCGCGCAGCATGATGTCGGAGAGGCGCTGCGCGCGGTCCGCGAAGAGGAGGTCGCGCATCACGACCACGCCGACCAGGGTCCCTTGCGCGTCGACCACGAACGCATAGGTGATGAAGGCGCCCTTCACGAGCTCGCGCAGCTCTTCGACCGCTTCGCCGACCGTGCGCTCCGGCGGGAAGACGCCGATCGGCGGATCCATGAGGCGGCCGACGCTGCCCTCGGGGAACGTCTGGTTGAGCGCCCACTGGCGGCTGCTCTCCGGCGCCGCGGCCAGCACGTCCTGCTGGCGGTCCTCGGGCAGGCTGGCGAGAAGGTCCTGCGCGGTCGACGGGTGCACCTGCTGCAGCACCTCGACGATGGTTTTCGTGGACTCCGCGGCCAGGCGGTCCGCGCCCTCGCCCGGCGCCTGCTGCGAGACTTCGCTCGACAG
>JANMPI010000300.1:0-1740 GCA_031369785.1 Acidobacteriota bacterium
CTGGGCCGATCCACACAGGGCGGGCCCGAGCACATCCGTGCGCAGGCCGGCGAACGCGTGTGCGGCGACAGCAACGAAGTGCGCGGGGTCAGCAGGAGTGGACTAAACGTGCACTCGTGGTGGCTGGTGCCACGCGGCCCGCTGCCGCGAGATACGGTCTCCTTCGCCTGGGTGACGCGCCCCCCCGCCCTCAGCGACACCGCGGTGTCGTTGCCGGCGGACACGGCCAAGCGGCGGCGCCCACGGCCCAGGGTGGAGGCGGCCGCCCTCGGCTTCCCCTATGGAAAGGGCCGCATCGTTGCCCTCGCCGATCCCGACTGGCTGCGCAACGACGTCATCCGGGTGTGCAAGTGGCGAGCGGGGGAAAGCGCCGTGCGCATGCTGGAGTACCTCTCGCCCGACCAGCGGCAGCGCCTGGTGTTCGACGAATTCCATCAGGGGTTCGGTGGGTCGCGCGGACCGGGGGGCGCCGTCGGTGACGCGCTGGGGAACACACCGCCGGGACGCGCGCTCCTGATGGCGCTCGTCGCCGGTCTGGTGCTGCTGGCCGCCATCGGACCACGCCCCATCGCGCCGGCCGCGCGCGAGCGCATCGAGCGTCGTTCGCCATTGGAGCATGTCGAGGCGCTCGCGCGCGCCTACGAACAGGTCGGTGCCAGCCGAGTGGTGACGCGACGGCTGGTGCGCGGCATCAGGCGGCGGCGCTCGCACGGTGTGGCGCATCGCGCGTCCGACGACGAGTTTCTGCGTGCGCTGGCGGATCGCCATCCCGGCATTCGCGGCGAGATCGCGCTCGTGCAGCGCGCGTCCGCCAAACCACTTCCACCCGACCAGCTGCCCGCGCTCGCGCGGGCGCTGGAGCTGATCGAGAGAGCGTCGAGCCCCACATGACACCAGAACAGATCGTCGAGACGCTGCGCGCCGTGCGCGAGGCCGTGGCCGCGCGGGTGGTTGGCCAGGACACCGTGATCGACGAGGCGCTCATCGCGTTCCTCGCGCGCGGGCACGCGCTGCTCGAAGGGGTCCCTGGCACCGCGAAGACGCTCCTCGTCCGCGCCCTCGGTGGCGCCCTCGGGGCGCGCTTCGGGCGCATCCAGTTCACGCCCGACCTGATGCCGAGCGACATCACCGGCGTCAGCATCCTGCGCGATGCGACCCGGACGTTCGATTTCCACCCGGGCCCGATTTTCACCGACCTGCTGCTCGGGGACGAAATCAACCGCGCGCCGGCGAAGACGCAGGCGGCATTGCTCGAGGCGATGGCGGAGCGGCAGGTCACGGTGGACGGCGTCGCGCGCCCGCTCGGCGATTTGTTCACCGTCTTCGCGACGCAGAACCCGGTGGAGTACGAGGGCACCTATCCGCTGCCGGAGGCGCAGCTCGACCGGTTCCTGCTCAAGATCCGGGTGCCCTACCCCGCCCTCGATGCCGAGCTGACGATGCTCGAGCGGTACTCGCTCGGCTTCGACGCCGAGCGCGCGGCCGACGTCACGCCGTCGCCGGTGCTCGACTCCGCCGCCTGCCGCGAGCTGCGGTCGGCGGTGGACGGCGTGAAGGTCGCGCCCGAGGTGAGGGCGTACATCGCGAGCATCGTGCGCGCGACGCGCGAGGACGCCGGCTTCACGTTAGGCGGCTCGCCCCGCGCCAGCGTTGCCCTGTTCCGAGCCTCGCGGGCGGCGGCGCTCCTTGCCGGCCGGGCGTTCGTCACGCCCGACGACGTGAAGGACCTGGCGCCGGCGG
>JANMPI010000304.1:0-2662 GCA_031369785.1 Acidobacteriota bacterium
TCGCCGGCGATGATCGGCGAGGCCGCGACGGCGCCGATCGCGGCGTGCCACCGCGGGCGGAGCGCTCCGGCGGCGATCGACGCCGGCCGGGACCCCGATCGCGCGGCGTCTCCGCGGTAGAGTCCTCCCCCGCCCTCGCCGCGGGCGTCATACACGCCGGCACCGACGACGGCACGCTGGTCGGGATCGGCCTCGACGACGCGCGCGAGCGCTATCGCGTGAAGGTGGGATCGCTGGTGCGCTCGTCGCCGCTCGCCACCGACGGGCTGGTGATCGTGGGGACGATCGACGCGAAGGGACAGGGCGCGGTGGTGGCCCTGACCGACGCCGGACAGGCGCAGTGGACACGCAAGCTGGCCGCCGTCTTCTCGTCGCCCGCCCTCGCCGGCCAAACGATCGTGGTCGGGGCCGACGACGGGTCGGTGCACGGCTTCGATCGCGCGACCGGCGCCCCGGCGTGGTCGCAGAAGGTCGGCTCCAAGGTTCGCGCCACTCCGGCGCTCGCCGGCGCAATGGTCTACGCGGCCGGCTTCGACGGGATGATCGTGGCCCTGCGCGCCGCGGATGGAGCGCGGGCCTGGGAGCGCGCGATCGGCCACGGCGTGTATTCGTCCCCGTGTGTCGGTTCCGCGCTCGTGATCTTCGGCTGCCACGAGGGGCACATCCACGGGCTCGACGCGGAGACGGGCGCCGTGCGCTTCGAGGCCGAGACGCGCGGCCCCGTCCTCGCGTCGCCCGGGTCCATCGGCGCGCGCACGGTCGCGACCTCGACCGACGGTCATGTCTACCTGCTCGACGAGACGGGCGCGGTGCTCGCCCGCTTTCCCCTCCCCGGTGGGGCCACGCAGTCCTCGCCCGCGATCGAAGGCGAGGACGTCTACGTCGGCGGCGCGGCCGGCCTGCACGCCGTGGTGCTCGCGTGAAGGCGGTCCGCATCCCGTCCTGGCTCGGCCCCGCGGTGCTCGACCGCTACCAGTCGGGCGCGAGCCACCTGTTCCTTCTCCACGGCAACGTGCGCGACGTCCATCCGTTCGGCCCCGAGTACGTGAGCGTCGCGGAAGGGATCCGGCGGCTGGCCGGCGAGCGCGCCATCGTCGTCTCCTACGATGTCGGCTCCGGCCTCGCGTTCCCCGACGCCGCGCGCGAGAAGGCGTTCCGCAAGGCGCTGGGGCTGAAGGCGACGCCGCTGCCCACGGATCCGACGCGGGCGATGATCCTGCTCGACGCGCTCCTCGCCACCGACCGTTCGCCCACCGGCTCCGTCGCCATCGTGATCGACTACGCGCACACCCTCGCCCCCGCCGAGGGCGGCGCCTCCGAGCGGCAGGCCATCGCGACCCTCGCGCGGTGGGCGTCCGACCCGGGGATCGCGGCCCGCCGCCCGTTCATCGTCCTCATCGCGCCCGCCGCCGGCGACGTCTCCTCCGAGGTCTACTCCGGCGCCTCGGGGGCGGAGGTCGTCGCCGTGCCCCGCCCGCCGCTCGAGGACCGCATCGAGTTCGCGCGCGAGCTGCAGCGGCGGTGGCCCGAGGTGGTGTGGGAGATGCCGCCGGAGCAGCTCGGGGCGGAGACGGGTGGCCTCTCCCTCGTGCAGATGGAGGACATGGTTCAGCGCGCCCGCGGCGCCCGTACGCCGCTGGCCCGCGGATCGATCCTCGAGCGCAAGATCGACCTGCTGCGCCAGGAGTACGGCGACGTGCTGGAGATCCTCCAGCCCCGCAACGATCTCTCCGCGGTCGGCGGGCTCGACCACGCGGTGGGCGAGCTGCGCGAGATCGCGGACATCATGAGGCGCGGCCTCTACGCGGCGGCGCCGCTCGGGATCATCCTCATGGGCCCTCCGGGAACCGGCAAGAGCTATCTCGCCGAGTGCTTCGCCAAGGAATGCGGGATGCTGTGCGTCAAGTTCCGGCCGCTGCGCGGCATGTACGTCGGGCAGTCGGAGCGTAACCAGGAAAAGGCGTTCGCGGCGATCCGCGCCCTGGCGCCGGTGGTCGTGATCGTGGACGAATCCGACCAGGCGGAAGGCGGCAACCGCGATCAGGGCTCCGGCGACTCCGGGGTGACCGAGCGGATGCGCGCGGGCGCTTTCAACTTCTGGGCCGACAACGCGCTACGCGGCAAGGTCCTGCGCATCGACAGCACGAACCGCGTGGACCTCATCGATTCCGCGATGCGGCGGTCCGGCCGCACCGACATCAAGATCCCCATCCTGATGCCGGACACCGTCGCCCGCCGCCAGATCTTCGAGGTGGTGGTCAAGAAGCTGAAGCTCCGGTCGACGATCGTGGACTACACGCCCTTCGCGGAGCGGACGGACGGCTACACGGGCAGCGACATCGAGCTCGCGGTGACCACCGCCTATCGGTTCGCGCTCCGGGACGGGGCCGAGGGGCTGACCGACAAGCACCTGACCGCTGCCCTCGACGACCTGCTCCCGACGTCACGCGACCAGGCCGGCATCGACAAGATGACCATCCTCGCCCTCGACGAGTGCCGCAACAAGCGGCTGCTGCCGCGCAACCACGAGCAGCTCCGGGCCGAGATCGCGGCGCGGCGGCACGCCTGATCGCCGACCACCTCACGAAGCCGGTGTCGCCGGAGACCCTGAAGGAGATCCTGGCGTCGCTGCCGTGAGCGACGGCCGCTCGCCCGTCACCAG
>JANMPI010000307.1:0-8978 GCA_031369785.1 Acidobacteriota bacterium
GGTCGAAGACCACGCCCCGCGCCCTCACGCCACCTTGGCGCGCATCGCGGGCACGCGGCCCACGCGGGTCAGGGCGGCGGCCACCAGCAGCGTGGTGACGGCGTAGAAGACGACCTCGCTCTTCTCGCCGGGCCCCGCCTCGAAGACCAGGAGCAGGCTGGCCGCGCCGACGGCCGCCGTCGCGCGGCTCAGGAAGCGGAAGACCTCGGCGGTCGGATCCGGATTGCCGACGAGCTCGCGCGCGACGTCGATGGGCGTGGCCAACCGACGGAACAACCCTTCGCGCCGTTCGCGGTGGGCGGGATCGTCCCGCTCGAACAAAGCGCTCGCGAAGAAGGCGATGGTGGCCAGCGGAATGATCAGGAACACCGACCGCACGAGGGTCTGCACGGGCGTCCAGTGCGCGATGAAAGCGCCGTAGAGGCCGAGCAGGAGGCCGACCGCGAAGGTGAGCAGGCCCGACCAGCTGGGCGTGCGCTTCGAGATGAGCCCCAGCAGGGCGGGCGGCCCGTAGGCCAGCGACATCACGGTGTTGAAGGTCAGCATCACGCCGAAGATGCTCGCCCCCTGCGCGGCCATCCCCATGGCCAGCGCCGTCATCGTCGCCCCGACGCCGAACGTCGCCGCCCACCCCACGACGAGGAGCTCCTTCTCCGTCGAGCGCTTCTTGAGCAGGGTCTGGTAGATGTCCTTGGACACCACGGCCGCGTGCATGTTGAAGAGCCCGGAGAGGCTCGACATCGTCGCGCTGAACATCGCGGCCAGCATGATCCCCACGAGCCCGTTGGGCAGCAACGTCAGGGCGGCGACGGCGTAGGACGCCTCGTGCGGGTTCCTCACGTTCGGCAGCATCGTCGAAAGGTCCGGATAGAGGACGCGCATGGCCAGCGGGGGCACGAACCAGATGAGCGCGCCGAGCATGAACAGCACGAAGCACAGCAGCGCGACCTTCTTCGCCGAGCGCTCGTCGTCCACGCTGAAGTAGCGCTGGGCCATGGCCGCGGTGTTGTAGCCGAACGTCACCATGACCGTCCAGCAGCCGACGTAGAGCCAGCCGAAGTCACCGGGCAGGGCCAGGGACTTCAGCTCGGGGGGCAGCCCGGCGAGGAGGCCGGACACCCCGCCCACGCGCTGCAACGACGCGTAGAGCATCACGAGCGTGAACGGCATCAGGATGACGGCCTGCAGGAAGTCGGTGATCACCACCGCCCACAGACCGCCCACCACGCAGTAGGCGAGGATGATCGCGCCCGACCCCGCGATCGTCCATACGAGAGGGAGCTTGCAGGTGGAGGCGACGAAGAGGCCCAGTCCGTAGAGCATGGTCGCGCCGGTGAAGAGCTGGAAGAAGACGGTGCTCCAGGAGAAGACCTGCCGCGTGCGCTCGTCGTAGCGCTCCACCAGGTACTCCATGACGGTCGAGATCCGGGCGCGACGCCAGCGCACCGCGAACACCCAGTACCCGAGCAGGAACGTGACCGCGTTCCCTACATAGAGAAGGATGGCCACCACTCCGTGCTGGTAGGCGAGCCCGGCCGCGCCCGTGAAGGTCCAGGCGCTGAACCCGCTCATGAACGAGGAGAGCCCCGCGACGAGCCACGGGATGCGGTTGCCGCCCTTGAAGTAGTCGGACGCGCCGCGGTTGAAGCGCGCGGCATAGAAGCCGATGCCGAGCATGAGCGCCATGTACAGCGCGATGACGAAGTAGTCCACGCTGTTGACGGTCTTCATTTCATCTCCAGGAGCGCGACGCGGGCCAGGAAATGCGACAACCTCTGGTCGGGAAGGACGAGGGCCTTGCGCAGCCGTGCGCGCGCCTCGTCGTCACGCCCGAGGGCATGGAGCAGGACGCCCTGGGCCTCGGTGACCACGCCGGGGAAGCTCGTCCCCGCCTCGAGGAACGCTTCCGACTCGCGCAGCGCCGTCTCCAGGCGCGGGCGCCACTCCGTTTCGTCGGCCGCCCCCAGCCGGCGCGCGGCCAGGGCCGCCCAGGGCAGGCCGCGGAACATGCCCTCCTTCCCCGCCGCCGCGGCCGTCCAATGCGCGCGCGCGGCGTCCGCGTCACCGGCGAGGGCGGCGATCAGACCCGCGGTGTACTGAACGCGCGGAGTGTCGACGAACGCGTCGAGGCCGTCCTTGGTGAAGGCGTGGCCGGGCACTTCGCGGCCCAGGCCTTCGAGGATGGCCAGCGCTTCCGCGCCGCGCCCGCGGCGCGCCAGGCCCAGCGCGCGCTGCAATCGGATCTCGACGAACACCTGACGGACGTTCGTGCCCCACTCCTCGCGTGGGAAGAATCGGCCCGCGAGGAGCGCCTCGCCCTCCTCGGCGCGCCCGGTCTCCGCGAGGGCGAGAGCGAGCCGCTGCAGGAGCTCCGGCGGCATCCCGGCCGGATCGGGGAAGCGCCGGAAGAGCGCGACCTGCTCCGCGGCGGGACGACCGAGCAGGCTCATCGCCTGGTCGGCGCCCTGATACAGGTCGACGTTGGTCGGATCGGCGTCGATGCCTTCGGTGAAGACGGCGAGCGCCTGGCCGGCATCGCCCTTCACCTGCAGCAGCGTCCGCCCGAGATTCCGGTGGAGGACGGGGATCCGCGGATCGAGACGGCGCGCGTCCTGCCATTCGCCCACCGCGTCGTCGGCGCGCCCCGACGCGAGGAGCAGGGAGCCGAGCAGGAAGTGCGCGGTCGCGTCGGCGGGATCTCGGGCCAGCGCGCGGCGCAGCACGACCAGCGACTCCGGCCGGCTCGGAAAGACGTAGCGGGTGGAGAGCTTCGATGCCGCCGCGTAGTCGGAGGCGCCGGATCCGCCGCTTTGCTCACGAACATAGCCGCGGTAGTACGCGATCTCCGGGTGGTCCTGCGGCGCCACCGAACCGGGCTCGGTCAAAAGGCCGGTCGCGACCGGATACCGACGATCGAGGAGATCGAGCGCATCGCCCCAGAGACCGAGCCCCATGTATTCGACGGCGACGTTCAGCACGCGCTCGGGATCGGCGCCGAGATGCGCGAACACCGCGTCGTCCTTTCCCCCGAGGCGCACGGCTTCGTAGCGGAGGATGGAAGACGTGGGGTCGAGGCGGCGCCAATCGTCGAGCCGCGCGCGCGCCTCGCCGGCGCGCCCGGCGTCCCGCAGCAGCGCCACCTCGAGCGCGCCCAGCCGCACCGCCTGGGGATCCGAGGACAAGGCTTCGCGCACGCGCTGCAGCGCGGCTTCCGTATTGCCGCTGCGCGCTTCGAGCTGCGCGAGCTTCAGGGTCGCCGCGGCCGCGTACGCTCGGAAGGGACGCGCCGCTTCCCACTCCGTGCGCGCGTGGGCGTCATCGCCGAGCGCGGCGCGAGCGAGGCCGAGGTGATAGCGAATGGATGCGTCGGTGGTCGATCGCGCGGCCGCCTTCTGCAGCAGGTCCGCGCCCTCGCCATAGCGCTCGAGGTCGACGGCCAGGCGCCCGGCCGCGGCCAGCAGGGGCAGGCTGTCCGGGAAGCGCTTGCGCCCATCTTCATAAGTGGCCCAGGCCAGGAGCCGCTTGCCGTTCAGCTCCTGGTCGCGGCCGCTGTCCACGAAGTCGCCGTCGCTGCGCTGGTCCGCGGCGACCGACGGGAATCGCGGCGTAGGGCCGATCTCGATCTCCGACGCCGGCGCCATGTCGAACACGCCTTCGGTGTGGGCGATGAGCACGCCGCCGGAATCGCCCTTCACCTCGACCGTGTACCGCGCCGCCGCGGGCAGATCGGCGAACTCGAGCTGCACGGACTCCGCCGGGGTCAGGCGCAACGGCTTTTCGGCGATGACGCGCGTCCCGTCGAGCACGCGGAGGAGACCGCCATGAACCGCGCGGCTGACGTTGAGGCCGACCTGCAGGGTCGTGGGATCGGCGCCCCTTCGCGTCAGATGCAGGACCGCGTCTGGATTCGCGCGCGTGATGCCGCCGATGCGACGGACCGGCAGCCAGTACTCGCGGAAGCGAATCACCTCCTGCGGCTCGAGGAACGCATACGTCTCCTGGTTGCGGAAGAGCCCCGCCTGCACCTCGACGTACGCGCTCTGGTCGTCGGAGAGCGCCTTGCGCCAGTCGAGCCCGTCGGCATCGCGCCCCCACGACCAGATCTTCTTGGTCGGCGCGTCCTCCGGCGACGAGTAATGGACGACGCCGGCCTGCGTCCGCGGGTGATACACGCCCATGAAGGCTTCGCGGCTGCCGTGGCTGAACTCGGACACGGGGCCGAAGGTGTGATTCCCCACCACGCTCTGGTCGACTCCGGCCTGGTTCACCGGCCAGGTGTCGATCGCCTTGAAGCCGTGCGACGCGGTGAAGCGCATCGGGTACTCGATGCGGCTGTCGTCCCAGACCTGGACGCCGGCGTTGTTCCACCAGTAGAAGCGATGGCGGACGTCGGTCGGGTTGTAGAGGGTGACGTCCTGCTCGAGGGCGGAGGATCCGGGCCGCAACGTGAGGCTCACCCGCCACTGCATGCCGTAGACGCGGTCGACGTTGCCGACCCACACCGATGCGCTGCCGTCGGGGTTGGGAACGATCGCATGGTCGACCGGCGAGACGGTGGCCCAGTTGTGCGAGACCGGGAAGTTGAACTCGACCCCGAGCGCCGTCCATGCGCCGCGGTAGGCCACCCGCGCCTTCTTGATCGCGGTGTTGGCGTAGAACATTTGTGCGCCCGTCGCCTTGTCGACGCAACCGTAGAGATGGCCGCCGAGATCGGGCAGCACCGTGCAGTGCAGGTACTCGTTCTCGAGCTCGAGCGTCCGCCAGCGCGCGGTCGCGCGGCGGTCGGTGAGGTTCTCGCGCAGCGTATAGGGATAGTTGTGGCGGCGCGTCTCGAAGAGGTCGAACGGCGGGTTTACGTCCGGCGCGCCTTCCTCGTAGGTCGGGATGTCGAGGTGGCCAAAGGAGGCACGCACGGCCCCCGGCGGGGCAGGAGCAGCCAGGAACGCGAGGATCAAGAACAAAGGGGCCGTCATCGGTTTTCGATTCTAGGAAGAAGCCACAACCAATCGCAAGCGATCATCAATAAACGCAAGTCAAATCGAAACGTCGGCCGCGGAAGCGAGGTCGAGGTGCAGGGTCGCGTCCGGATGGCGCCGGAGCATCGAGGCCGGGCAGTCGCGCGTCAGCGGACCGTCGACCGCGCCCCGGACGGCCGCGCGCTTGGCGGGGCCGGGGACGATGGCGACCGCCGCTGGAACGCGCATCAGGAACGGGATGGTCAGGGAGAGCGCGGTGCGGGGGACGTCGTCGAGCGCGGCAAAGGCGCCCTCGTTCACCTGCTGCCGGCGGCATGCCTCGTCGAGGGTCACCACCCGGACGTGGAGCGGATCCGCGAAGTCGCATTCCGGCGGATCGATGAAGGCGAGATGGCCGTTCTCTCCGATGCCGAGGACGGCCAGCGAGGGCGGGTGCTCGCCCAGGAGCGCGGCGTAGCGCGCACACTCCGCGGCTTGATCCCTGGCTTCCCCGTCGAGTCCGTGGAAGGCGCGCACCGGGACGTGAGCGAAGAGGCGGTCGCGCAGGAAGCGCCGGAAGGACGCGGGATGGCGGGGGGACAGACCAACGTACTCGTCGAGGTGGAAGGCGGTGATGCGCGGCCAGGGAATCGTGTCGTCCGCGCGCAGGGCGGCGAGGAACTCCGACTGGGACGGCGCGGACGCGAAGATGGCCGCGGCCTGCCCCGTGCGCTCGACTTCCCGCCGCAGCCGTGCCGCGACCTGGTGCGCCGCGGCGCGCCCCATCGCATCGCGATCGTGGTGGACGCGGACGTCGAGGCGCCCACGGGTGAAGGTGCGGGCCGTATCCGGGGCCGCCACCCGCTCCCCGGCGTCGCGCAGGGTGGCCGCGGCCCAGCCGATGAAGTGCGGCAGTGCTCTCTCCGGCTCCTCGATCGAAGGGTGCCAGCGCTTCTCCCATTCGAACGAGATCCAGCGGTCGTAGCCAGCGGCCTGGAGCACCGACAGCACTCGCTCGGGCGCGAAGACGCCGCGTCCGGGCAGGCACGGGGTGAATGCCGCCTTCCCGGCTTCGCCCGCGGGCGAGCGCACGAGATCCTTCACGTGCACGTGACGGACGCGCGCCCCGAGGACCGCATGTCCCTCTGCGGGCGGCTCGCCGAGCTCGAACGCATTCGCGGGGTCCCACACGACGCCCACCGCCGCCGAGCGCACGCGATCGAGGATGGCCACCGTGTCCCGCGCGCGTGCGAAGTCGCCGTGCGACTCCAGCCACACCTCGACCCCGAGCGGCGCCGCGGACTCGCCCAGTTCCTGGAGAGCCTCGGCGACGAGGGCGGCGGTCGAGGCCTTGTCCTGCCCCTCCTGCACACGGTCGCCGAAGACGCGAATCCCGCCCGCGCCGAGCCGGGCCGCGAGCTCCAGCGAGCGCCGCGACTCGTCCTTGGCGCGGTCGCGTGCGGGCCCGGGCGGGTCGTGGAAGAAGGAGCGCGTGTCGACGCACGAGATGGCGAGGGCATCGTCGCGGAGCCGCGCCAGCGTCTCGGCGAGGCCGGACCCGGACAGCTCCGGCCGCGCCCACAGCGCGTCGTCGCCGGCCACGAACCGCAGCTCCACACCGTCGTATCCCAGCCGGCCCGCCGCGTCGAGGATCTGCGCCAGCGTCCACGCCGGGCAGCCGAGGGTCGAGAAGCTGATCTTCACGTCATCCGCTCCAGCATCGCTGCGCGCACGCGGTTGCGCGGGGTGCGGCCGCCGAAGAAGCGCTCGAGATCGTCGAGGACGATGTCGGCCATCGCCGTGCGCACCGCGCGCTGCGCCGCGCCTACGTGCGGGGTGAGGATGGCGCCGCGGAGCCGCCGCAACGGATGGCCGACGGGCAGCGGCTCGGGGTCGGTGACGTCGAGCGCGCAGCGCAGCCGGCCCCGGCGGACCTCGCGGGTGAGCGCGCCGAGGTCCAGGAGAGCGCCCCGGGCAACGTTCACCACGACGGCGCCGTCGGCCAGACGTGCGAGCGCGCCGCGATCGACGATGCCGCGCGTCTGTTCGGTGAGGGCGGCGGCGAGCACGAGATGCCGCGAGCGGCCGAGGAGCGTCGTCCAGGAGACGGGCGCGGCCCCCGCCCGCCGTATCGCGTTTGCGGCGACGAACGGATCGTGGACGAGGACGCGCGCTCCCAGGGGCTTCAGGAGGATGGCCAGGGCCCGTCCGATGCGGCCGAAGCCGAAGATGCCGACCGTCGCGCCGGCGAGGGTCTCGTCCCCCACGCCGTCACGGTGGATGCGCGCGTAGACGGCGTTTTCGCGGCGGCGGAGCGCGTCGCGGTGCGCGTCCACGTTCCGCGCCGCGTACAGCAGCAGCGCGAGGGCGTGCTCGGCGACATATCCGGCCATGGGACCGGGCGCGTTGGTGATCGTGATGCGCTCGAACAGGGACGCGGCGAAGCGGCCCTTCACCTCGCCTCCGACGTGCGCGACGATCCGGACGTTCGCCGCGTGGCCGAGCGCGTCCTCCGGGAACCGCGGGCTGTCCCAGGTCGTGATCAATGCGTCGGCGGTAGCGAGCGCGGGGACGCGATCCAGCGTGCGTGCCCCCGATCGCGTCCAGCGGAAGCCGCGCGAGAGGCGTCGCTGCCGCGCCTCGTCGAAGAACGACCGGAAGAGCGCGTCGGGAGCGAGGACGAGCACACGCGGGCGCATGCGGTCAGATCGCCTTCAGCAATCCGCGACCCGACTGATCGGTGTTGCGGACGAGGGCCACCACCAGGGCGGCCGCGGCGAGCGGAATGACGCTGGCGGTGATGAGGATGGGCTGGAAGGAGAAGCGATCGGCGACCACGCCGATGAGGTAGGTCGAGACGAGCGTGCCCGCGCCCGCGGCGGCGCCGGAAAGGCCGGCCACCGATCCCACCGCGCGGCTCTCGAAGAGATCCGCGGGCAGGGACAACGCCATCGTCGACATCACGGCGTAGGAAAAGGTCGCGATGGCGAAGCACGCGACGAGGGGCACGATCGACGAAAGGAAGGCGGCCGGGATCAGGGCGAGGACCCCGAAGCCGCCGGCCACGATCAGCGAGCGCCGCGCGCGCCCGACGCTCCAGCCGCGCTGGATCAGCCAGCTCGACACGCCGCCACCGAAGAAGTTGCCGAGATCCGCGGCCAGGAACGGCACCCAGAAGCCGATCGCCGTCTCCTCGAGGTTGAACCCCTTGCTCACCAGGTAGATCGCGAACCAGTCGGTGATCATGAACCACACGGGATCGGTGAGCCCGCGGCTCGCGATCGCGCCCCAGGTCTGGCGCAGCCGCAGCAGCGTGCCGGAGGGCACGGTCTCGCGCGTCTCGGGCGGCGCGCCGAGTCGCTCCTCCGCGCGATCGGCGAGGATCGCCGCTCGCTCCGCATCGCCCAGACGGGGATGCACGTCGGGCGGATGGTAGTGGCGCCGCCAGAGGATGAGCCACACGAACCCGAGCGCGCCCGTGATGAGGAACGCGGGGCGCCAGCTGCCGAAGCGCAGGTACAGCAACGGCACGAGGACGGTCGCCAGCGCGGCGCCGACCGAGGACCCGCTGTCGAAGAGCGCCACCGCCCATCCGCGCTCGCGGCGCGGGAACCACTCGCTCACCGCCTTGGTCGCGGCCGGCCAGTTGGCGGCTTCGCCGGCGCCGAGCAGGAAGCGCAGCCCGCAGAAGCTCGCGAATCCACTCGCGCCCGAGGTGAGGACGGCGATCGTCGAGTACCAGAGGACGGCCAGCGTCAGCCCGTTCCGGGTGCCGAAGCGGTCGAGCATCCGTCCCGAGACGGCCTGCATCACCGTGTACGAGAGGCGGAAAGCGATGACGATCCACGCGAAATCCTGGTTCGACCAGTGGAACTCCGACTTCAGGTGCGGGGCCAGGACGCTGAGCGTCTGGCGATCGAGGTAGTTGACGACGGTGGAGAGGAAGAGCAGCGTGCCGATCCACCAACGGTAGCGCCCGGTCACGCGCTCGCCTCGAGCCAAGACGCGCGCACCCGGGGCAGC
>JANMPI010000332.1:0-5677 GCA_031369785.1 Acidobacteriota bacterium
CTATCCGGAGGAGAACCCGGGCGCCCGCGCGGGCGTCGGGAACCTCTACAGCCAGTACGTTCCGTTCGGGTTCAACGGCGCCTTCTGGTATGGGCGGATCAGGGTCGACTTCTAGTCGTTTCGGTTCGACCGGGCCCTCTCCCATCGGATCGGGAGAGGGCCTTTCGTGTTACTTGGCCATCACGACGGTGTCGATCACATGAATGACGCCGTTCGACTGGAAGACGTCGGGGATCGTGATGCGCGCGGTCGTGCCCTTCCCGTCCTTCAGCCACAGCTTGCCGTTCTTCCGAACCACCCAGAGCTTGCCGCCGGCGACGGTGGTGAGCTCCGCGCTCGCGCCGCCCATCTTCGCCATCTTCATGAGCGACTTGGAATCGAGACGGCCGGCGACGACGTGGTAGGTCAGGATCGAGGTGAGCGTCGCTTTGTTCTCGGGCTTGACGAGCGTCTCGACGGTGCCCGCGGGGAGCTTGGCGAAGGCCGCGTTGGTCGGCGCGAACACGGTGAACGGGCCCGCGCTCTTCAGCGTGTCCACGAGCCCCGCCGCCTTGACCGCCGCGACGAGCGTCGTGTGGTCCTTCGAGTTGATCGCGTTGTCGACGATGTCCTTGGACGGATACATGGCGGCGCCGCCGACCATCACCGTCTTTTCGGTCGCTCCCACCGTTACGGCCGCGGCCACGGCGAGCGCCGCGATCCCGGTGACGAAGTTGCTATGCATTGAAATATGCCTCCTGTGCGCCTGTAGTGACGCCCACTCAGGACTACGGGCGGCAAGGGCCCGATGGATGTCACGAATTGTGCGCGTGGAGGGACGGAGCCTTAGATGGAGCCGACGAGGAGCTTCGCACCGGTCGGCGCGGCGAGGCCACCGGGGGGCTCGTCCGTGACGGCCACGGTCACGGGCCCTCGCGCGATGCCGCCCGGCGGGGGTGCGATGAGCATGCCGCGGCCGGTGTGCGGGCTGCCCAACAGCCCGGCGCTCACCGGTGCGCCGCCGCCGATGATCCAGACCTGGTAAACGCGACCTCGCGGGGGCACGGGCAACTGGTCGGCGGCCACCAGCAACCCTCGCGTAGCACTCCAGTAGGCGCGCCCGCCGGACGCGGAACCGGCCAGCTCGATGGACTGCATGTCGGCGGCGGTCAGAATCGACAGCGCCAGGTCGGCCTGGCCCGCGAAATCGGTCAGCTGATTGCGAAGGTCGGCGATCTCGGAATCGGCGCGTCGCAACTCGCGCGCGACCTGCCGGCCGCGGTCGTGCGACTGATAGAGAGCGCCGCCGAGGGCCAGGACCAGCGCGGCCGCGGCGGCCAGCCACCCGGTGCTCCATCCTCCCCGCGCCACCGGTCCCCCGCGACCGGCCTGCGGCAACGCCGCCATCGACGCGAGGACGCGGCTCTTCAACGCCGGGGGCGGGGTCACCGGCTCGGGCGCCCGCGCGAGGCCGTCCATCACGAGCGACAGCTCACGGAGCTCCGCCGCGCACAAGGCGCAGTCGCGGAGGTGCCGCTCGATGTCGCGGCGCTCCTCCGGCGTCCCGTCGCCGAGGACGTAGTCGTCGAGCCGTGCGATCGTGGTCTCGTGGTCCATGGTCATGTCGCCCGCAGCGTCTGGCGCAGCGTTCCGAGCGCCGCGCGGATGCGAGCCTTTATGGTGCCCAGCGGAACGGTCAGCCGCTCCGCGATTTCGGACTGGCTCAGCCCTTCGTAATACGCCAGCTCCAATGCGTCTCGCTGCACGGCCGGGAGGGTGGCCAGCGCCTCACGCATCCGGGCCGCCTGCTCGTCCGACAACGCCTGGTCGAACGCGGAAGCCCCGAGCGAAGGCATCGTGTCCGGCAACACCTCCGGGCGCGTGTCGGGCCGGGACTGCTTCGCGCGCAGCCGGTCGAGCGAACGAGTCCGGGCCATCACGAGGAACCAGCCGCTGACGCTGCCCCGGGCGGGCTCGAACCGCCCGGCCGTCCGCCAGGCCTGGGAGAACACCTCCTGGACCACGTCTTCCGCGTCGCCGTGGTCGCGGAGAATGCGCCGCGCGAGCCCCAGCACTCGTCCGGCGTGCCGATCGTAGAGCTCCGACGCTGCGTCCATATCCCCGGCCGCCAGTCGTGCCACGAGCCGGGCGTCAGCGTCCATTCCGGCGCTCCCGGCGGGCGCGATCTCGAAAGGCGGTTTCCTCTCCACTGGTTATACGTCTGCCCCTGCGGATCGGACGGTCAGCACCTGGTCCTGTTCATGGAAGCTCGCGTCCGCTATTGTATCGGCTCGCGCCGCGCCGCTATACAATCCGCGCCTTCCCCCTCCCGAGGTGCGTGATGACGATGCGATCTGCCGTGCTTGCCGCGGGCCTCCTGGCCGCCTGCACCGCGCGCCCGGACGCGCCGCCGGTCACCCTCCGCCTCGCCGACCTCTACAAGCCGGAGATGGTCGAGGGCGGCTCGACACAGGCGCCCGCCTCCGCCATCCGCCCCACCGAGTTCCGCTTCGACGCGCCCGCCCCCGGCAAGGGCCCGCTTGCCGCCACCGGCGGCTGGGACGCCAGCAAGGGTGTCGCCGGCCTCGCGGTGCGCGACGGCCGCCTCGCCGGACAGACGACCGACGACGTGGCCATCCTTCATCTCGAGCGCAAGGCCGGTCTGGACGATCGGGACCAGATCGACGCCCTCGAGGTCCGCGCCCGCGTTTCGGCCGGCACCGAGATCGCGGTCGCATTCAGCAGCGAGGAGAAAGTCGACCTCGTGAAGTCCGTGGCCCGGGTCCGCGAGGCGCCGTGGCGCGACAAGCTCGCCCTCACCCCCGGCCCGGATCTCAAGACCTACGCCTTCGCGGCGCGGACCTTCACCCGGCCGCCGGTCGCGTCCGAGATCCGCCACATCCTGCTCCGCCCCACCAACGTGAAGGGCGCACGGTTCGAGATCGAGTCGGTCCGTCTCGTGATGCGGCGGGAGAAGCTGGCGCAGATCCCGGCCGGCGTGTCCTGGCAGGGGCTCTCCGAGATCTACCGCGAGACCCTCGTCGCGCGCTCCCCCGAGGTCATCAAGGTCAAGGTGCGCCTGCCCCCGCGGCCGATGCTCGATCTCGGCATCGGCACCATCGAGGACGGGCCGGTCACCTTCCGCGTGGGCGTCACGCGCGGCAGCGACAAGGAGACGCCGCTCCTCGAGCGCACGCTCAGCACGTCACAACGCTGGGAGGATGCGCCGGTGGACCTGGGGGCGTATGCCGGACAGGAGGTCACGCTTTCCCTGGCCCTCGTTTCCGACCGCAAGGGCGCCCTCGGCTTCTGGGGCGCGCCGGCCATCCGCAGCCTCGGCGCGATGCCACGGCCCGCCGGGCCGTCACAGGCCGCGGCGCCGCAGGGCGTCATCGTCATCTGGTCCGACACCACCCGCAGCGATCACCTGAGCGTCTACGGCTACGAGCGCGACACCACACCGGTGCTGCGGCGCATGGCCGCGGAAGGCGCGCTCTTCAAGGACTGCGTGAGCCAGGCCACGTGGACGAAGGTGGCCACCCCCACCCTGATGACGTCGCTGTATCCGCTCTCCCACGGCGTCCACGACTTCTCCGACCGCATCCCGAGCTCCGCGGTGACGATGGCCGAGGTCTTCCACGACGCCGGCTACGCCACCTTGTCCCTTTCGTCGATCCTCTTCACCGGCCGCTTCACCAACCTGCACCAGGGCTTCGAGCAGGTTCACGAGGACGGCTCGCTGCCCGACAAGGAATCGAGCAAGACCGCGCGCGTCTACGTCGACCGCCTGCTGCCCTGGCTGGCCGCGCACCGCGAGGTCCCCTTCTTCGTTTTCCTTCATGTGAGCGACCCCCACGATCCCTTCCGGCCGTATCCGCCCTACGACACGCTGTGGGCCGACCCCGCGAAGCGCGAGGCGCACGAGGCGCAGCAGAAGAAGGCGCGCGAGGCCATCGCCAATCCGCTGTTGAAGGTGTTCGGGATGCCGAACCGCGCGGAGATGGTGAAGGCCGGCATCGACCCCGAGGCCTACGTCGCGCAAGACCTCGGCTGGTACGACGGCTCCATCCGCGGCATGGACGTGGAGATCGGCCGCCTGCTCGAGGGCCTGAAGGGCCTCGGCCTCGACGGCAAGACCCTCGTCGTCTACACCGCGGACCATGGCGAGGAATTCCTCGAGCACGGCCGCACCTTTCACGGCCAGACGACCTACGGCGAGCTGAACCAGGTCCCGCTGCTCTTCTGGGGCCCGGTGCCGAAGGGACTGGTCGTCGACGAGACCGTGGAGACGATCGACGTCATGCCGACCATCCTCGAGCTGAGCCGCTTGCCGCTGCCGTCCGGGATGCAGGGGCAGAGCCTGGTGCCGCTGCTCGGTGCCCCGGGTGCGTCGCGCGGTACGGTCCAGGCCGCCGGCGGGTGGACGCCGCGGCCGGCCCTGACCGAGAAGGCGGTAACGGTGGAGCCGATGGGCGCGCCGCCGCCGCAGGACACCGAGTCCTACGCGATCGTCGCCGGGGGCTACAAGCTGATCGTCAACTCGAAGCGCCCCGCGGGTTTTGCCGAGTTCGAGCTGTACGACCATCGGCGGGATCGGCTGGACAAAACCAACGTCGCGTCTGCGCATCCGGAGGTCGTCACGCGGCTGGCCAAAGAAATCGCAGTCTGGCGCACGCGGGCGGAGTCCGAGCGGCTCAAGCCCGACGCGGCGTCGACGGCGGCGATGAGCCCGGAGCAGCTCGATCGGCTGCGGGCGCTGGGGTACGTCCAGTAGCCGAAGCGTCGTTTCTTTAGAGGATCTCGCCCAGGCGGCAACGGAAGCCGGGCACGACGTCTTCACCGTCGAGGAATTCGTCTTCCCCGATGGTGCGGACATCGGTTAGCGATCGATGGATCGTCGCCCGGCGCGTGCGTGGATCGACCACCCAGACGAGCCGGACACCGGCGGCAAGGTACTCGCCCACCTTGTCCAGGACATGTCGCGGGCGATCGCGGGGAGACACGACCTCGACCGCCAGGTCAGGCGCGAGCGAGCCCCAGTCTTCGGTCGGCCGGTCATTCGGAAACCTGCCCGTCGCGACAAAGCTGACGTCGGGACTCCGAATGTTGCCGCCAGGCAGTCGGTAACCCGCATCGGCGCCCATGACGTGGCCGAGCCGGTGCTGATCGACAAACCCCAGCAGCCGCGCGCCCAGCCGCAACGCTACCGCGCTGTGCCGATCCCCCGCCGGGCTCACGCGGATCTCTCCGTCGACGAGCTCGTACTTGTTGCCGTCCTCGGGCATCGCGCGGAGGTCGTCCTCCGTGGCGATGCGACGCGTCGTTGTTGCCATAGGCGCCTCGTGGGCATGGTAGCACTGCCGTTTCATGGGTCATCCGCGGGGAGAGCGCGGGTGCGGGGGTGCGACGACGGGATCATGGTGTAACCTGACGCCGTCGTGGGTCCCTTCCCTCTCCAGGTTCGCCGCCTCGTCCTGATTTCGTGCGCCGCGGGTCTCCTCGCCGTGGCCTGCGGCGGCGGCCACTCCGAGGCGCCATCCGCTCCGACGCCAGGCGGATCCCCGACTGCCCCACCGATCGTCAGCCCGCCGCCCCCGGCGACGCCACCGACGGTCGGCGACCAGCCGCTCTGGACCCCGCCGGGCACGTTCGCCTGCGGTCTCGGTCCCGGCACCAGGGACTCGAGCTGCGACGCTGA
>JANMPI010000349.1:0-9767 GCA_031369785.1 Acidobacteriota bacterium
AAACGCCGCCGCGGGGGCGAGGCCGAGCGCGCGCGCGCGCGCCGCCGAACGGGAATCCGCGATGCCGCCGGCCGCGTCGCTGCGCCCGTCGATGCCGTCCGTGGCCAGGCTCGCCAGCACGGCCGGGGCGGGGCAGCGGGCGAGCGGCTCGACGGCCGCCACCGCCAGCTCCTGGTTGCGCCCGCCATGACCGTCGCCCTTGACGGTGACCGTGGTCTCGCCGCCGGCGAGCAGGCACACCGGAGGTCGTGCCGGCCGCCCGCTCTCGATGCATTCGCGCAGCACGCTCACGAGGGCCGGAGCGACTTCGCGCGCCTCGCCCTCGAGCGTCGTGGTGAGGACGACGGGACGGAGGCCGGCGCGCCGGGCCGCGCGCGCCGCCGCGGCCACGCTCAGCCGCGTGCTGCCGATGATGGTCGCGCGCACGCGGCGGAATTCGGGAGCGCCCGGCTTAAGCGTTTCCGGCACCTCACCCCGCGTTCCCGCCTCCAGATGGCGCGTGGCGGCGGGGGCGACGTCCAGCGCCCCCCGCGCGGCGAGGATGGCCAGGGCATCCCCGTACGTCGTGGGATCGTGGCTCACCGGCCCGGACGCGATCGTCGCGAGGTCGTCGCCCACGACGTCGGAGAGGACGAGGGCGATGACCCGCGCGGGCGAGGCCCGGCGTGCGAGCCCGCCTCCCTTCAGCCGCGAGAGATGCTTGCGCACGGCGTTCAGCTCGTGGATCGTCGCCCCCGCGCGCATCAAGGCCGACGTCAGGGCGGCCTTTTCCGCGAGCGAGACGGAGGCGGGGGGGGCGGGCAAGAGCGCCGACGCGCCACCCGAGAGGAGGACGAGCAGGATGTCGTCGCGGCCCAGCCCGTCCGCCAACTCCAGGACGGCGTCCGCGGCGGCGAGGCCGCGGGCGTCGGGAACAGGGTGCCCGGCGACGTGGGCGCGCAGCGTCCGCAGCTTCGGCGATGCGGTGACACCCACCGCGATCCCATCCGCGATGGCATCGTCGAGGACGTCTTCCGCCGCCGCCGCCATCGTGAAGGCCGCCTTGCCCATGGCGACGACGACCACGCGGCCGCGATCGAGGGGAAACCGGACGCCGTTCGCGATCATCGTGAGGCCGCGGCGCCGCAGGTACTGGCGCACCAGCCGGCCGGGCTCCGCGGCGGCGAGGCCGGCGGCCAGGATGGAAGCCGCCGCCCGACGGAGCCGGGCGTGGCTCCAGCCGCGCGGAGACGGTTTCAGTGCCGCTGCCGCGGGTCCAGCTCGCTCAGGCGGGTGAGGGTGTCGAAGTTCTGGAGGAGCGTCTCGGCCACGGCGGGAAAGTCGGAGCGGCCGCAGATGCGATCGAGGTCGGACATGAGCTTGCTGCAGGTGCGCCGGAGCGCCTCCCGCCCATCCCCCTCGTTGAGGATGTCGGACCCGTTCAGGAAGTCGAGGTAACGGACGAACTCTTCACGGTAAAACTCTGACAGGGCACGGCTTTTATCCCACTCCAAGGGTACCTCCACCGACGGGATCGCTACAACAAAGGTACGCTCGCGCTCGGCGCGATGTCAAGCAATGTAAAGGGTTTTTTGTAAAAGGTGGGCGGCCGGGCTTGTAAGAACGGCGGGGGAGTCAGGCGAGCGGCAAGTTCGGGCTGGCGTCGAGATCGAGGCCGGCGCGGATCCCCTTGCGCATGTTGACGAAACCCGCCGCCCCGATCATGGCGGCATTGTCGGTGGACAGGGAAATAGGGGGCATCACGAGGGCGAGGCCCATCTCTTCGGCGGCACGCGCGGCCTCGCGGCGGAGGACGCGGTTGGCGGCCACGCCGCCGCTCAGGAGCAGCGTCTTCGGGCGCCGCTCCAGCGCGACCTCGCGCATCCGCCGCACGAGGGCGGCCACCACCGCGCGCTGGAAGGATGCCACCAGATCGCGGATCTCGGGCGTGGCGCTGGCCGGGTCCGTGGCCGGCGACAGCCCGACCCGCCGCACGTGATAGAGGACGGCGGTCTTGATCCCGCTGAACGAGAAGTCGCCGCTGCCGTCCTTGGGTTTGGCGATCGCGAACTCGTGCGCGCGGTCGTTGGCCCCTTCGGCGAGGCGATCGATCACCGGCCCCCCGGGATAGCCGAGGCCGAGGAGCTTGGCCACCTTGTCGAACGCCTCCCCGGCCGCGTCGTCACGCGTCCGCGCGAGCAGCCGATACTCGCCGCGCGCGGCGACGTCGAAGATGCTCGTGTGCCCGCCGGAGACGATGAGCGCGACCGCGGGCAGCGCAACGTCGGCGTGGGCGAGGAAGGGGGCCTCGATGTGGCCCGCGATGTGGTGGACGGGGATGAGCGGCTTGCCGTGCCGCCACGCGATCGCCTTGGCCGCCTCGAGCCCCACGAGCAGCGATCCCACGAGGCCCGGGCCCTGGGTCACCGCCACCGCGTCGAGGTCGGGATAATCGACGCCCGCCTTGCTCATCGCCTCCTCGATCACCGGACAGATGTTCTCCAGGTGATGGCGCGACGCGAGCTCCGGCACCACGCCGCCGTACGGCGCGTGGAGCGCGATCTGCGTCGAGACCACGTTGGAGAGGATCTCCCGGCCGTCGGCGACCACCGCCGCCGCCGTCTCGTCGCACGAGCTCTCGATGGCCAGGATGCGGACGCTCATCCGGCCATGCTCCGGAGGCTCTCGGTGTACGGCGGCCGGGCCACGCCGCGCTCGCAGATGATGGCGGTCACGAAGCGATGCGGCGTCACGTCGAAGGCGGGGTTGCGGACGCTCACGCCCTCCGCGGCCATCCGCCGTCCGCCGTGGTGCGTGACTTCGTCGGCGGGGCGCTCCTCGATGGGGATGCGGTCACCGGACTCGATCGCGAGGTCGAAGGTCGAAACGGGGGCGGCGACATAGAAAGGGATGCCGTTCTCGCGCGCCAGCACGGCCACGCCGTAGGTGCCGATCTTGTTGGCCACGTCGCCGTTCCCGGCGATGCGATCAGCGCCCACCACCACCAGATCGACCTGCTTCGTCGCCATCATGTGACCGGCCATGTTGTCGGCGATGACGGTGCACGCGATGCCGTCGTGCATCATCTCCCACGCGGTGAGCCGCGCGCCCTGCAGATAGGGACGCGTCTCGTCGGCGATGACGCCGACGATGTTGCCGTCCCGCGCCGCGGAGCGGATGACCCCGAGCGCCGTCCCGTAGCCGGCGGTGGCGAGCGCCCCGGCGTTGCAGTGGGTGAGGACGCGCGACGGCCGCGTGATGAGCGCGGCCCCGAAGTCGCCCAGGCTGCGGCAGGCCGCGATGTCCTCGGCGTGGATCGCGCGCGCCTCGGCGAGGAGCGCGTCGCGCACCGGCGCGCCTTTCGCCTCCGCGGCAAAGAACGCGCGGCGCATGCGGTCGATGGCCCAGAAGAGGTTGACCGCGGTGGGCCGCGTCGCGCCCAGCTCCCCGGCGATGGCCTCGAGGTCGCGGCGGAGCGCTTCGCCCTCGCTCCGCGAGTTGCCGATGCCGAGGGCGATCCCGAGGGCGGCGGCGACACCGATGGCGGGTGCGCCGCGGATGGCCATGTCCCGGATCGCGGCCGCGACTTCGTGGTGGTCGCGGCAGCGCAGGTAGACCTCTTCCGCGGGCAGCCGCCGCTGGTCGATCATCACGACCGCGCCGTCGTCCCATTCGACCGTCTTCAGCATCGCTTTGATCTTACGCTGTGCGCCAGAACCGAACGAGGGAGCGCACGGGACGAGCGAACCGTATCAATGACGCCGCGCATGGGTGGGCGGGGGGAGCGCGCCGCGCGACCGGCGCGCGATGGGGGGTCTGGGGGGGAGCGAGGCCCCATCGCTGGTGGCCGACGTTCCCCCCCAGCTTGATATGCTGGCCTCATGCTGTCCGTCGACGAGGCCCTCGCGATCGTGCTGGCGAACACGCCGCGCCTCGCGCTCGAGGACGTCGAGCTTGCCGGTGCGCTCGGCCGTGTGCTCGGCGAGGCGGTCGAGGCCGACGCGGACCTGCCTCCCTTCGATCGCTCGGCGATGGACGGATACGCGGTGCGCGCCGCCGACGTCGCGGGCGCTCCCGTCGTGCTCGAGGTCGCGGGCCGGATCCGCGCCGGGCAGTACCCCGAACAGCCGCTCCGGCCACGGCAGGCCGTGCAGCTGATGACGGGCGCGCCGGTGCCCGCGGGGGCGACGGCGGTGCAGCCGGTGGAGAAGACGCGCGCGGTCGACGGCGGCGCGCGGGTCGAGATCCTGGAGCCGGTGGCCACGGGCGCGCACATCTCGCGGCGCGGGTGCGAGGTCGCGGCCGGGGATCTCGTCCTCGAAGCCGGACGGACGATCGACCCCGCGACGATCGCCGTCCTCGCCGCGGTGGGCAAGGCGCGGCTCGCGGTCGGACGAAAGCCGACGGTCGCCGTCCTCGTCACCGGCGACGAGCTGGTCGACGTGTGCGACACGCCCGCGCGCGGGCGGATCCGCAACAGCAACGGCTACGCGGTGATGGCGCAGGCGATCCTCGCCGGCGCCGAGGTGCGATCGCTCGGCGTCGTTCCCGACCACGCGGACCGGATCGCCGACGCCGTCCGGGAGGGCTTCGCGTCGGACGTCCTCGTGGTCTCCGGCGGCGTGTCGGCGGGCGCGTTCGATTTCGTCGAGGAGGCGCTCGCGCGATTCGACGTCGGCGTCCTCTTCACCCACGTGGCGATCAAGCCCGGGGCGCCGCTCGTCTTCGGCCGCCAAGGCGACACGCTCGTCTTCGGCCTTCCCGGCAATCCCGTGTCCGCGCAGGTCACCTTCGACGTCTTCGTGCGCGCCGCGCTCCTCCGCATGCAGGGGGCGCGGGTCGTCTCGCGGCCGCGCGTCGAGGTGGAGCTCGAAGGGCCGCTGATGAATCGCTCCGGCCGGCAGAATCATCTTCCCGCCCGCGTGCGCGTCCGGGACGGGCGCCTGGTGGCGGCGCCGGTGGCGACAGCGGGATCGGCGGACGTAGTGGCGCACGCCGCGGCCAACGCGCTCGTCGTGCTCGACGCGGCGCGGGTGCAGGCGGCGGCGGGGGAGCGCGCTCCCGCGCTCCTGCTCGGCAACTTCCTCGACCGGGACGGCTCCGCTTGAAGCGCGCTCTCAGCCACGTGGACGCGAAGGGCGCCGCCCGCATGGTGGACGTGTCCGCCAAGCCGGTCACCGTTCGTGAGGCGGTGGCGCGGGGGCGGGTGGAGGTCAGCGCATCCGCGATGCGGATCGCGCGCGCCGGCAACCTTCCCAAGGGAACGGTGAGCGAGGTCGCGCGCATCGCGGGCGTGATGGCGGCCAAGCGAACCCACGACGCGATCCCGCTCTGCCATCCGCTGAACTTGTCCCACGTCGACGTCGACGTGATCGCGCGCGGCGACGGCTTCGACGTGGAGGCCCGCGTGCGCACCGAGGCCCGCACCGGCGCGGAGATGGAAGCGCTGCACGCAGTGGCGGTGGCGGCGCTCACCGTCTACGACATGGTGAAGGCGGTGGACAAGGAGATGACCATCACGGGCATCCGTCTCGTCCGCAAGACGGGCGGCAAGCAGGACGCAGGGAGCCGGTAGCTACTTCTTCGCCGCGTCCAGGTTCTGGCGGGCGCGCAGGGCGTACGGCGATTTGGGGAAGCGCCGCTCGAGGTCGCGCACGCCCACCTCCGCTTCCTTGCGCTTGCCCTGCTGCAGCCGCGCGTTCACGCTCCCGAGCAGGAGCGCGTCCGTTCCCGGGTCGTCGGGTCCGGCCGAGGATTCGGCGTCGAACAGGCCGGCCGCCGCGCCCGGATTGGCGAGGCCGACGAGTAGATTCAGCCCGCGCGCGATCACCGCGCGCCGCCAGGCGTCGATCGGCGTGGCCGAGCGCGGGGTGTTGAGGGCGAGGCCGTAGAGCCGCTCCACGACCTGGGGGAGGCGCGCCGCCTGGTAGAACTCCGCCATCGCGACGAGCGCGGCGAAATCCGCCGGTCGGGCGTGGAGGGCCCTGGCCGCCGGGGCCAGCGGCCGGAGGTCGGCGGGAATCGCGGCCAAAAGGCGCACCATCTTGTCCTTCTGGAAGTAGCCGGAGACGCGGAGGACCTCGTTGCCCCAGGGATCGGTGACCAGGGTCGTGGGCGTCCGGATAACCTGGTAACGCACCTGCAGGGTCTGGTCGCCGCTGTCTACGAGGACGGGCACGAAGCGGGCGGCCGCCGCCACCACCGTCGCGTCCTCCCAGACGTCCTGCTGCATGCGATCGCAGGCTGAATCGCCCTCCTGGTGCTCTATGGGCCCCGATCCCGGGGCCATGATGTCCGACGCCGGCTTGTGGCCTCCGCCGCACGCGCCGGCGAAGAAGAAGAGGAGGGGCCGGGCGCCCTCCTCCGCCTGGGCAAAGGCGCCGGTGTAGTTGCGGGACCAGGGCAGGCCGGCGGCGAGGACGAGAACCGGCACCAGGGAGAAGGAGATGGTCATGGAGCCCTCCAAATGCGAAAAGCCCCGGGGGTGTTCGCCCCCGGGGCCCGATACGGCGACGGCGTCAGGCTAGAACGACCACCGCGCCCCGAGGGTGGTCTGACGCGGGGCGATGATGCCCGTCGGCGACTCGAAGGCCACGTCCTCGCCGGCAATGGTGCGGGTAGGGACGCGGAGCTGCACAGAGGTGATGGTGCTCGCGTTCAGCGCATTCGTGATGTCCGCGTAGAGGGCGACACGATCCTTGCGCGGCCCGAACTTGAAGATCTTCTCGAGCCGCAAGTCCAGGACGTTCTCGCTCTCGCGGCGGCGGCTGCCGCGCGGCTCGAGGAAGATGCGGCGTCCACCCGACGACGGCGGGAAGCTGAGCACGCTGCTCGCGAATTGCTGGTAGGCCTGGTAGGGCCGGCCGCTCAACGACCGGAAGTAGGCGTTGATGCCCACGTCGATGACGGGGACCTGCACCCCGAGCATGGCCTTGACCTCGTGGCGCCGGCTGTTGGTGAGCTCGCCGAAGCTGTTGATCAGGGCCAGGTTCGGCGTCTCGTAGAAGCGCGGGCCTCCGCCGCCGTTGGTCGAACTGTTGTTGCCGAACGAGGCCTCGCTGTCGTTGTCCACGTTGCCGTAGGCCTTGGAAAGCACGTAGGAAAGCTGCGCCTGCCAGCGGTGGCTGAAGCGTTTGCTGGCCACGAGCATGAGCGCCTTGTACTTCTTCTCCGCCGCCACCGTCCCCAGCACGTTGCCGTTGGGGTCACGGAACTCGAAGCCTTCCGGGTTCGTGATCAGGAGGTCTTCCTCGGACGCGGCGCGGTTGGTCCAGCGGTACAGCGTGATCGGCTGGCCGAGCGCGTTGGCGACGGTGTAGGGGCTCCAGCGCGCCGATGGGTTGACGGAGCCGATCAGGTTGGCGTTGGTCCGGTAGATGCCCGTCAACGACAAGCGGATCTCGTTGCCGAGGGCCCGCTCGAAGCCCAGGCTGCTCTCGTCCACCCGCGGGTGCTTGATGTCGGGGTCGATCCGGTACAGGGCGTGGGGTGAGCGGTCGATCTCCACGAGATCCCCGGGGCGGCAATGACCGGGATAGGGCGGGCAGGCGGCAGCGTCGAAGGTAACGTTGTCTTCGATGCCCGGGGTGGCGCGCTTGTAGATGTCGTTGAAGGCCCCCTCGTAGTACTGGCTGAAGGAGCCCTTCAGCACCGTCTTGTGGTCGCCCGAGATGTCGAAGGCGAAGCCGAGGCGCGGCGCGAGGTTGTTCGCGCTGTAGACGTCGCCGATGACGGGATCGGCGCCCGTGATGTGGTCGTAGCGCACGCCGGGGTTGAGGGTCAGCCGATCGCCGACCTTCCAGGAATCCTGGACATACGCGGACTCGCGGCGATTGCGGCCGGAGACGTCGTACGAGTACCCGTAGGCCAGGTAGGGCGCGCCCCCGGAGTCGTAGTAGTACACGCCGTTGATGAGGCCGTACCGGTCTCGAGTCTTGCTGCGCTCGACTTCCACGCCGAACTTCAGGTCGTGGCGGCCGTAGCCCTCCGCGTAGTGCGAGACGGATGCGTTGACCTGGTGACGCCCGCGGTCCGCGTAGTAGAACCAGCCCTGGGAAACGAGGTTCTCGCCGGTGTCGCCATTGATGTGGAGCGAGTCCACGACCTCGGGGTTCAGGTCGTAGAAGCCCCACCAGCCGTTGTACTTGACCTCGGTGAAGGTCTTGGACCCGAAGAGATGCCGCCACTGCGCCAGCCACACGAACTCGGGGGCGTCCTCGCGGTTGGTGAGGGCATCGGTATCATTGAAAGTGCTGATGCCCGCACGGCCGACGATGTTGTAGTTGTCGAACTGGAGGTGGCCGGCGACGTTGTCGTTGGGCGACGGCTGCCAGGTGATCTTCCCGTTGAAGCGGTCGCTGGCCTCGTTGAGCCGCGTGCGCGGGCCGATCGGGTCCTGGTCCTTCTGATAGCGCTGGGCGCTGGCGAAGAAGAACAGCTTGTCCTGGATGATGGGCCCGCTCAACTGGGTCGTGAAGTCGATCAGCTTGCTGGTCTTCCCGGACTGACCGAGGCTCGGGTTCAAGGTGATGAACGACGGCTCCACGTTGTTCCCGGCCAGGCTGCTCTTGGTGTAGATCACGTCGAAGAGGCCCGCGAACTGGTTGCCGCCCGACTTCGTGATCGTGTTCATCACCGCGCCGGTAAAGGCCCCGTATTCGGCGGGAGCGCCGATGCCGGTGAACTGGACCTCCTCCACGATGTTGTAGTTGTAGAAGGTCCAGGCCGTTCCGCCCGAGGGATCCCGGGTGTCCACGCCGTCGATCAGGAGTCCGTTGGCCGAGTCCGAGTCCCCGCCGTACGCCGCCCCGTTGTTGATGCCGGGGGCGAAGTTCATGAGGTTGGTGGCGGTGTTGCCCTGGCGGATGGGCATGTTGAAGAGGAGGTCCTGCGAGAGCTGGTTGTTGGTGGCGCTGCTGGTGGTGTCGACCACCGGGGCCTCGCCGATGACGTCGAGGCTTTCGGACATGCCGCCCACCTTGAGCGTGAAGTCGACGGCGACGTCCTTGCCCACGTTCACGACGATGTTTTCCTGACGCCGGCCGGAAAAGCCGGTCATGCTCGTGAGGACGGAATAGGTCCCGGGATCGAGGGCGACGAACCTGTACTCGCCTTGGGTGCCGGTCACGGCCGTCTTGGCGCCCGTCTTGCCGGTCAAGGTGACGTTCACCCCCGGCAGCGCGCCACCCTGCTCGTCCTTGACCGTCCCCGAGACGGTGCCGGTCAGGCTCTGGGCGGACGCCGTTGCCGCGACCGCGACGAGGAGGAGAAGGGCGAATGCCTTGAAGATGGATCTCATTTTTCCTCCTGTTAACGGATGGGAGAGTGGACCTTCTCGTTGTCCTTCGGGATCGAGTACGCGACGTAGCCGGCGCCCGCGACCATGAGCACGATCGCGGCCACGCCGGTGGGCGTCCGGAAGAACGAGCGGCCGCTCTCCGCGGTGTCGGGGGACGGCGCAGACGCCGTCTGGGCAAGGGCCCGCGTCGTCGGCGCAAGCGCGGCGACGTGAGCCGCGATCGAAGACGAGAGCCGGGTCGGCGAAGGATGGGACGGAAGCGGCGCCGCAACCGCCGATCGCGAGCCACCGGCGGCAACGGCCACCGCGAGCAGCCCCGACACCCACGAAATCGCAGTTCGACACACGTCGCAGATCCGCCGCGCCCCGTGGCGGGGCAGGGAGGTTGATCCGTGAGACGAACTTCGATTTCGTGGGTGTCGGGGCTGCTCGCGGTGGCCGTCGCCGCCGGTGGCTCTCGATCGGCGGTTGCGGCGCCGCTTCCGTCCCA
>JANMPI010000352.1:0-11765 GCA_031369785.1 Acidobacteriota bacterium
GTATGAACGGTGGCGAGCACGCGCTGGGAGAGGCCGAGCTCCTCGACGCGGCCCGCGCCGCGGGCGCCGAACAGCCCGGTCGCGTGCGCCTCGTCGACGATCACCAGCGCGCCCTGCCGCTCCGCGATGTCCACCAGCTCCACGAGCGGTGCTTGATCGCCGTCCATGCTGAAGACGCTTTCCGTCACGATGAAGGCCCGTCCCGCCCGCGGCTCGCGCAGCGCGGCCTTGATGGCGTCGAGGTCGCCGTGCGGGTAGACGACCTTGCGAGCGCCGGTGAGCCGGACGCCGTCGATGAGGCTCGCATGGTTGCGATCGTCCGACAGCACGACGTCGTCCCAACCCACGGTCGCGGTGAGGAGGCCGAGGTTTGCGGCATATCCGGATCCGAAAAGCAGCGTGGCCTCGACGCCGCTGAAGACGGCCAGCCGCTCCTCGAGCTCGGTGAACGCGTCCCGCTGCCCGGTCAGAAGCCGCGACCCGCTCGATCCCACGCCGAAGCGCGTCACCGCGTCACAGGTGCGCTCGACGAGGTGGGGGTGGTTGGCGAGGCCGAGATAGTCGTTGGACGCGAGGTCGACGAGGCCGCGGGGCGGATGCATCCGCCGCAGGAGGCCGGCGCGCGCACGGGCGGCCAGCGCGTCGGCCAGCGCTGCGTGATGCTCGTCGAGCGGCGTCACGGGGCGCCGGCGGCCGCGAACCGGAGGCCGAGGCGCGCCATCAGCAGCGCGTCCTCGTCCGCCGGCGGGTTGGGCGTGGTGAGCAGCGTGTCTCCGGAGAAGATCGAGTTCGCTCCCGCCAGGAGGCAGAGCGCCTGCGCCTCCGCGGTGAGCGCGAGACGGCCGGCGGACAGGCGCACGCGGGCCTGCGGCGCCACCAGCCGCGCGCAGGCCACGGTGCGGACGAGCTCCAGGGGATCGAGCGCGCCGGCTCCGGCGAGCGGCGTGCCCGGGGCGCGGACCAGCATGTTCACGGGCAGGCTCTCCGGATGCGGGGCAAGCCGCCCGAGCTGCGCGAGGAGGCCGCAGCGATCGCGCGCGGACTCACCCATGCCGACGATTCCCCCGCAGCAGACGCTGAGGCCCGCGTCCTGGACGCGGGCCAGCGTGTCCAGCCGATCCTGATAGGTCCGCGTCGTGATCACGGTCGGATAGAACTCGGGCGAGGTGTCGAGGTTGTGGTTGTAGGCGGTGAGCCCCGCGGACTTCAGCCGCTGCGCCTGCGACTCCGTGAGCATGCCGAGCGTGGTGCACACCTCCATCCCCGTCGCCGCCACCGCCTCCACCATCTCCAGGACGCGATCGAACCCGGCCCCGTCCCTTGCCTCGCGCCACGCCGCGCCCATGCAGAAGCGTGTCGAGCCCGCCGCGCGCGCCTGCCGCGCGGCCGCGGCCACGTGCGCGACGTCCATCAGCTCGCGGCGCTCGACGCCGGTGTCGTAGTGCGCGCTCTGCGGGCAGTACCCGCAATCCTCGGGGCAGCCGCCGGTCTTGATCGAGAGGAGCGTGCAGCGCTGGACCTCCGCCGGGTCGTGGTGGCGGCGATGGACGGACTGGGCGCGGAACAGGAGCTCGGGCAGCGGGAGGTGGTAGAGCGCAAGGACGGCCTCCGTCGTCCAGTCGTGGCGAACGTCGTCGGTCACGCCGGAGGCCTCCACGGGGTCCAATGGAACCACAAAAGCAGGGCGGCCGGAAGCACCTGCGGCCGCTTCAGCGATGCGGCGAGGCCCGGGGTGCGGGGCCGGCGGGCTCGAGCGTCTTCACGGTGACGATCGACCGCTGCCGCCGCTCCACTCCGGGGCGCACTTCGAGGGTCCCGGTGACGATCACGCGGCGGCCATTCAGGGACTCGGCGCGGGACCCCCACTCCGGCCGGGCGCGCAGGTCGAGCTCCCACGTGACCCCGCGCGCGGTCACCGTGGTTCCGGTGCTCTCCCCGCCGATGGCCATGATCCCGGTCCGGAGCGTGCCGCGCACCGCGACCTCGATGGAGTCCTCGCTCGCGCTCGCCGCTCCCTCGCCGTGGATCGCCATTGCCGCCACGACCAGCGCCGCCGCCCAGGCCATGCGCCCTCCCTGCCGCAGGATAGCGCGATTGACCCTCTCCGGCCCAGGGGTGTAGCCTCCGGAGTCCCCGGGGCGCGGGACTTCATGCAGCACACCCTCCTCGTCGTCGACGACAGCGAGATCAACCGCGACATGCTCAAGCGCCGCCTGGAGCGCAAGGGCTATCGCGTGGTCACGGCGGAGAACGGCGAGCAGGCGCTGGAGCTCGTCGCGCGGGAGCCCATCGACCTCGTGCTCCTCGACGTCATGATGCCCGGGCTCTCCGGCCTCGACGTGCTGCGCATCATGCGCACGACCCCCGCGGGCAAGGATCTTCCCGTGATCATGGCCACCGCGCGCTCCGACAGCACGGACATCGTGGAGGCGCTGGACGCGGGAGCGAACGACTACGTCATCAAGCCGCTCGACCTGCCGGTGGTCATCGCCCGCATCGAGGCGCAGCTGCGTGGCCGGCCGGGCACGCCGCCCGCCCCCGTGACCGCCGCCGCGGAGCCCACGACGGACACGGTGCTGGCGGGCAAGTACCGGCTCGAGTCGGTGATCGGGTCCGGCGCCTTCGGGACCGTCTATCGCGCGCGGCACCTCGGGCTCGACCACAAGGTGGCGGTCAAGGTGCTGACCGCGGGATCCGCGTCGACCCCGGCCTCCGCGGAGCGCTTCCGCCGCGAAGGCGTCGCGGCCTGCCGAGTGCGTCATCCCAACGCGGTCACGGTCATGGACTTCGGCGTCACCGCGGGCGGCGCGCCCTTTCTCGTGATGGAGCTCCTCGACGGCCGCAGCCTGGACGCCGAGATCGCGCGCGCGGCCCCGATGCCCGCGTTGCGCTGCGCGGAGCTTCTCGTCCCCCTCTGCGCCGTGCTCGCAGAGGCGCACCAGGTCGGCATCCTGCATCGCGACATCAAGCCCGCGAACGTCTTCCTCCACCGGAGCCGGGTGGGGGAGACGGTGAAGATCCTCGACTTCGGCATCGCCAAGCTCGTCGACGCGGGACAGAGCCTGACCGTCGAAGGCGGCATCGTCGGCACGCCGGCGTACATGGCCCCGGAGCGGTTCCGCGGCGGGGTCCTCGACGGCAAGGCGGACGTCTACAGCCTCGGCGTCCTCCTGTACCAGATGCTCTCGGGCCGCCTCCCCTTCGACAGCCCCGACGCCGACCTGCTGGCGGTGGCGATGATGCACCTGAACCAGGCGCCGCCTCCGCTGCCTGCGGACATCCCGCCCGCGGTCGCGGACATCGTGCGCGCCGCGCTGGCCAAGGATCCCGCGGAGCGCCCGGGCGCGCTCGATCTCGGCCTCGCCCTCGCGCGGGCAGCCGGGATGACGGTCACGCGGCCGGAAGCCCTCCTGCCCCCGGCCCTCGGCACGACGCTGCCATCCAACACCGCGACCATTGCCAGCTCGTTCCGCACCCTCGCCGAGTAGCCTTCAGCGCGCCGCCGCCACCATCGAGTGGCGCGTGGGAGGAAACGGCGCGCGCGCGCGAGGAGCTCCGGGGTCCATGCGGCGGCCGGTCTACGCCGGAGTCACTTCGCAGCTGGAAAGCCCCCGGTCGGCCCAGGGGCTATTGGCCGTTCCGGGTCAGCGCTTGGACGAGGACGTGCTCGAGGTGCTCGACTGGGCGCTCGAGCTGCTGGAGGCACTCGGGGTCGACGAGCTCGAGGACGACGAGGAGCCGTCGGGCCCGGCCGGGTTGCCGTTCTCGCACCCGATCGTGGCCGCGCGCCCGACCGCGATCGGCGGCCAGTCGGAATCGCTGATGGTAAAGGAGTTGGCCGGTCGCCACGGTCCGGATCACGGACGCAATCCGGAATCCGGACGCTTTCCTGGCCTACTCCCGCGGGCGCGGGGCCCGCGGCCACGTCCACTCGTCGGATACCCGGACGCGACGAGCGTGAACGGCGTCTCCGGCGCGGAGCGGGGGCTCGAGAAATAAGCAATGCCGACCGCGCTGGGGGCGATGCGCAAGAACTCCCACGAGACCATTCGCCCGCCCTTCACGTCGCGATGAAGGCCGAGCATCGCGCCGCCGCGCGCCGCGGTCCAGACCTCCTCCATCAAAACGCCGTCCTTGTCCCCCGTCCACCTCCTCCAGCCACGCCCGAGCGCCGATCGGGTTCGCCGCGGTTTGTCCCGCCGACGCCGCGGGGGCAGCGGCGCCACAGTCGCACGGTGGACAGCCCTTGTCGAAGACGATCTTCCAGGAGCCGTTCTTGTCCCGCCGCCAGAGCGAGTTGAAGGTGCCGATGCGCGCGCCCTTCGGATCGAGCACTGGGCCGCTGGTCATCCCGAGCGTTCCCGAATCGAGAACCTCCACCTCCGACGGCGACCAGGAGAAGGGCGCCTCTGCTCCTTCGTAGAAGCGCTTCCACGCCGCCGCGACGGCCGCCTTGCCGCGCAGCACGCCGCGGCCGCCGAAAAAGACGGTCTCCGGCGACAGGTACGACGTGAACACGGCGTGGTCACGATCGGCCATGCTCCTCGCGAAGCCGGTCTCGGCCTGGCGGACCTGCTCGACGAGCCGGGCGTTGGTGGCGGCGGTCGCGCGCGGCGCGGCCAGGGCAACACACGCAGCCGCGATGACCGCGGCGCTGGGGCGTACTCTCATGGCGTCCTCCTCGACCCCCGCGCCGACTCTAGTACAAACCGCCCGCTCCCCGCATCCGCAGTCAGCTTCCATCGTCCGACGGCCAGAGCGAGCGGGCGCGGGTCGCCGTTGCCGAGGGCATCGCTCGCGGTGACGGCGGGGGTCGCGCTCGCGAGCATGAGCGTGCTCCGGCCGCGGGGCAGGGTTCCCAGCGATAACATGTACGTCTTCCAGCGCGCCGTGACGTCGACGGCGCCGAGCGAGCGCCCGTTGACGAGCCACTCGACACGACGCTCGCCGGGAAAGGCCTCGAGCTCGATGTCGATTGCCGCCGCCGGTACGCCGTCGGTGGCGATCACGGTCAGGGAGCCACTCCGGCCCATCCAGCGCCACGAGGAGTCGAGGCCGTACTCGCGGGGAAAGAAACCATCCAGTGCGTCGACGTAGGCGACCGGCGGAGGGGCCGTCACCTGCAGGATCGCGCTGTCGTCGAACTGCGGGCCCCGGGCGAATCCGGACGGCGCGGCGAGCAGGACCGCCGCGGCCGGCGTGTCGCGTCGCACGATCACGTGGGTGAACCCGCGCGCGCGGAGCTTGTCCGCGAGCCCGGGCTCGCCGCAATCGTCGAACGCGCCGGGAGCGAGCAGGGCGATGTCGTGGCCGAGAAGCGGGACGGCCAACGCGTCGGATGCGCGCGACGGCGGGACGCAGTCGAGCACGCGAAGCGGCCCCGGTTGCGCGGCGAGCTCCCGATGCGCGCGGGTCGGCAGCACGTCGCGCCATCGCCACGGCGGAAAGGGGGCCAATTCCAGCGCCGCCAGCGCGAGGAGGAGGATTGCCCCGCGCCGGGCCGCGGAGTTCGGCCGCGCCAGCAGCCACGCCGCTCCACCGCCCGCGAGGAGGGCGACCATGAGCCCGACCACGACACCGAACCGGGCGTAGGCCCGGAACATCGGCGCAACCTCGTAGAGGAGCGCGGAGGGGCGCACGAAGGTGAATGGCCCGATCCGCCGCTCGGGTGAGAGCGAGCACAGGAGCGCTGCGGCGGCCACGACCACCAGCACGGGCGCCGCTCGGGCGGCGAGCGCGCTGCGATCGTCGCCCACCCGCCGCCACACCGGCACCGCGGCCAGCACCAGCAGCGACCACCCGACGCCCACCTGCTGCTCGAGAAGCGCTCCCTCGACGGCGCTCCCCTTCCACAGACGGCGCACGCCGGATCCGGCGAGGGGATGATCGACCGCGGGCACGAGGTAGCTCCACCAGCGTGCCGCGTGCAGGAACAGATCGGACTGCGGGAACGCAAAGGCCGGCGCCCGCGCGAGGAGATCCGGCGCCAGTACGCGGGCGAGGAGGAGCAACACGGCAGGGATCACGAGGATGACCACGGCGACCCGCGCGAATCGCATCCACCGCCGCTCGCCGCCGTCGCGCGGGGAGACGAGCGCGTACGCGGCGAGGGCGACGGGGCCGATCACGGCGGCGATGAAGCCGGCATAGAAGTTGGAGAGCGTCACCGCCGCGCCGGCGGCCGCGAGCCACGCGACGCGTCGCCGGTCGGGGCGATCGAAGCACCGCCACAGGGCGAGGAAGTACAGCGGGATCCACTGCGTCTGCGCGACGTGGGGATGGTGGGCGGCGTGCGCGACGTGGAAAGGGAGAAAGGCGTACGCGAGCCCGGCCACCAGCGCGCCGGCGTGGGAAGCGACGACATGGCGTGCGAGCAGATAGGCGGCGGCGGCGGAGAGCGGAAAGGTAACGAGGACGAGAAAGTTATACGCGGTGACCGGCCCGACCAGGCGCGCGAGCGCGCGGCCGGGCAGATCGGTGAGCGGCTGCAGGTAGGGCGCGGGGACGTGCCCGGTCCGCATCTGCTCGATGACGACCAGCGGATCGCGGTTGGGGTCCTCGCGCGCGAACGTGCCCGCGCTTCCGAACAGCCGCTGCGACGGGGCGACGATCACCGGGGCGGCCATCGTCAACGTGACCGCGGACGCGGCCACGAACGCAATCGCGGCGCCCCGCAGTTCTCCGCTCACCGGCGGAGCGTACCGCTTCCCGCGCGGGACGCGCACCTCCGGGCGGACTAGAATGCCTCGATCGTCCATGCCCACGGACCGGCGCCGCGCGACGACGTTCCTGGTGGCCGCGCTGGTCTCGAGCGTCGCGCTGTTCGCGCTGCTGCGCACGCCGTGGGTCGAGGGGCACGTCGTCCTCCCGCTGACCGTCGCGCAGAAGCAGGCCGCCGAATTCTACGGAGGCGCGCCCGCCGCGCCGGTGGCGGTCACCGCCGAATGCAGCGGCACCGACGTCCTCGCGCTGTGCCTGGCCGCGATCCTGTGCTGCCCCGTCCCGTGGCGCGCGCGGCTCACCGGCGCGCTCGGCGGCATCGCCCTCGTCCTCGCCCTCAATACCGTCCGCATCGGGACCCTCGGCCGCGCCGCGGCCGACCCGGCGCTCTTCCGGACGCTGCACCTGCAAATCTGGCCCGCCATCCTCGTCCTCGCCGTGGCCGGCTATGTCCTCACCTGGATGGCCGTGACCGCGGGCGGACGGGGCGCCACCGGCGAGGCCGATGACGGCGCGGTGATGCCGGTGCTGCGCCGGTTCGCCCCGCGGGCCGCGGTCCTGCTGGTCGCCTTTGCGCTGGCCGGCCCATGGATCGCGCGCAGCACCACGCTCGTGGCCGCCGGCGGCGCGGTCGCCGGCGCGGCGGCGGTGCTCCTCGGCATCGCGGGCCTCGCCGCCACCGCGACCGGCAACGTGCTCGCCACCAGCCGGGGCGCGTTCATGGTGACGCCCGAGTGCCTGGCCACCGCGCTCGTGCCCCTCTACGTCGCGGGGGTCTTCACCTCTCGCCGCCGCTGGCGGTGGCGCGCGATCGCGCTCGCGCTCGCGGTCCCCGCCTTCGGCGCGCTCGCCATCGTGCGGCTTCTCCTCCTCGCGGTCCCCCCGGTGCTCGCGGCCTCGCCGCTCTTCCTCGTCCACGGCTTCCACCAGCTCGTCCTGGCGGCGATCGTGGTGGCGCTGCTGGCGTCGTGGCGGGAGCCCCGCGCCACGCGCGAATGGAAGCATGTCGCCCTCCGCGCGTGCGCCGCTCTCGCCGCGGCCGTCGTTCTCGCCGTGATCGCCGGCCCGCTGCTCCGCCGCGGGGTCACGGCCGCCGCGGCTGCGGTCACCCCGCATGCCCTGGCCGCGCTCAGCGCTCCGGACGATGCGCAGGGCGCGCTCGCGCTCCTGCCCGCCTACCAGGCCGGCCTGCTGCTGGCCCTGGGGATCGCGGCCTGGGCGAGCTGGCGGCGATTGCTGCCCGCCTTTGGCGTCCTTCTAGTCTCCCAGGTCGTCCTGCTCGTGGCCCTCGGGGAGATGGCGGACCGCACGGGCCTCGTGGCCCACGCCCTCCTCCTCCGCGCGTGGGCGGTCGGCGTTCCACTCCTTCTCACCCTCGCAATGCTCCGCATGGGCGCGATGACGGGCGGGCGGCCGGCGGGCGATGACCGCGGATAGCCTCGGCGCCGCCTACCGGCGGTTCTGGCACACCGTCGGCGAGACGTTTCCCGACCTCGGCGGCGCGGCCTCCACCGCGTACTACCTCGAGAACGAGAAGCGGCTCCTCTCCGAGCACGTGCCCGACCTGGCGCGCTGCCGCATGATGAAGACCGACCTCTGGGACGAGGTGAAGAACACCCGCATCCTGCAATGGGTCCACGCCCAGGGGGCGTCGGTCTACGGTGTCGACATCTCGGAGCCGACGGTACGGCAGGCCCGCGACGCATTCACGGACGGCGGGCTGCGCGGGGCCGTGTCGGACGTGCGCAGCCTTCCCTTCCGGGACAGAAGCTTCGACGCGGTGTATTCGATGGGGACGATCGAGCACTTCCACGATCCCGAGACCGCGGTGCGGGAGATCCACCGCGTGCTGCGGCCGGGGGGCCGCGTCGTGATCGGCGTTCCCAACCGCCTCGATCCCTTCCTCCGCCCGCTGCTGGCCTATGCGATGCAGAAGGTCGGCCTTTACGGGTACGGCTACGAGCGGTCGTTCTCGCGGCGCGCCTTCCGGCGAATGCTGGAAGAGGCCGGCTTCGACGTCATCGCCGAGACCGCGATCCTGTTCGTGCCGGGATGGCTGCGGATGGCGGATCTCGCGATGCACAGCTACGCGCGTCCGCTCGCGCGCGTGACGGGCGCCGCGGTCCAACCGTTCGTGTGGCTGGACGCGCACGTGCCGGCCGTGCGACGCCACGGCTACCTGCTGGCGTCGGTGGGGGTGCGCCGGGCCTAGGACGGCCCGGCGCGTTTCAGTCGATCAGCGACGGCCGAGAACGAAGGCGCCGCCGGCCAAAACCAGCACCGCGAGGCCGAGCATCGCCATCTCCGGCAACGTCGGCACCGGCGGGGGAAGCGGACCGCTTCCGCAGCTGCCCACGACGTTGACGACGTTGCTGTCCAGCGTGACCGCGCCGGTGCGGGCGAACAGCCCGCCGGCGTTGGTCGTACCGGTGTTGGCGGTGATGCTGGCCAGGGCGAGGACGTTCCCCGCGAAAGTCGTGGTCGTCCCGAACGTGGCCGAGCTGCCGACCTGCCAGAAGACGCCGCACGCCTGCCCGCCGTTGATGAACTGCACGCGCGATCCGCTCGCTGTGGTGAGTGTGCTTCCGATCTGGAACACCCACACCGCCCCGGGATTGCCTAGGCCATTCAAGGTCAGCGTGCCCGTGAGCTGCGCCGACGACGAGAAGCAGTAGACGCCGGGCGTCAGCGTGAGCCCGCCGAGGTCCTGGCCGGTGAGGCTCACGTCGCACGCCTGCCCGGCCAGTGCGTTATAGGCCGTGGTGACGGAGTTCTGCGCGGCGAGCGAAGCCGCGTTGCCGGCGTTGATCGTGCCGTTCACGATCCCGGGCGGGAAGCCAACGACGGCATTGCCGGGGCTCACGCCGAGGTCGCCGTTCAACACCGTCGGTCCGGTGTTCGTCACCGTCGAGCTGGCGACGACGGCATAGCTGGCCGCGTTGCCGAGCGGTGGCGCGACCGCCATCGCCGAGAGGCGTCCCTCTTCGACTCCACCCGTCGCCTGCGGAGCGGTGGGCGCGCGCTCCGCGGAGTTGGGGGCGCATCCGGCGCCGGCGAGTGTCAGCGCGAGACCGGCGGCCAGGATCGGCAACGAACGGCGGACCAGCAACGTCATGGACAGCTCCATTCCCGGGATCGTAAGAACCCGCTAAGCCTGTGCAGAGGTATAGGGAAGCTACTTGTCACCACAGGTCGATTCTGTTCAATTTTGCACAACTATGCCAACGCGATCCCGGAAGCCGGAAAGGTCGCTCAGGCGGGTTGACCGGCGATGCGCTCGCCGCGAACCATCGAGCGCACGCGGACGTCCGTGGCGCCGAGCACCTCCGCGAGCCGCTCTGCCCACGCCCATCCGGGGAGAGGCCGGCAGCAGTAGAGGTCGAAAGCCGCGAACCCGCGCTCGGGAAACGTGTGGCACGCGAGGTGCGACTCGCTCAGGATGAGCATCCCGGTGATCCCCGCCGGGCCCGGGAACACGTGCCACACCGCTTCCCCGACCGGACGCAATCCCATCTCCCGCACGATGCGCGCGAACAGGGCGGCGAGGACGGCGGGCGAGCGCAGCGATGCGGGATCGCAGCCATGGGCGTCGACCATCCACTGCGTTCCGACGTCGAAAGGCGGCGAGGGCAAGCGGTGAAGTATCTCCCCTGGCGCCCGGGAACGCTACGGCCGGCCCTTCCGACAGGTTTCGTCCATCATCTTCATCCACTTGCCGTTGGCCTGCATCTCGCCGACGTGGCCCATGGTGCCGTCGCCCTTGCGCATGAACGTGTCGCGCATGCCCATCTTGTCCGCGCCCATCTGGCCCTCGCCGGTGAAGACGAGATTGTCTCCAGCCCATCCCGAGGTGCGCGATTCCGACCAGCCGCCCATGTTGTCGACCCAGAACATGACGTACTCCTTCTTCGCGGCGTCCCACGTCATGTGGAACATCCCCTCGAAGGGCGGCATCCCCGCCATCGAAGCGCCCTTCACGGTTCCGGTCTGCCAGAACCCGCCGAGATCGGTCTTGCTCATGACCGTGCTGGTCATCTTCATCATCGGGCCGCCGGGCTCCATGGCGCCCTCCCCGGAGCACGTCCAGCTGCCGTCGAAGAACTTGAGCGTCGCCATCTCCGCCGCCGGCTTCGGCATCGCCATGGCCGGGGCGGACGTCTTCTTGTCGCCCGCGGTCTGAGCGAACGACGAGGGGACGGCGGCGACGAAGACGGCAACCGTCAACAGCTTCGTGATCACCCGTGCGCTCATGGAAATCCTCCTTTGAAAAACCGAATCGAGGCGAACTCTAGTACAAACGGCGCCCGGTAAGGAGGTGGGCGCGATTGATCTGACCAGAAAGCAGCATGGACAGCGACAGGCTGGCGATCGCCCATCGCAAGGCGTCCGTTCCGCCTGGTTGGTCAGGAAGGGTGGCTCCTCAGGTAGGATTCGAACCTACAACCCTCCGGTTAACAGCCGGATGCTCTGCCATTGAGCTACTGAGGAACAGGCCGCTGGAGCGGCAAACGCCGATTATACGCCGGACGGCGCGGTCAACGAAGGGCCCCGGCCCGGCTCAGGTCTGGCGGGTGAGATCGGCCAGGACCAGCTTGGCCACGCTCTTCAGGGTCTCGAAGACGCCCGTCCCCTTGGCCGCCACCGCCTCCACCACCGGCTCCCCCGGGGTCTTCTGCTTCAGGAGCGCGGTCATCTCCTCGACCGAGGCCACGTTGGGCAGGTCCCGCTTGTTGAGCTGCAGCACGTAGGGGATGGTCAGCAAGTCGTAGCCCTGGCTCTTCAGGTTGAGCTTCAGGTTCTCGATCGCCTCGACGTTCGCGTCCATCCGCTCGACCTGGCTGTCGGCGACGAAGATGACCCCATCCACGCCCTTCAGGATCAGCTTCCGGCTCGCGTCGTAGAAAACCTGGCCGGGAACGGTGTAGAGGTGGAACCGGGTCTTGAACCCGCGCACCGTCCCGAGCTCGAGGGGAAGGAAGTCGAAGAACAGCGTGCGGTCGGTCTCGGTGGCGAGAGAGATCAGCTTTCCACGCGCGGCGGCGTTG
>JANMPI010000413.1:0-1652 GCA_031369785.1 Acidobacteriota bacterium
AAGCTGGAGACGACGCAGCCGTCGGAATCGCCCGTCGCGTGGTCGAGCTTCGCCACCGGCGTCAATCCCGGCAAGCACAACATCTACGACTTCCTCGTGCGCGACTTCCAGACCTACCTGCCCGATCTCGCGGGGGTGAAGAAGGAGCCGCCGCAATTCAAGTGGGGGCTCATCCCCACCCGCGCTCCGAAAGCGACGTCCACGCGCGGCGGGACGTCCTTCTGGGTGCACGCGGGGCGTGACGGGGTGAAGAGCGCGATCCTCACCGTCCCGATGTCGTTCCCGGTCGACGACGTCGAGCACGGCGAGATCCTGGGCGGCTTGCCGGTGCCGGACATCCGCGGCACCCTCGGCACCTTCAACTACTGGGCCACCGACCTCTCCTCGTTCGAGGAAGGCAACACCGAGTTCGGCGGCTTCCTGAAGCGCCTCCTCTTCGAGAACGCGGTGGCGAGCCCGGTCCTGAAGGGGCCGGAGAGCCCGATCCTGAAGCAGGAAGAGCGCGAGCTCCGCGAGAAGAAGAAGGCGGCGGGCGGAGCGCTGGGGGAGAAGGACACGCAGCGGCTCACCGAGCTCGAGGCCTCGAAGGACGTGAACATCCCGTTCAAGGTGAAGTGGACAGAGGGCTCGGGGCGCGCGCAGATCGAGATCCAGGGCACCACGCTCGACTTGAAGCAGGGCGACTGGAGCCCATGGGTGCCGCTCACCTTCGAGTTCAACTTCCTGGTGAAGGCGCACGGCATGACGCAGTTCCACGTCATCCGCGCGGACCAGGAGCTGCAGATCTACGCTTCGCCCATCAACCTCGACCCGCGCGATCCGCCGATCCCCATCTCGCACCCGGCAAAGTTCAGCAAGACGCTCGCCGATCACATCGGCCTCTACCGTACGATCGGATGGGCGGAGGCGACCTGGCCGCTGAACGAAGGGCGGATGGACGAGGCGACGTTCCTCTACGACGCGGACCGCGCCTTCGACGACCGCGAGAAGATCTTCTTCGACCGCCTGAAGACCGACGACTGGGACCTGTTCGTCGCCGCCATCGAGACCACCGACCGCATCTCGCACATGATGTGGCGGCTCATCGACCCGTTGCATCCGATGTACGACGCCGCGCTCGCCGCCCGCCACGGCGACGCCATCGAGAAGGTGTATCGCCGCGCGGACGACCTCGTGGGACGCATCCAGGCCAAGCTACCGCCGGACGCTCTCTTCATCGTGATGAGCGACCACGGCTTCCATTCCTTCCGCCGCAGCGTGAACCTCAACACGTGGCTCGTGCAGAACGGGTACATGGTCTTCCACGGGCAGGAGGGCGCGAAGAAGGGGCTGGCCGACCTGTTCGGGCGCGGGAAGTTCTGGGAGGGCGTCGACTGGAGCCGCACCCGGGCGTACGCGGTGGGGCTGGGGCAGATCTACTTCAACCTGCGCGGCCGCGAGAGCCAGGGCATCGTCTCCGCGGGCGCCGAGTACAAGGCCCTGCAGGACGAGATCGCGGGCAAGCTGGCGCCCCTCGTGGACCCCGACACCGGCGAGCCGGTGATGCGCGCGGTCTACCGGCGCGACGACATCTACAAGGGCGAGTACCTCCAGTACGCGCCCGACCTGCAGGTCGGGTTCAACGACGGCTACCGCGTGGGCTGGCAGGACAC
>JANMPI010000425.1:0-11593 GCA_031369785.1 Acidobacteriota bacterium
GCCTGAACGTCGCCGTCAGCGCGGCGAAGATCATCGTCGGGAAGCAGTCGGGCAGCATGGCGATGGTGGCCGACGGGTTCCATAGCCTGACCGACGGCGGCAACAACATCGCCGGGCTCGTCATTACCGGCTACGCCTACGCGCCCCCGGACGAAGGCCATCCCTATGGCCATCGCAAGTTCGAGACCGCGGCGACGCTCGGCCTGGCGCTCGCGCTGTTGAGCGTGTCCTACCACCTGATCTCGGAAGCGCTGTCGCGATCGTCGGCGACCGAGCTGCCCGAGATCGGCCCGCTGGCCTGGGCGGTGATGGTCGTGACCCTCATCGTGAACATGTTCGTCGCGTCCTACGAGGCGCGGCAGGGACGCAAGCTCCAGAGCAGCTACCTGATCGCCGACTCCGCGCACACCCGCTCGGACATCTACGTGACCCTCGGCGTCATTGCGTCGTTCGCGGGCGCGCGGGCGGGCGCCCTCTGGATGGACGGGCTGGTATCGGTCGGGATCGCGGTCTTCATCGCCTATCTCGGCACCCAGATCCTCGTCGGCTCGTTCCATACCCTGACCGATCGCGCGGTGATTCCCACCGAGACGCTCGCTCCGCACGTGCTGGCCGTGCCGGGGGTGATCGACTGCCGCGAGATCCGCACCCGCGGCGGGCCGGGCGCCGTCTACGTGGACCTCATCGTCCACGTCGACGGCTCGATGCCGCTGCGTGACGCGCACGACGTCGCGGACTGGATCGAGGCCGCACTGATGATGCAGCACCCGGAGATCGTCGACGTCATCGTCCACCTCGAGCCCGCGGGCAAGAAGCTGCCCGCGATCACGAGGGACGAGAAGGCTTGACCGCGGGCCCGGCCAGGGCCTCGAGCGCCCTGGCCAACGGCTCGATCTCGAAGCCGAAGGGACCGGGGCGGCTCTTGTAGGTGATGCGCCCCTCGGCATCGATCACGTAGAGGCGATCCGGCCAGGCCGTGTACGCGCGCTCGGTGCGGTTGTCGATCTCGTCCACCACCATCGGCAGGTCGACCTTCAGCTCCTTCACGCAGACAGCACCCACGTTCGCGCGATCCTCGAAGCTGCGCGGCGTCGCGAACAAAATCTTGTCCTCGAGGTTGTCGCCGTCCTGCCACATGTCGGTGGCGTGCGCTTCCTCGATGTAGACGAAGTAGAACGCGGCGCGATCACGGTACTGCGTGTAGAGCGTGTTCAGGGCGGGAACCTCCCGCCGGAACGGCGGTCAGGTGTAGCTGCCGAAGACCAGGACCGCGGGCTTGCCGCGCAGCGACCGAAGGCTCACCCGCGAGCGCTTGTCGGAGGTCGCGAGATCGAACGACGGCGCTTCGTCGCCGACCCGCAGCGCGCCTTCCCGCGCGCGGAGCCACAGGCGCCGCATCGGCAGCGCGGCGAACACCGGCCACGGCGTGTGCATGAATGTCTTGCCGATGACCGCCGGGGTCTGGCTCATGACCGCGTACAGGGCGCCGGAGCCGAGGGCGTAAACGGCGATCAGGCCGGCGAGGAAAATCGCGACGCGCCGCGCGAGTCGCGACCTCACCGCTTCTCCCCGCCGCACTCGTCGCAGGGGCAGATCGCGCGCAGCATGCGGAAGCTGTAGATCCCGGTCGAATGGCCGTCCGCCCAGGTCAGGCCGAGCGCGTAGTTGCCGACGCCCTCGAGGTGGGTGAGGCCCTGGTCGTGGAGGTCGAGATAGTGCGCGACCGGGTCATGCCCCTGGCAGCCCGCGCACGGGCACCAGCTGCGCAGGTAATCGAGGGGGAAGACCGACGCGTGCCGATCGTCCCATTCGATGATCAACCGGCGCGCGCTCTTTTCGTGGCGGATCTCGACGGGCTCGGGGTGCGGCGTCCACGCGGGGGTCACGGTGGTCAGGGGAGGGTGAAGGCGACGTCCTGGGTCTTGATGTCGCGGCCGATCTGGTCGCGAACGGTGAGGCGCGCCACGTAGTCGCCGGGTGGAGCGTCGCGCAGGGTGACGCTCACGTCGAAGTCGACGCTCGGCGGCGCCAGCGAATCCGGATGATCGCGCGACTGCAGCTCCATGCGCGACAGGTCGGGCAGCTTCTGGCCGCCGGGCCCGAGCGTCTCGAGGTCGAGGACGAGGTCCGCGCGCGGAGCGTCCGCGGGCCCATCGGTGCCGAAGCCGGTGGCGCGGATCTTGATCGCGACGACATTGGCGGGCGCCTCCCCGCTCTTGTCCACCGCGAGCGTCTCGAGCCCCAGCGACCCGGTGCCCGAGCCCGCCGATCCGCCGTCGGTCGGGTTGCTCGAGACCGGCTCGCCGGTGTCCTCGCCGAAGGCGATGCTGCTGATCTTCCAGTTGCCGCCCTGCCGGACGAGCGTGTAGGCGACGTCTTCCTTGACCGCGTTCGCGCCGGAGAGGCTGCCGGAGAGGCTCGCGGTGTCGTTCTTCACGTTGCGGCTCATGAAGCTGGTGTCGGTGTTCTGCTTCAGCGACGGATGGCGTTCCACGAAGGCGTTGAAGTCCTCCATCGAATGCGAGGCGCGGTACTCGTCGCTCATGCGTCCGTAGGCGGCGGCCATGTCGCCCTTCTTCACGTCGGCGATCTGCGCCTTGACGGCCTCGACGGCGCCGCTGGTCATGAAGTACGCGCCCCCCCCGATCACGCCGAGGAAGACGAGGATCAGGACGAGGCATCCGCAGCATCCGCCGCCGGCCCAGAAGAGCGGGCCGCGCGCCTTCTTCGCCGGAGGAGGAGCATTGCTGACCGGCGCCACGCCGGCCGGCCGCGCGGTGGCCGATCGCGGGGGCAGCGGTGGCGGTGCGGCGCCGGCGGGCGGCGGGGGAGCGCTGGGCCGCGGAGGCAGCGGGGAAGCGGCCGCGGATTTGGCCGGCAGCGGCGGCGGCACTGGAGCCACCGGCGGACCGGCGGCGGGCTCCTTGGGCAGGGGCGGAGCGGACGTGACGCGGGGCGCGCCCGAAGGCCCCGACCACGGCGGAGGCGCCGGCTTCATCGCGGGGGCGGGCGGCTTGATCGCATCCTGGAGGATCGTCGCGTCCGGGGAGCTGGTGAGGATCGTGGCGCTCTCGTCGTCGCCCTCGATCTCGACCTTGTAGGCCATCGACCCGAAGCGCAGCTCCTGACCGGTCGCGAGCGCCATCTCGGTCACGCGCTGGCTGTCGACGAAGGTGCCGTTCGCGCTCCCCTGGTCGACCACCGCCCAGCCGGTGCCGCGCTGCTCGACGACCGCGTGCTTGCGTGAGACGGAGCCGTCGCTGACGACGACGTCGCAGGTGGGCTCGCGGCCGACGATCACCTTCTCGAGGGTGATCTCGATGGGGACGGGCGATCCCTGCGAGGGGACCAGGCGCAGAACGGCCATGATGTTCCTCCAGTACCGGTTGGCTTCGAGATTGTAGTCTGGTTGACCTGTTCCGCCACCGCGAGTAGCCTGCCTCGTCGGCCCTCCCGGCCGCGACCATGGCCACCGCCGCTGCTCCCTCCCCGCCCGTTGCCGCCGCCGTCACCGGTATCGAGGTCGAGAACGTCTCGAAGCGCTACGGCGCGCGCTGGGCGCTGGTGCGCGTCCGCTTCCGGCTCGACGCCGGAGAAACGGCGATGCTGGCCGGCCGCAACGGATCGGGGAAGAGCACGCTGCTGCGCGTCCTCGCCACCGCGCTTCGCCCCGACCTCGGGACCGCCCGCGTGGCCGGCCTCGACACCGTCGCCGACCGCGACGAGCTGCGCCGCAAGGTGGCGCTCCTCGACCACCGCTCGCACGTGTACGACGTCCTCTCCGCGCTCGAGAACCTGGAGCTGCTGGCGCGCTTCATCAGCAGGGGCGAGGACGCCCTCGACCGCAATCGCCTGCGGACGGTGCTCGAGGAAGTCGGCCTCGCCGATCGCGCGTCCGATCCCGTGGCCACGTTCTCGGCCGGAATGCGCAAGCGGCTGGCCCTCGCCCGCGTCCTCCTGAAGGCGCCGGAGGTGGCGCTCCTCGACGAGCCCTACGGCGAGCTCGATCCGCCGGGCTTCCGCCTCGTCGACGGCGTCCTCGACCGGCTGCGCCGCCGCGGCGCGACGGTGGTCATGTCCACCCATCTCGTCGACCGCGGGCGTGACCATTGCGACCGCGCGCTGGTCCTCTCCGAGGGCGGCGTGCAGTGGGACGGGCCGGCGCGCCAGCTTCCGCACGACGCGGGAATCGCGTGACCGCGCAGGCGCTGGTCGCCCTGCGCAAGGACGCGCTCCTGCAATGGCGGACGCGGGGGCGGTTCGTGGCCGTCTTCGTCTTCGGCGCCACCGCGATGCTCCTCTTCAGCTTTGCCGTCGGCCCCACCGCGGGGGCGTTGCGCGCCCACGCCGCGGGGTTCCTGTGGCTCGCGCTCCTGCTGGCGTCGACCCTCGCCCTCGCGGACAGCTTCCAGGGCGAGATGGAGCACCGCGCGCTCGAAGGCCTGGTGCTGCTCCCCGCATCCCCGATCGGCCTCTATTACGGCAAGGCGCTCGCGAACTGGGCGCAGCTGGCGCTCCTCGGCATAGCCCTCGTGCCGTTCATGGTCGTCCTCTATGACGCGCCCGCGGACCGCGCCCTCGAGCTCGGCGGCCTGATCCTGCTCGGCACCGCCGGCCTCTCCGCGCCGGGGACGCTCTACGCCGCGATGACCGTCCAGGTCCGCGGCAACCAGACGCTCCTGCCGCTGCTCCTCTTTCCGCTCGTGGTGCCGGTGCTGCTGGCGTCGGTGAACGCCACCGCGCTCGTCATGACCGGCGATCCCATGGGCCAGCTGCGAGCGTGGACGCTGCTGCTGGTCTGCTTTGACCTCATTTATGCGTCGTTGTGTGGCCTGCTGTTCGGCCGTGTGGTGGAGGCGTGACGATGGCGACGACGACGGACGTGATGACGCTCGACGGCAGGCCGACCGGGGATTCGACGACGCCGTATCTCGTCGGCGGCGCGGGGCTCCTCCTCCTGCTCGCCGGATCGTACTGGGGGCTCTTTCGCGCGCCGCGCGAGACGTACATGGGCGACGTGCAGCGGATCATGTACGTGCACGTGCCCACGGCGTGGAACGCGATGCTGGCCCTGACCTTCGCGTTCGCGTGCGCGGTCGCCTCGCTGCTCCGCGGCGGATACCGGTGGGACGCGCGGCTGGAAGCGTCGCTGGAGGTCGGCGTGGTCCTCTCGTCGCTGCTGTGCATCCAGGGCGCGATCTGGGCCAAGCCGACCTGGGGCGTGTGGTGGGACTGGGACCCGCGGCTCACCACGACCGCCGTCCTCGTGCTGGCGTTCGGCGGGATCATCGCGCTGCGCAGCGTGCTCGAGGACCCGTCGCGGCGCGCGGTGTGGTCGGCGGTGGCCACGATCATCGCCTACGTAGATGTGCCCATAGTCTACTTCTCGGTGAAGTGGTGGAATTCGCTCCACCAGATGCAGTCCTCGCCGGAGACGGTATCGAAGGCCTTCCACTGGCCGCTGCGCGTGAACGCCATCGGGATCCTGCTCCTGATGTGCGCCCTCATCACCCTGCGCACGCGGGTGGCCGCGCTCCGCCTCGAGCGCGAGCTCGCGCCGCCTCCGGAGGCCGCATGACCGGGGGCGTCGGCGTCATCGAGGGCGGCTGGCCCTTCGTCTGGGCGGCCTATGGAGTGAGCGCCGCTATACTGATTGGCTATGCCATCTCCATCCATCTCCGCTACCGCGCCGCGCGCCGTGACCGGACGAAGCGTGGCTAGGCGGCGGCGACTTTTCGCCGTCCTCGCTCTAGCGGTGGCGGCGGCCGCCTTGCTCGCCATCACCCTGGGCGGCATCGGCAAGAACCTCGTCTACTACTGGGGCCCGACCGAGCTGCACGCGGCGGGGGACAAGGCCATCGGCGCCACCATCCGCCTCGGCGGCCTGGTCAAGCGCGGGACGCTCGTGAAGCATCCCGACGGATCGACCCTCGAGTTCGACGTCATCGATCGCCCCGGCGCCGCCGTGCACGTGATCACGCACAGCGTGCCGCCGCAGATGTTCCGGGAGGGGATCGGCGTGGTGGTGGAGGGGACGATGACCTCGGCCGGCCAGTTCGAGAGCCGCCGGCTGATGGTGTCGCACAGCAACGAGTACCGCGCGCCGGGCGATCCCAATCGTGCCGACGCCAAGGAGCTGATGAAGACGACCGAGGGCCTGAAGGACGAGTTGAAGAAGTGACGCCGATGATCGGCCGCGCGCTGATCCTGATCGCGCTCCTCGCCGCGAGCGCAGGATCCGTGGTCGGCTTCGCCACCGGCCGGCGCTACTCGCTGGAAGGCGCGCGGTGGACGCGGCGCCTCGCGTTCCTCTTCGGCGGCGCGATCGGCCTGGCCAACCTGCTGATGGTGTACGCGCTCGTCACCCACGACTTCTCGGTGAGCTACGTCGCGCAGGTCGGGTCGCTCGCCTCGCCGACCTGGGTGTCGGTGGTCAGCCTGTGGTCGTCGCTCGAGGGATCGATCCTCTTCTGGGGCCTGATCCTCGGCGCCTACGTGATGATGGCCACCCGCGCGCTGAGGGAGCGGCATCCCGAGCTGCTGCCGGACGCGATGGGCGTGTGGCTCGCCACCGGCGCCTTTTTCGCGTTCCTGCTCGCCGGGCCCGCGCAGCCCTTCGTCACCCTGGCCACGCCGCCCCCCGACGGGCCGGGGCCGAACCCGCTGCTGCAGAACCACGTGCTGATGATGGTCCACCCGCCATTCCTGTACCTCGGGTACGTCGGGATGACGATCCCCTTCGGCCTCGCCGCGGCGGCGCTCCTGCGCGGCCGGCTGGGGCAGGACTTCGTGGGCGCGCTGCGCACCTGGCTGCTGCTCCCGTGGATCTTCCTCACCTGCGCGATCGTGCTCGGCGGCTGGTGGGCCTACGAGGTGCTGGGCTGGGGCGGCTACTGGGCGTGGGACCCGGTGGAGAACGCGTCCTTCCTGCCCTGGCTCACCGCGACCGCCGCGCTGCACTCCGCGATCCTCACCGAGCGCAAGGGGATCTTGAAGGGCTGGACGGCGACGCTCATCCTCGCCACTTTCCTGCTCACCATCCTCGGCACTTTCATGACGCGCTCGGGAGTCTTCAACTCCGTCCACTCCTTCACCCAGAGCGCCATCGGCCCCACGATCCTGGTTTTCCTGGCCGCGGTGCTTCTCTTCTCGGTCGTGCTGCTCTCGCTCCGCGTCGATACCCTGGCCGCGGACGGCGCCATCGGCGACCCGGTGAGCCGCGAGGGCGTGTTCCTGATCAACAACCTCCTCTTCGTGCTGTTCACGTTCACCGTGCTCGTGGGCACGGTGTTCCCGCTGCTCGTGGAGGCCGCGCGCGGCACCCAGATGAGTGTCGGCCGGCCGTACTTCGACGCGATGGCGGTGCCGGTGGGCGCCGCGCTCCTTTTCCTGATGGGGGTCGGCCCCGCCCTGCCGTGGGGCGCCGCGAACGGCGCGCAGGCGCGCCGCGCGCTGCTGCCGCCGCTCATCGGCGCCACCGTACTGTGCGCCATCGGATATGTGGCCGGCGTGCGCAACGCGTGGACGCTGGTGACGCTGGCCTTTGGCGGCTACGCGGCGCAGGTGACCCTCGGCGAGATGTGGCTGCCGCTGCGGCAGCGGATGCGCGGCCGCGGTGAGGACTTCGCGCACGCGTTCATCGAGGGCCCGCTCGGGCGCGGGCGGCGCCGCTTTGCGGCGTACGTGGTCCACTCCGGCGCGGCGGTGGTGATCATCGCCATCGCGGTCTCCAGCACGATGGGCGTCTCCCGTGAGGTGCGCCTGAACGTGGGCGAGGCGACGCAGGTCGGCGACTACACCCTCACCTTCGTGAAGGCCGACGACGTGCGCGAGCCGCACCGGAGGTCGCTGGTGGCGACGGTGGCGATCTCCCGCGGCGGCAAGGACCTCGGCGTGCTGCGCCCGGCCATGAACCAGTACGCGGCCGAGCGCGAGCCGATCGGGACGCCGGCGGTGCGGACGTCATTGAAGGAAGACCTGTACCTGTCGGTCATGAACATCGACGTCGAGGGCGGCACGCTCGGCCTGCTGGCGATGGTCAATCCGATGGTCGGGTGCCTGTGGCTGGCCACCGGCGTGATGGCCCTCGGCGGGCTGATGGCGCTCGTCCCCTCGCGGCGGCGCGCCGTCGTTCCCGCGGTGGCGCGTCCCGCGTCCGTCGCTCCCGGCCTGGCCGTGGAGCCCACGCGGTGAATCGCCGGGTCCTCGCCGCGGGGCTCCTGGTCGTCGTCCCGCTGCTCGGCATCCTGCTCCTGAACATCGGCCGCGACCCGCACGCCTTCAACTCGCCGATGATCGGCCGCCCCGCGCCCGCCTTCACACTGCCCGCGGTGGGGACCAGGGCGCCGGTATCGCTGGCGTCGCTGAAGGGCAAGCCCGTAGTCATCAACTTCTGGGCCACGTGGTGCGTGCCCTGCTACGAGGAGCACGCGGTGCTGCAGGCGGCGGCGCGGCAGGCGGGGGGCGGCGTGCAGTTCGTCGGCGTGATCTATGAAGACGACGAACGGCAGGTCGGCGATTTCCTCACCCGGCAGGGCAAGGAGTATCCGTCGCTGATGGATGACGACGGCAAGACCGCGATGTCGTACGGCGTGTACGGCGTGCCGGAGACGTTCTTCGTGGACGCGCAGGGCCGCATCGCCGCGAAGTACACGGGGCCGCTGAGCGCGGACACCCTGGCCGAGAATCTCGCCAAGGCGCGCGGGGGCAAGTCGTGACCCGCATCTGGCTGGCCGTCGCGCTGGCGCTGCCCGTGGCCGCGGCGGCGCAGGAGCCGTCGCCCATGGCCCAGGGTGTTACCGGCTTCGAATCCGCCGAAGCGTCGGCGCAGGAAGATCCGCGCGAGGTCGTGGGAGCGCCGCGTGGCCCGGCCCTCACCGGGGGCGCGCTCGACGCGCGGACGGAAGAAGTGGGCGCGCTGCTGCGCTGCCCGGTGTGCCAGGGTCTCTCCATCGCCGACTCTCCGGCGACGATGGCCTCGAAGATGAAGGCGCGCGTGCGCGAGCTGCTCGCTGCCGGGTACGACGAAGAGCAGATCCTGTCCTACTTCGAGCGCTCGTACGGCGAGTTCGTCCGGCTGGAGCCGGCGCGGCGCGGCATCAACTGGCTGGTGTGGCTGGCCCCGCCGCTGGCGCTGGCCGGCGGGCTCGTGCTCATTCGACGGACGATGCGGCGGTCCTCCGCTCCCGTCATCGGAGACATCCCCGCGCGTGATGCGCTCCCCGCGGATGCCGGCCTCGCGCCCTACGTGCTCCGCGTCCGCGAGCTCGCCTACGGCTGGCCGGGCGGCGTGCCGCCCACCGGGGCGGCGTGAATCCGTCCGCGGTCATCGACTGGCAGTCGTCGCTTGCCGTGCTGGCGGTCGGGCTCGCCGTCGGCGCGGCGCTACTCTGGAAGACGCGCCGGGCGCCCGCCGCGGCCCTTCCGGTGGCGCTGGAGGCGCGCGACCTCGAGGCCCGGCGTGACACCCTGCTGCGGCAGCTGCGCGAGCTCGACGACACCGCGAGCAAGCGCACGCCCGAACAGCTGGCGCGCGAGCGCTACGCGCTGGAGCTGGCGGCGGCGTCCGTGATGCGCGACCTCGAACGACGTGTCCCCGTGGCCCCGCCGGCGCACTCGGCGGTGGCGGTGGAATCCCCCGACCGTGGCGCGATGCGCGGGTTCGTCTGGGGCACGGCCACCGCCTCCGCCATCGCGCTATTGCTCTTCTTCGTCTCGCGCGCCGCAGCACCGCGCGAAGAGGGCGGTTCGGCGACCGGTACCGCGGGCCGGCTGTCGCAGGCCGAAGGCGCGCCCACGGGCATGGGCGGCGCTCCCGCGGCGGCGTCCGGCGACATCGACGCCCACCTCGCCTCCGCCCGCGATCACCTGGCCAAGCAGGACCTGATGGGCGTCTGGAACGACACCAAGTTCGTGCTCGAGCGCGAGCCCGCCAATCCGCAGGCCCTCAGCTACCAGGCCCTCGTCCGCCTCGCGATGGGGCAGGCCGACGTCGCGGAGGCGATGCTGAAGCGCGCGATGGCCGCCGCCCCCGATCTCCTCGACGCGCACCTGCACCTCGCCGTCGTCTATGCGCGCACCGGCCGTGCCGCGCAGGCCGACGCGACCATCCGCGCCGCGATGTCGCGGTTCCCCGAGCAGCGCGAAAACCTGCTCGCCCTGATGCAGGAGCTGAAGCAGAACGCGGCCGACGAGGCGGCGAATCCCGCCGCCGCGGGCGCGCACGCCGGTATCGCTCCGCCCGGCGGCTCCGGACCGGCAATCGAAACCGCCGGCGGCCGTCCCGGCGCGGCGCCCGTGATGGGCGAATCGAACGCGGCGGGAATGCCCGCGCGCCTGTCCGGCGTGGTCGAGCTCGACGCGTCGAAGAAGGGGAGCTACACGGGCGGCATGGTGTTCGTCACCGTGCGCGCGGTCGGCGTCACCTCGGGCCCGCCGGTCGCGGTCAAGCGCTTCTCCGTCGCGGCGCTTCCCGGCGCCTTTGCCATCACCTCCGCCGACTCGATGATGGGGCAGGAGCTTCCGGAGCGCGTGCGCATCGAGGCCCGGCTCGATCCCGACGGTGATCCGCTGACCCGCGATCCCGGCGATCCGACGGCGCGGCTCGAAGACGTGAAGCTCGGATCGACCGGCCTGCGACTCGTCCTCAAGTAGCGCCCCCTCCCGCTGAATGGCGCCCGTCTCCCGCCCAATTCCATAGAATCGAGGGAGCGTTCCTTTGAGGGAGGTCTTCATGAGGCGGCTTTACGTGTGGACGGCGGTGGTGATGATGGTGGCCGCGGCGGGCATCGCGGGAGCGGCGGAGCAGACGGTCTCGTACCGGAGCGGCGCGGAGTCGGTCTCGGGCCTGCTGGTCACGCCGGAAGGCAAGGGCCCGTTCCCGGCGGTGATCGTGATCCACGAATGGTGGGGCCTCGACGCGTGGGTCAAGGACCAGGCTCGCGCGCTGGCGAAGGAAGGGTACGTGGCGCTCGCGGTCGATCTCTATCGCGGCAAGGCGACCGACAAGCAGGAAGAAGCGCACCAGCTCATGTCGGGGATGCCGCAGGACCGCGCGGTGCGCGACCTGAAGGGCGCGTTTGCCTACCTGAAGTCACGCAAGGACGTGCGCGGGGACCGGATCGGCTCCATCGGCTGGTGCATGGGCGGCAAGTTCGCGCTCCTGCTGGCGACGGAAGAGCCGACCCTGGCCGCCGCGGTCGCCTACTACGGCGCGCCCCCCACCGACGCCGCCGCCATCGCCCGCATCAAGGCGCCGGTGCTCGGCAACTACGGCGGCGAGGACCAGGGACCGTCGCCGGAGCAGGTGAAGGCCTTCGAGGCGGCGATGAAGAAGGCCGGGAAGACGATCGACGCGAAGGTCTACCCCGGCGCGGGCCACGCGTTCGCGAACCCGAACAACCCCTGGAAGGGGTATCGCGAGGACGCGGCCAAGGACGCGTGGTCTCGGACGACCGCGTTCTTCGCGAAGTACCTGAAGCGGGGCTGACCTCGGACTAGGCGGGCATGGCGACGGGCCGGTTCGGCATCGCAGCCGGCCGCGGCGCGGTTTGCCATCGCGGGGCCGCTGGTTGCAGGGGGGGGCCGAGGACAC
>JANMPI010000433.1:0-22430 GCA_031369785.1 Acidobacteriota bacterium
CCGGCGACGGTGGAGAACATCGCGCTTCGCTGTCGCGCGCACAACGCGTACGAAGCCGAGCGGGTCTTCGGCCGCTTCGATCCATCCGCCGACCGGGAGTGGTTGGCGTCCGAACGCTGAAATCTGTCCTGGGACAGATCAGCCGGACGGCCCATCGGTGGAGACGCCTCCGCCCGACTGCGCGTTCTTGGAGACGCCGCCAGCCAGCCCTGGTCCGGATCCGCGGCTTCAGCTCAACCGTTACCGCGCTACGTGATCGGCGGGCGGACTTCCATGCGGCTGATCAGCCGGTACATGCTGACCGCCACCGGCCGCCCACGGAAACGCCCGGGCTCGTAGCGTTCCTTGCGCAGCGCGTCCAGGAGCGGCGCGGCCTCGACGGAGTCTCCGCCGATGAGGTTCACCGCCGACACCGAGCCGTCGCGGGCGACCACCGTCTCCAGGAACAGCGTGCCCTCGCCGCGCTGCTCGAGCAGGTACCGTGGGACGACGGCTCCGGCCCGCGCCCGCGGCGTGCTCACGTCGCCGTAGGCGAAGAGCGGATTCGTCTCCGTTCCCCACTCGGGCACCGGGGACGGCAACGTCGTCCAGGCCTCGAGCTGCCGCTGCTGCACGACGGGTGGCAGCGGCTCGGGCCGGTCGAGCGCGAAGATCGCGCCGATGACCGTCACCAGCACCATCGCCGCCGGGGCGAGGCTCGGGATCATGAACGGGCGCGACGATCCGCGTCGGAAGAGCATGGCCAGCCCCGGCTTCCGGTTCTCGAGATCGAGGCGGTCGAAGATCCGCGACGCGATCTCTCCCTCGGACTCGAGGTGCTTCAGGGCGACCAGGCCGTCGAGCGCCTTGCTGTAGGCCCGCCACGCGGCGTCACAGCCGGCGCAGGCATCGAGGTGCGCGGCGACCGTGTGATGCTCACTCCCGCCCAGCGCGCCGTCGCGCCGCGCGGAGAACCGCGCGCGCGCGTAGTGACAGCTCATCGCGCGACCTCCGCCACCGCGGCCCGCAGGGCGTCCCGCGCCCGCGCCAGCCGGCTCTTCACCGTCCCCTGGGGGACGCTGAGCGCGCTCGCGATCTCGTCGCAGTCCAGCTCTTCGACCTCGCGCAACAGCAGGATCGCGCGGTGGTCGAAGGAAAGCTTCCGCAGCGCGGCCTGGATCTGAAGCGCCTGCTCGCCACGCGCGAGGCGCTCGAACGGCGCCTCGGGATCGGGGTGCACGGCCGACGCGCGGGCATGATCGGCCGCCGTCATGTCCTCGATCGGGCAGCAGCGCTCGCGGCGGCGCCGTCTCCAGAAGCGCTGGCGGTTGCGGGCCTGGTTCACGACGATGCGGTAGATCCAGGTCTTGAGCGTGCTGCGCTCCTGGAAGCCGCCGAGCGTGCGATACACCTGGAGGAAAACATCCTGCGACAGGTCGCGCGCCTCTTCCCCGTCACCGAGGAGGCGGGCGGAGAGGTTGTAGACCATGGATTCGTGGAGGCGGACGAGCCGCGCGAACGCTTCCGCGTCGCCCCGCCGGCACATCTCGAGCAGGCCGCGCTCGGCCTCCGCCTGGCCCGCAAAGGCGTCCGACGACCCGAGCGCCAGTTCCCGCGAGGCCATGTCGTCCTCCACCGACCGTATAGGGGATTGGACACCGCCCGGGCCGACTGGTTCCCCGGCAAGCCCAAGGTCCCCTCGTGGATAGTACGCCCGCCGGGCCGGTGCTATTCCAGGAGGCGCCTGTCCGCGGGGCGGGCGAGATCAGTTATGGATCGCGCCAGGCTCCGAGCCGACGACGGTCCACTTGCCGTCCGATCGGCGCAGGAAAAAGCGCGTGCCCCATCCGGACATAGATTCCGAGACGGTGACCGTGACGGCGGCCGTGCTCGGGCGGATGAAGTTGATCTCCTCCAGGTTCGTCGGCCGGCCACGCGCGTGGCGGCCGGTGTCGAACTTCACGCCGAGCGGCGCCAACATCGCCAGTAAAGGAGGCGACGCCGGATGTCGCCCCACGGTGAGCGCGACCTCCATTGGCGGTGACCGCTCCTTACGCCAGGTTTCGACTGCCCGCGCGAGCACCTCGGCATAAATCTCCTCTTGCTCGGCCTCGAGCCCAGGTTCCTGGCTTGCCCCAGTGGCCTCGATGGCATAGTCGACGTGCTCATCGATTTGCGGGTCACCCAGCGGACCGGGGGGCCACGAGGCGCGATCCGCGCGAAGCCGGAGGAGCGCGGGTCCGGACGCGCGCGCGAATGGCCCCATGGCCGCCAGCGCGCGGACGGCGCTCCAGCGTGCATTCCGGTCCGGGTCGTCCAGCATTTCAGTCAGCATGGGGATGGCGGCTGCGGCGCCGGGGCCGATCTCGGCCACCGTGGACGCGGCGCTGGAACGAACGGCCGCGTCCGGGTCTGACAGTGCCCCAAGGATCAGGGCCAGTGCTTCGGTGCCCCCCTCGGGGTGCGCCGGCGAGACGCGAACGACGTTGCCGAGCGCGGCGGTGACGTCTCGTCGCACCGCCGCGGACGAACTCCGCATCGCCGGAAGCAGGTGTGGCAGCGCGTCGCGATCTCGCGTCCTCCGGAGGACGGCCGCGGCGGCTTCGCGACAACCCTCCATGGCGAGCGCGGTGAAGACTGGCTCCGGCACGCTGTCGTTCAACTGTAGAGCCTCGCTCAGCAGGAGGCGGCACGCGTTCGCGTCTGTGCGTCGGATGACCCGGGCCAACTCGGCGGCGAAGCTCGCCGGGTCGATCCGCTCGAGCAGGGAACCGACGGCGCCGCATCCACCATTCGCCTGACCGCGCGCGGCCGCCTCCCGGAACAAGGCAATCAGACCCGGAAGGGCCGCCTTCGCCTCACTACCGCGGCCGGCCAGCATTCGGGCCGCCGCGCATCGCCGCGGGCTCCCACGATCATTCAGCTCCGCGATGACGTCCGGGAGGATCGCGTGGTATCGCTCCGCGAGCTCACCCGACGCTTCCTGCCGGTCTTTGACATCGCCGTCCTCGAGACGATCGAGCAAGGTCTTCGTCGATACGCCGCGCAGCCTCTCGTGCGCCAGCCGGAACATCACCAGGACCTTGAACGCGCGACGGCCGGCGGGAAGCGCCCTGGGATATCGCCACTGCCGGACGGCAGCCTCGGCCGCGGATGTGAAGGGTTCCCGGCCGTCGATGCGACCGGCGTTCGTCACCTTCCCCTCGTCGTCAATGTAGAGGCGAAACGTGACACTTCCCTCGTCGCCGCGTTGCCGGGCTTCCACCGGGTAGACCGGCTCGGCGTGATGGATCCGCGGCGGCTCGCGGTCGTGGTCGCGAGGATCGTAGCCGTGCGGAAACGCCGCCGTCTCGAGCGCCGTGACGAGGACGAGGGTGCCGATCATCGCGCGATCTTACGCCTCGGCCTCCCAGACCTTGATGCGCTTCTTGAGCATGCGGCTTACGAAGATGAGCAGGATCAGGCTGGGAATGACCATGAGCGCCGTGAGGATGAAGAACAGCGACCAGTTGCCCCCCAGCGCATCCACCACGAACCCGCTGCCGCCGGACACCAGCGTCCGCCCCAGCGTCCCCAGGGCGGAGAGCAAGGCGTACTGCGTCGCGGTGTAGGTGTGACTGGTGAAGTACGAGATGAAGGCCACGAAGGCCACCGTCGACATCGCGGAGGTGAAGCCGTCGACGATAATGGTCGCGATGTAGAGGTTCTGGCTCGGGTGCCCCATCCGCGCCGCGTCCAACGCGATCCACGAGAACATCAGGTTCGACGCCGCCATGGCGATGCCGCCGACGAAGAGCCCCTTGATGAGGCCGATGCGCGCGTTCAGCAACCCTCCGAGCATCGAGAAGACGATGGTCACCGCGGCCGTTCCCAGCTTCGAGAAGTAGCCGATCTGGGTGTCGGTGTACCCGACCTCCTTGTAGAAGACGATGGCCATGCGCCCGAGGAAGGCCTCGCCGAGCTTGAACATGAAGACGAAGAGCAGGACGCTCAGGCCGAGGGACAGGCCGGTGCGCGAGAAGAACTCGCGGAAGGGCTCGACGACGGTGACGCCGATCCAGGCCGTGAAGCGCGCCCACGCCCCCGGTGCCACCTTCTCGGCCAGGAGGCGCGCGTACTTCTCCTCCGCTTCCTTGAACTTCTCGCGCCGCTGCCGCGCCTCCGGCACCAGCGCCGCCGCGATCATCATCGGCACCCACATCGCGGCCAGCAGCATGTAGATCCGGTTCCACGTCCAGCCCGGACGGTCGGCGAGAAGGAACGGAACGGCGCCGAGGAGCGCGTATCCCGACCACCATCCCGCGGTCGTGGTCGCGGAGGCATGCGAGATCTTGGTCGTCTCCTCGCGCGAGATGATCTCGACGCGATAAGCATCAATGGCCACGTCCTGGGTCGCGGAGGCGAAGGCGATGATGAGGGCGAGGGCGCCGGTCCACTTGATGCTCTCCGCGGGATGGGTGAAGGCGATGCCGAGGGTCGCGGAGGCGAGGATCAGCTGCATGGCCAGGATCCACCCACGCCGCTGGCCCAGCCGGCCGAGGAGCGGGAACGGGACGCGGTCCACGAACGGCGCCCACAGGAAGTGGACGGAATAGGCGGCGGCCACGGTGCCGAAGACGCCGATGGCGGCGCGGGTGATGCCGGCTTCCTTGAGCCACGCCGTCATCGCCGAGCCCCAGAGGACCCACGGGAATCCGCTCGCCATGCCGAAGATGAAGATCGCCAGCAACCGCCGGTCGGCGTATTCCCGCATGCTCTCGCGGAAGCTCGGCGCGACCTTGTCGGGCTCCATGGAATCCGTCACCAATCCCTCCTCGTTGTCCCGTCCCCCATAGAATGGCACCGGAGGTTTTCGCGCGTGCCGATCATCGTCCAGAAATATGGCGGGTCTTCGATGGCGGACGTCGGGAAGATCCAGAAGGTGGCCGACCTCGTCGCCACCGCCAAGCGGGCGGGGAAGGACGTGGTCGTGGTCGTCTCCGCAATGGGCGACACCACCGACGACCTCCTCGCGCTGGCCAAGCAGGTGAGCGAGAGCCCGGCGCGCCGGGAGCTGGACATGCTCCTCTCCGCCGGCGAACGCATCTCGATGGCGCTCCTGTCCATGGCCCTGAACGCGCGCGGCGTTCCCGCGGTCAGCTTCACCGGGTCGCAATCCGGGATCGTCACCAACGACGCGCACACCAACGCGCGCATCGTCGAGGTGCGGCCGTTCCGCGTCCAGGACGAGCTGGAGCGCGGCAAGGTGGTGATCGTCGCCGGCTACCAGGGCGTCTCCTATCGCCGCGACGTGACCACGCTGGGCCGTGGCGGATCCGATACGACCGCGGTCGCGCTGGCCGCCGCCCTCGACGCCGAGGCCTGCGTGATCTACAGCGACGTGGAGGGCGTGTACACCGCGGACCCGCGGGTGGTGCCGAGCGCACGCCGTCTGTCCGAACTGTCGTACGAGGAGATGCAGGAGCTGGCGGAGTCCGGGGCCAAGGTCCTGAACGCGCAGGCGGTCGAGTTCGCGAAGGATCGCGGGATCGCCATCTATGCCCGTGCGACCAGGGGCGGCGAGGAGACGGTCATCCGCAAGCTGCCGCCGCGCGCGCCCGGGCGCGTGGTCGGCGTCGCCAGCGAGACCGGGCTCGTGGTGGTGACCACCACCGCCGGGCCGCGGTCGACGCTGCTGGCGCTTCTCGATCGGCTCGACGCGTGCCAGGTCGGCGGCAAGCAGCTGCTCTTCCAGGAATGGCCGAAGATCGGGGGCAGCGCCTCCCTCGTCCTCGACATGGAGAACCTGCACGAGTACGCCGCGTTGCGCCGCGAGCTCACCGAAGCGCTCGGCGATCGCGTGCAGTTCCAGGAGGGCGTGGGCGCCGTGTCGTGCATCGGGGCGGGCATCAACAGCACCTTCACGAACCTCCGCCGTGCCCTCGGCGTGCTGGTGGACGACGGCGTGTCCGTTCTGGCCACGTCGACGTCGAGCTTCCGGATCAGCTTCCTCGTCGATCAGGCCGCGGTCCCCGGCGCGGTCCGCCGCCTGCACGACGCGCTCGTGACCGAAGGCGTCCCTGCACTCGCCGACTCATAGGCCGAGCCGCGCCATCTTGGCCGCCAGCGCCTGGCGGGTGACCCCGAGCGCGGTGGCGGTGCGCACGCGATGGCCCGCGTAGCGCGCGAGCTCCCGCGCCACGTGATCACGCTCGAAGGCCATGAGCGCATCGCGCAGCGACCGCGTGCGCGGAGGCCCGGGCGTTCGTAGCGCTTCGCTCAGGTGCTCGAGGCGGATGGCGGGGCCGCCGGCCAGGACGACGGCGCGGCGGATCTCCCGCCGGAGCTCGCGCACGTTGCCCGGCCAGTCGTGGGCGGCCAGGGCGCGCCGGGCCTCCCCGGCCAGGGTCGGAGTCGCAACGCCGGCGGCATCCGCGGCTTCGGCGAGGAAATGCCGCGTCAGCAGCCAGAGGTCGGCGCCGCGCTCGCGGAGAGGCGGCAGGGTGAGGACGATCTCCTCCAGCCGGAACACGACATCGGCACGCAGCCGGCAGGCGAGGGACACGTTGGCCGCGCTCACCACGCGGATGTTGGCCCGCCGCATTCGCGTCTCGCCCACGCGGCGGTACTCGCGCTCCTCGAGGAAGCGCAGGAGGCGGGCCTGCGCTCGGGGCGTGAGGTCGGCAACCTCGTCGAGGAAAAGCGTTCCCCCCTCCGCCGCCGCGACGTAGCCGTCGCGCTCGCCCACCGCGCCGGTGAACGCGCCGCGGCCGTGGCCGAACATCTCCGTCTCGAACAGCTCGTCTCCGAGCGACGATGCGTTCACGGCCACGAACGGCCCGCGCCCGCGGCTCGAGCGCGCGTGGAGCGCCTTGGCCAGCGCCTCCTTGCCGGTGCCCGTCTCGCCGGAGACATGGACGGTGAGGTCGGACGGAGCGACTCGCGCGACGGCGGCGAGCAACGCGCGCAAGGCCGGACAGCTGCCGACGATACCCGGAAAGGCGAGGCCCGACTCCGCCGGCGGACGCAGCTCCGGCGGGCGGCAGGCCAGCAGTCGGGCAACGTCGCGGATGAGCCCCGCGGCTTCGGGCGGAAGCGCCCCGGCGCGGCGGATATCGGCGTACAGCGCGGCGTTCTCCCCGACGCGAGCGACGACGGCGAAGGCGAGATCGTGCAGGACGCGCGTCGGATGGGCGGCCCATGCGCCGCGGTCGAGCGCGGTCACGCCCCACGCGGCCGCGGAGGCGAGATCCCGGGCCAGATCGCGCGGCGGCAGCGCGACCGGATGGTCGAGGTCGCCGCGGAGCTCCCATCCCCCGCCGTCGGTGACGAAGGCGGCCCGCCACCAGGGCATCGCGCGGCGGAGGGCGGCCATGGCCGCGGTCCACCGCTCTTCCCAGGGCTCGTCGCCGAGAAGCGCCGCCGCCACGTCGGTGAGGACGAGCGCGGGCGCGGCCTCGTCATTCGATGCCGTCTCGCCGGCCACCGACGCTGTCGCTCGGGGCGCGAGGTCGGCGAGATCGCCCAGGCAATAGGCGAGCACCCGGCGATCGCCCCAGGCCTCGAGCCCGGCCACGGCGGCGCGCACGTCGGCATCGTCACGGTCCCGTCCGGCGGCGAGCGCGCGTCCGAGCGCCGCGGCATGGGCAAAGGCCGGGCGCGTGGCGGCGAGTGCTCCCGCGTGCTCGAAGGCCGGGCCGGCCGAGCCGCGGTCGAGGCGCAGCAGGGCGCGGCCCAGGGCGAGGTGCGCGAGGGCGGCGAGATCGGGGCGCGACGATGCGGCGCGGGACAGGGCCTGGCGCGCTTCGCGGGCGGCGTCCTCCAGCCGGCCGAGCTCGATCAAGGCGTGCGCGCGGCGGATGCGGCTGCGGCACTGCCCTTCCGCGTCGCGGACCACGCGATAGAGGTCGCAGCTCTCGAGCGCGGTGCGGTCCGCGTCGTCCGGCCGGCGCGCCGCGAGATGGAGGTCGGAGGTGAGCAGCAGCGTCTCGGCCAGGCCGCGCACGTGGCCGCGGTCGGCCATCCACTCCCGGGCCCGGTCGAGGGTCGCCCGCGCGCGCGGGAGGTCGCCCCGCGCAAGGTCGACGACGACACGGACCAGGCCCGCGGCCGAGATCTCCCGTCCGTCGCCGATGGAGGCGAAGATGCCGCTCGCGATGTCGAGGTCCTGCTCCGCCTCCGCCCAGCGCCCGAGGGCGGTGAAGAGCCCCGCGCGATCGGTGCGCGCCTCGGCGACGAGGTCCGGGCGTCCGGCGACGGTCGCAACGTGGAGGCGGCGATCCTGCACGACCAGCGCTTCGTCGAGCCGGCCGCAGTCGCGCAGGACGCCCGCTTCCTTGGCGAGCAAGCGCGCCACCGCCGCCGGCGCTCCGCCCTCCGCATAGGCGGCGTGCGCGAGACGGAGATGGTCGGTGGCCTTTTCCAGCTCCTGTCCCTTCCAGGCGAACAGCGCCAGCGCTTCGTGAACACGCCCGCGGGTCAGGGGCGCGCGCGCTTCGGCGGCGGCGCGGCGGACTTCGCCTCCGCCGCTCGCGACCCGCCCGGTCAGCCAGAGCCCATGTCCGCGCAGCACGCGCAGCCGCGCCTTCAGGTCCGGCTCGAGCGTCCCGCGCCCGAGCGCGCGCGTCGTGACCCCGACCACCTCGCGGTAGCGCTGCAGGCCGAGAAGCGCGTCCCCTTCGGCGAGGGCGAGGATCGGCCCCTCGACCGCCGAGCGGTATCGGCGCGCGCGGCGCACTGCCTCCAGCGCCTCCGCGTGCCGGCCGAGGGCCAGCGAGCCGCGGGCACGCGCCCAATGCGCATCTCCCCGGCGGCCGAGCGTGGCGGACGTGGTGGTCCCCGGGTCTTGCATGCGTTCCTCCAGAGTGGGATTCCTCGGCGCGAGGAACGGACGATAGGCGGGCTACCGCGAAGTGCTGTGGCCGGCTGTCACGGTTCCGCCGGTGTCACAGCGGGCGCGTCGCGGCGCCGCTCCAGGATCCACGCGTAGACCGCCAGGTTCAGGACGATGACCCCGATGCCGAGCGCGTTCTGGATTCCCGCGGTCAGCCCCGTCGGATAGATCACGGCGAGGAGGTAGTGCTCCAGGAAGTCACCGCGATACCCGGCTCCTCCGCCCTGGCCGCGGAACCATTTCTCGAGCGGGGTGAGCGGACAGACCCGGTGCGCGAGCGAGACGTAGGCGCCCCACGCCGCGCACGCGAGATGAACGGGAGCGAGCCGCGGGCGGCGGGCGACCGCGAGCCCGCCGAAGACGACGAACAGGATGAAGGAGAGGTGGACGAGGACGGTCACGAGCGCGAGCGCGGTGAAGACCATCGCGGCGTCGAGCTTACGTTAGACTCGCGCCTCGATGCTGCGCTTCCTGAACGCCGGCGAGTCGCACGGCCCCGCGCTGACCGTAGTCGTCGACGGGCTGCCCGCGGGCATCCCCATCGATCGAGCCCGGATCGACGCCGACCTCCGCCGCCGGCAGGGCGGTTACGGCCGCGGCGGCCGGATGCGGATCGAGTCCGATGAGGTGGAGATCCTCTCCGGCGTCCGCCACGGCGTGACGCTGGGGAGCCCGGTGTCCCTCGTCATCCGGAACCGCGATCACCAGAGCTGGCGCGACGTGATGTCGCCGGACCCGCAGCCGCCGGAAGCAAAGGCGCGCCGCGCCCTCAAGTACCCGCGGCCGGGGCACGCCGATCTCGCCGGCGCGCTCAAGTACCTGACCGACGACCTCCGCGACGTGCTGGAGCGGGCGAGCGCCCGCGAGACGGCATCGCGCGTCGCCGCGGGTGCCCTGGCCCGGGCGCTGCTTGCGCAGGTGGACACGGACGTGCGCAGCCACGTCCTGCGCATCGGCGACGTCGCCGCGGCGCCCGTCGTGGCCTGGGGAGCCCTCGACACCATCGAGGAAAGCCCGGTGCGCTGCGCGGACCCGGACGCGGGGGCGGCGATGACGCGGGCCATCGACGCGGCCAAGAAGGCGGGCGACACCATCGGCGGCGCGTTCGAAGTGATCGCGCGCGGCGTGCCCGCGGGCCTCGGCTCCTTCTCGCAATGGGATCGGCGGCTCGACGGCCGCCTGGCCCAGGCCCTGATGTCGATCCAGGCCGTGAAGGCGGTGGCGATCGGCGCCGGGTTCGCGGCGGGCGCCACCGCGGGATCGGCCTTCCACGACGAGATCCTCTTCGACGACACGGCCGGCCTGCATCGCGGCAGCAACCGCGCGGGGGGCCTCGAGGGCGGGGTCAGCAACGGCGAGGAGCTCCGCGCGCAGGCGGTGGTGAAGCCCATTCCCACCCTCGTGATGCCGCTGCGCTCCGTCGACCTCCGCACGAAGCAGCCGCAGACGGCGTCGTTCGAGCGCAGCGACACCTGCGTGGTGCCCGCGGCGGGCGTGGTCGGCGAAGCGATGGTGGCGTGGGTGCTCGCCGACGCGGTGCTCGAGAAGTTCGGCGGAGACTCGCTGATCGAGCTGCGCGATCACCTCGAAGCGACGCGCGCGCGCTGGACCGCCTTCCTCGCCCGCCGTACCTGAGCGGGCCGGACCCTCGCATAACATTGAGCGCGATGCCCGTCCGCCCCATCCTGAAATACGGCCACCCCGTGCTGCACGCGCCTTCCGCGCCGGTGACGGACATCGACGGCGCCATCCTCGCGCTCTTCGACGAGATGGTGGCGACGATGTACGCCGCCCCCGGGATCGGCCTCGCCGCGCCGCAGATCGGCGTCCCGCTGCGGGTGATCGTGGTCGACCTCTCCGTCGGCGAGGACGCGAAGCAGCTCATCAAGCTCGTGAACCCGGAGTTCGTCGAGCGGGACGGCGAGCAGCATGAAGAAGAAGGATGCCTGTCCGTTCCCGGCTTCGGCGCCTCGCCCATCCGGCCCGCGCGGGTCGTGGTGAAGGGGCTCGACCCCGCGGGCAAGGAGCGCACCTACACCGGCACCGACCTCCTCGCTCGCGCCTTCTGCCACGAGATCGATCACATCGACGGGCTGCTCTTCGTCGACCGCCTGACCCCGTTGAAGCGCGACCTCATGAAGCGGAAGCTGCGCAAGAAGGCGCGCGCCGGCGACTGGGAAGAGTAGGGATTGAGGATCGTCTTCCTGGGCAGCGGGGCGTTCGCCATCCCGTCGCTGCAGGCGCTCGTCGCCGCCGGTCATGAGATCGCCGCGGTGATCACGCAGCCCGACCGCGAAAAGGGACGCGGCCGGTCCCTGCTGCCTCCGCCTTTGAAGCCGGTGGCGGAGTCGCTCGGCCTCACCGTCTTCCAGCCGGCGCGGATCCGCGCGCCCGAAGCGCAGGAAGCGCTCCGCGCCCTCGCGCCGGAGCTGCAGGTGGTCGTCGCCTACGGCCAGATCCTGCCGCGGTCCGTCATCGACATTGCGCCGGCGGGGACAATCAACGTGCACTCGTCGCTGCTCCCCCGCTATCGAGGGGCGGCGCCGATCCACTGGGCGATCGTGAACGGCGAGGCGGAGACCGGCGTCACGACGATGATGATCGACGAGGGCCTCGACACCGGGCCCATCCTCCTGAAGCGGGCCACTGCGATCGGACCGGAGGAGACGACGCCGGAGCTCGAGGCCCGGCTGGCCGCCATCGGGGGCGCGCTGCTCGTGGACACGATCGCCGGCCTCGCGCAGGGGACGATCGCCCCGATCCCCCAGGACCACGCGGCGGCCACGCACGCCCCCATCCTGCGCAAGGAGGACGGACGCATCGACTGGACCGCGCCCGCGGACGCGATCGCGCGGCGCGTCCGCGGCCTGACGCCGTGGCCGGGGACGACGACCGCGTGGGCGGGGACCGACCTCAAGGTCCTGCGGGCGGCGGTCGCGCGCCCGGACAAAGGCGCTGAGCCGGGAACCATCCTTTCGATGGACGACGGCCTGCTCGTCGCCTGCGGCGGCGGGACCGCGCTCCGCATTCTCGAGGTGCAGCCGGCGAGTCGCCGGCCGATGCCCGCCTCCGCGTTCACCGCCGGGGCGCGCCTCGCGAGCGGCACGCGGCTGGGCTGACCGGATGCCCAGCCCCGCTCGTCTCCTCGCCTTCCGCATCCTCTCCGAGACCGAGCGCGGGGGCGCGCTCCTCGCCGAGCGGATGGCCGCCCCGGACGTCGAGGCGCTCGACCGCCGCGAGCGCGCGTTCCTCCACGAGCTCGTCCTCGGCACGCTCCGCAGCCGCGGCCGCCTCGATCACGCGCTCGGCCGCGCCTCGGATCGCCCGATCGACGAGATGGACGAGCCCACGCGCAATGCGCTGCGCCTCGGCGCGTATCAGGTGCTGCGCCTGCGAGTGCCCGACCGCGCGGCGGTCTCGGAATCGGTGGATCTCGTGCGCCCCGCGGCGCCCAAGGCGGCGGGCTTCGTGAACGCGGTCCTGCGCCGTCTGGCGCGGGACGGCGCGCCAAAGGAGCCCGACGCCGCGAAGGATCCGCTGGCGTGGATGACCACGATCGGCTCGATCCCGCGCTGGATCGCGGAGCGGTGGATCGCGCGCCTGGGTGCTTCGGGTGCGGTGGCGCGGGCGCGGGCGTTCGAAGCCGTGCCGCCGACGGTGGTCCGCCTCAATCCGCGGATCGCCGACGCCCTCGCACAGGTCGCGGCGGCGGGCGTGACGCTCGCCCCCCTGCGCGTGCCCGGCGCGTGGCTCGCCACCGGCGACGCGCCGACGAGCCTGGTGCTGGCCGGCATCGTCTACGTGCAGGACCAGGGCTCGCAGATGATTGCGCACCTCGCCGCCCGCGACGGCCTCGTGCTCGATGCCTGCGCGGCGCCCGGCGGCAAGTCGACGCTCCTGTCCGATCTCGGCTCGGGGCGGACGTGCGTGGTGGCCGCCGACGTCTCGCGGCCGCGCGTGCGCACGCTGGCCACGCTGGCGCGCCGGTGGGGCGCGTCGGCCGTTCACGTGCTGGCCGCGGATGCGCTGCGACCGCCCTTCGCGCGCCGGTTTGATTCCGTCCTTCTCGACGCGCCGTGCAGCGGGCTGGGGACGCTGGGGCGCAATCCCGACATCCGCTGGCGCTCGCGGGCGGAGGATCTTCCCCGTCACGCCGCCCGGCAGCGGGCGCTGCTCGACGCCGTCGCCGCCGTCGTGGCGCCGGGGGGGACGCTCGTTTACGCGACGTGCAGCCTGGAACCGGAAGAGAACGAGGGGGTGGTGTCCCCCTTTCTCGACGCGCGGCGGGACTTCGCGCCCGCGCCGCTCCCGGATTGGGCGGCCCCGCTCGCCTCGGGGCCCTTCGCGCGCACCCTCCCCGAGCGTGACTCGGGCGACGGCTTCTTCGCGGCGCGGCTGGTGCGGTCGTGAGCACGCCGGCGGGGAAAGGGCCGCCGGGGGTTCGTGGTACGCTTTCCGGTCGCAACGCCCGGGGGCGAGGCGGGGAGAACGTCTTGGCCATCAGGCGCTTCGCCATCCTCCTGCTGAAGTACGGGCTCCTCGCCGTAGCGCTCGCGATCACGGCCGGTCTGAGCGCGCTCACGACGATGAGGGTGGTGCTGAAGGCCCAGGAGGTCTCCGTCCCCGCGCTCGTGGGACGGCGGGTCCCCGACGCCGGCAGCGTGGCGGCGAAGAACCGCCTGCTGCTCCGGGTCGAGGGCAAGCGCAACGACCCTCGGATGGCGGCGGACCTGATCGTGGAGCAGGATCCGCCGGCGGGGTCGCGGCTGAAGACCCAGCGCAGCGTGCGGGTCTGGGTGAGCCTGGGGCCGCGACGCCTCACGGTGCCGTCGGTGGAAGGTGAGAGCCTGCGCTCCGGGCGCATGACGCTGGAGCAGGCGGGGGTGAACGTGGGCCGCATTCTCGAGGTCACGAGCGCTGCCGAGGAGGGGACGATCCTCCTGCAGCGGCCGCCCGCCGGCGAGACGGACAAGCTGGCGGAAGAAGGCGCTTCGCTGCTGGTGAGCCGCGGACCGGGAAACCGCGACTTCGTCATGCCCGATCTCATCGGCCAGCGCGCCGACCAGGTCCTCACCTGGCTTCGCAACGCCGGATTGAGCGTCACCGACGTGAACTACAAGCCGTACCTCGGCGTCGAGCCCGGCATCGTCCTCCATCAGACACCGCCATCGGGGTATCGCGTCACGCCGCGGGCGGCGGTCGCCCTCGACGTGAGCCGGGCGGCCCAATGATCCTCGCCCCTTCGATCCTCTCCGCCGACTTCGCGCGCCTCGGCGAGGACATTGCCGCCGCCGAGCGCGGGGGCGCCGGTGCCATCCACGTCGACGTCCTGGACGGCCATTTCGTCCCCAACCTCACCCTCGGGCCGCCGGTGGTGAAGGCCATCCGCCGCGCGACGACCCTGCCCCTCGACGTGCACCTGATGATCGAGAACGCGGATCGCTATCTCGACGCCTTCGTCGATGCCGGCGCCACGTGGATCAGCCTGCACGCGGAGGCGCTGTCCCACCTGCAGCGCTCGGTCGCGTACCTGAAGGGCCGCGGCGTGCAGGCCGGAGTCGCGGTGAACCCCGCCACGCCCCTGGGCGCGCTGGAGGACATCCTCCCCGACCTCGACTACGTCCTCGTGATGTCGGTCAATCCCGGATTCGGCGGCCAGAAGTTCCTCCCCGGGAGCCTCGACAAGGTGCGGCGGCTCCGTGCGCAGATCGTGGACCGGGGCCTCCGCGTGCGCATCGAGGTCGACGGCGGCGTCGATTTGACGAACGTGCGCGCGCTGGCCGATGCGGGGGCCGACATCCTCGTGGCCGGCCAGGCCGTCTACGGCGCCGGGGACGCCGAGCGCGACACGCGGCGGCTGGTCGAGGCCGCGCGATGACGGACGGAGCGCGATTCACGGCCAGCATCCGCGTGCGGTACGCGGAGACCGACCAGATGGGGATCGCGCACCACGCGGAGTACTTCGCGTGGTTCGAGGTGGGCCGGACGGAGCTCCTCCGCGCCTCCGGCCTCACCTATCGGGACCTCGAAGGGCGCGGGGTCCACTTCCCCGTGATCGGCACCGAGGCGCGCTTTCTCCGCCCTGCGCACTATGACGACGTCCTCGAGGTGCGCACCGCCGTCGCGTCCGTGAGCGGCGCCCGGATCGCGTTCACCTACGAGGTCCACCGCGATGCGGGCCTCCTTGCCACCGGCCGCACCGAGCACGCCGCGGTGGACGCCGGCGGACGCCCGCGCCGCCTTCCCGCCGACGTGCGGGCGCGGCTCGCGTGAAGGCGGTGGTCACGGGAGCCGCGGGGTTCATCGGATCGCACCTCGTCGAATCGCTTCTGGCCGCGGGCGCGGACGTGACCGGCATCGATGCCTTCATCGACTACTACCCGCGCGAGGTCAAGGAGCGGAACCTCGAGAAGGCGCGCGCGCACCGATCGTTCCGCCTGGTGGAGGGCCGGGTGCAGGAGATGGATCTGGCGCCGGTCCTCGACGGCGCCGCGCAGGTCTTCCACCTCGCCGCGCAGGCGGGGGTGAGGGCGTCATGGGGGCGCGAGTTCGCCGTCTACACCGACAACAACGTCCTCGCCACGCAGCGCTTGCTGGAGGCCTCGGTGGCCGCGGGAGTACCGCGCATCGTGTACGCGTCGTCGTCGTCCGTGTATGGCGATACCGCGGCGCTGCCCCTGCAGGAGCAGGCGGCCTGCCGTCCGGTCTCGCCCTACGGCGTCACCAAGCTGGCCGCCGAGCACCTCGCGAACCTCTATCAGTCCAACCTCGGCTTGCCGGTGGTGAGCTTGCGGTACTTCACGGTGTACGGGCCGCGACAGCGCCCCGACATGGCTTTCCATCGGTTCCTGAAGGCCGCCCGCGACGGCGCATCCATCCGCCTCTACGGCGACGGCAGCCAGACCCGCGACTTCACCTACGTCGAGGACATCGTGGCCGCGACGCGTGCCGCCGCCGACTCCGGACGGCCGGGCAGCGTCTACAACGTGGGGGGCGGCGAGCGCGTGGCCCTCTCCGACGTGATCGGTCGTATCGAGAAGGTGACGGGGCGCCGCCTGGACGTGGTCCGGGAGGGCGCCCAGAAAGGCGACATGAGGGACACGTTTGCCGATACGTCCGCCGCGCGGCGGGATCTCGGCTTCCGCTCGACGGTCGGTCTCGACGAGGGGCTGGCCCGCGAGTGGGCATGGATCCGGGGCCTGGCATGAAGCGGCTTCTCGCGGGAATCGCGGTCACGGCGGCGCTCCTGGCCGCGGCCTGCGCCGGCCACACTCCCGACATCGCCACCCTCACCAGCAACTCCGACCAGGCGATCTGGGACGCCGGCCAGAAAGCCTTCGCGCGGCACGACTGGATCAGCGCGCGCCAGCACTTCCGCCGGATCATCGACGGTTTTCCGCAGAGCGTCCACGCCGCGGAAGCGCGCATCGCGGTCGGCGACACGTACGCGAAGGAAGCGGGCTCCACCAACGACCTCCTGGCCGTGGGGGCCTACCGCGAGTTCCTGACCCTCTACCCGTCGCACCCCAGGAGCGATTACGCCCAGTTCCAGATCGGCGAAGCCTACTTCCGCCGCAAGAACGGGCCCGACCGCGACCAGACCGATACCCGCGAGGCCCTGACCGAGTTCCAACGGCTCCTCGACCTCTATCCCCAGTCTCCCTACGCGGAGCAGTCCCGGGTCCGGATCACCGAGGCCCGGCAGAATTTGGCCCGGTCCGAGTTCATGGCCGGGTACTTCTACCAGCGGACGCGCGAGCTCTGTCGCGCCTCGATCGCGCGGTACGGGGTGATCCTGAAGGAGTACCCCGACTACAAATCGACCGACGAGGTCCTGTTCCGCCTCGCCGAATGCCTGCAAACGTCCGGCCGCGGTCCCGAAGCCCTGCCCCATCTGAGCCGGCTTTTGGAGGAATACCCGAACAGCTCGTTTGCCGCCCAGGCGCGGACCCTGATGGCGGCGGCGACTCTCGCCCCACCCGCGCCTTCCCCCGCGCCCCCGGCGGCTTCCCCGGCTCCTCCAGGCCCCACCCCGAGCCCCTCTCCTGCTCCGTAAGCTCAAGTGTCACTTTAGAAACTACAAAAAAACTGTTGACGAGGCATTTCTTTTCCTGTTAGCATCCGGCCAAATTTCCGGCTAGAACACTGCGGATTTGGGGACGGCTCCGGGCCCGTCCAGGAGGTTGCCAGTGAGAGCGATGGGAATCCTGTGCGGTTCAGCCGCACTGTCCCTGATCCTCGTACAGGCGGATGCGATGGACGGCATGCCCGTGCGGAAGGCACAGCCCGCTGCGGCGGCCGCCGACGGGGCTCCCACCGAGCCCGGGGGGCTGCTCAAGGGCCCGGCCACCGTCCCCCGGCACTGGTCCAAGTACCAGTGCCCGAACGACATCCCGGACGGGGCGACCTATTACATCGTGGTCAAGGGCGACACGCTCTGGGACATCTCGAGGCGCTTCCTCCGCAATCCCTACCTCTGGCCGCAGATCTGGAACGCGAACCGGTGCATCACGGATGCCCACTGGATCTACCCGGGCGACGCGCTGATCATCCCCGACATCGGGCTCGTGACCGATCGCGCGGGTGAAGCCGGCGCTCCTCTCGAGGACGACGGTCTGGGCCGCGAGGCAGAGCCGACCCGGCCGGTGAGCGACCCCCTGATCGCAGCCATCGAAGAGACCGCGCTGCAGTGCGCCGCCTACGTGCTCGACGACCGCGAGGACGAGAGCCTCCTGCTCGCCGGGTCCGAGGATGGCGCCACCAAGAACGCCTTTGGCGACCGCGACATCCTCTACCTGAACAAGGGCAGCAACTCGGGCGTCAAGGCCGGCGACGTCTACTCGCTCCACCACGTCGCGTACACGGTCAAGCACCCCGAGACCAACCGGACGATCGGCACCAAGATCGAGACCACCGGCTGGGCGCGCGTCATCCTCGTCCAGGAGAACACCGCGACGGTCACGATCGAGCAGGCCTGTGTGGACATCCACCTCGGCGACTACCTGAAGCCCTTCGAGAAGATGCCCATCCCGCTGATCGCCCGCCACACGCCGCCGGATCGCATGACGCCGCCTACCGGACGGACGACCGGCACCGTCGTCGACATCGCGGAGGACGCGATGATCGCCGGCGAGCGCCAGCTCGTGACCCTGAACATCGGGACCGCTAACGGCGTCGCCCCCGGGAACCTGTTCAGTGTCTACAAGATCATGTACCCGTCGGTGCCGACCCCGCGCAACGTCATCGGGGAGCTCGTCGTCGTCGCGGTGCGCGAGCGGACGTCGACCGCGCGCGTCCTTTACAGCCGCGATGCGATCATGAACGGGGACAAGGCCGAGCTCCGCTAGATTCCCGGACACCTGCCCGCCCGGCTGAGGTCGCCTACTTCAGCCGGGCTTTTTTCGTCTCCACGAGCGGCTCCGCTTCGCGCGGCACCGGCCGCGGGCCGGGGCGGTAGACCTCGCGCCAGAAGATCCGGAAGTAGTCGATCCCGGAGACGATGGCCAACACGACGACGATCCACAGCGCGGCCAGGCCCGGCAAGCGAAGGATCTCGAACCGGCGGCCGAGCAGGAGCAGGAAGATCGCCACCACCTGCGCGACCATCTTGCCCTTCCCCAGCCCCGATGCTGCGATCAGGTACCCGCGGCCGGCGGCGACGTTGCGGAGGCCGGTCACCGCGAACTCGCGGCCGAGGATGATCATCACCATCCAGGCCGGGATGGCGTCCATCTCGACGAGGGAAAGGAACGCGGAAGCGGTGAGCAGCTTGTCGGCCAGCGGGTCGAGAAGGGTGCCGAGGCGCGTGACCTGGTTCCGGCGCCGCGCGAAGTAGCCGTCCAGATAGTCGGTGAGGACGGCCACCCCGAAGATCCCGACGCCGAGCATCAGCCCGCCGGTTCTCGTGAGCAGGACGACGACGAGAATGGGGACGAGGAAGATCCGGAGGACGGTGAGGGCGTTCGGAAGGTTCACGACAGTTCGATCCTACGCCTGGGCGGTCAGATCTTGATGACGTTGGCCGCGCGAATGCCCCGGGTCGCGTTCCGGGTATCGAGGATGGCGGCCGCGCCATCGACGATCTCCCGGTACGGATAGACGGTGTGGTCGGTGACGATCACCACCATGTCCGCCGCGCGCACCGCGGGCATCAGCTCCGCGGAGCGGAGCACGGTCCCGTTCCACTGCAGCTCGGGGACGTGGGGGTCGTTGTACGAGATCCGTGCCCCGCGGCTCTCGAGGATGCGGAGGATGTCGAGGGCGGGCGACTCGCGGACGTCGTCCACGTCCCGCTTGTAGGTGACGCCGAGGATGAGGATCCGGCTCCCCTTCACGCTCTTCTCGCGATCGTTCAGGGCCCGCGCGATGCGGTCGCAGACGTGCTCCGGCATCTCGGAGTTGATCTCCCCCGCCAGCTCGATGAACCGCGCGCGATAGTTGAGCGTCTTCAGCTTCCAGGAGAGATAGAGCGGGTCGATCGGGATGCAGTGGCCGCCGAGGCCGGGGCCCGGGTAGAAGGGCATGAAGCCGAACGGCTTGCTGGCCGCGGCGTCGATGACTTCCCACACGTCGACGCCGAGGCGCTCGCACATGAGCGCGACCTCGTTCACGAGGCCGATGTTCACGCTGCGGAAGGTGTTCTCCAGCAGCTTCACCATCTCCGCGGTCTTGGTCGAGGACACCGGGATCACGGTCTCGATCGCCTTGGCGTAGAGCGCGAGTGCGAGCCGGGTGCAGGCCGGCGTCATGCCGCCGATGATCTTGGGCGTGTTGCGGGTGCCGTACTTCGCGTTCCCGGGGTCGACGCGCTCCGGCGAGAAGGCGAGGAAGAAGGACTCGCCGACGGTGAAGCCGCGACCGCTCAGGAGGGGGAGGATGAGCTCCTCGGTGGTCCCGGGATAGGTCGTGCTCTCCAGGACCACGAGCTGGCCGGCGCGCAGCCGCTCCCCGATCTGCCGGGTCGCGTTCACGACCATCTCGAGGTCGGGGTCCTTGGTCTTCCCGAGCGGAGTGGGGACGCAGATGATGATGGCGTCGCATTCGGCGAGGCCGTCGAAGTCGCTGGTCGCCCGGAGGCGGCCGTCCCTGACCAGCGCGCCCACGCGAGCCGACGTCACGTCCTTGATGTACGACTCGCCGCGGTTGACCGCCGCCACCTTCTCCGGCGAAAGGTCGAACCCGGTGACGCTGATGCCGGCGGAGGCGAACTCGACGGACAGCGGCAGGCCCACGTAGCCGAGACCGACGGTGCCCAGGCGGGCGCGGCCGGTCCTGATCTTCTCCTCGAGATCGTGCGCCAGTTCGCTCAACCGGTCTCCGTTCGTGCCGCGAAAAACGTCGATGTTATCACCGGTGCTATGATCCGCCGCTCCATGGACCAGAGGTGAAGGCCGTCATCCTGGCCGGCGGCGAAGGAACGCGCCTGCGGCCGCTGACCCTCACCACGCCCAAGCCGGTGGTCCCCATCGTGGACCGCCCGTTCCTCCGCCATCAGCTCGCCATGCTGACCGGGGCCGGCGTCACCGACGTCGTCTTCTCCCTCGCCTACCGGCCGGAGCGCATCGAAGCCGTCTTCGGAGACGGCGCGCGCGACGGCATGCGCATCCGATACGTGGTCGAAGAGACGCCCCTCGGCACCGGCGGCGCGGTGAAGAACGCGGAGCCGCATCTCGACGACGTGACCGTGGTGTTCAACGGCGACGTGCTGACCGACGTCGACCTGGCCTCCGTCGTGCGCGGACACGTCGACTCCGGAGCCGCGGCCACGATCGTCCTGACCCCGGTCCCGAACCCCGCCGCCTACGGCCTGGTCGAATTCGACTCCGGCCGCCGCGTCACCCGCTTCGTCGAGAAGCCGGACCCGGCCCAGATCACCACCGACACCATCAACGCCGGCATCTATATCCTGCAGACCTCCACCCTCGCCCTCATGCCCCCGGCGGTCAACCACTCCATCGAGCGCGCGTTCTTCCCCGCGCTTCTCGCCCGCGGCGACCGGGTGATGGCCCACGTCCACCGAGGGTACTGGATCGACATCGGCACGCCCGAGAAATACCTGCAGGCGCACGGCGACATCCTCGAGCGGCGGTTCCCCGTGGCCCTCGACGGCAAGGCGACCTCCGGGGGCTGGGTTCACCCGACCGCGCGGGTGGAGGGCGCGTCGCTCGCCGGCCCGTTCTACGTGGGGCCGGGATGCGTGGTCGCGCCGGGCGCGCGGATCGAGGCGGGGGCGGTGCTCACCGAGTCCGTGACCGTGGCGCCGGGGGCGAGCATTCGCAATTCGGTGCTTTGGGCCGGAACGGAGGTCGGCAACAACGCGACGGTGGACGGCGCGCTCCTCGGCGCGCGCGTCCGCATCGGGCGCAACGTCGGCGTCGGCCGAGGCTTCGTGCTCGGCGAGGGCGCGGTCCTCCCGGATTTCACGCGCTGTGGTCAGTAGCAAGGCCGCTGCGCGCTAGGATGACCACATGATGACGAAGCCCATCGACCCCGCCATCTTCAAGGCCTACGACGTGCGCGCGGTGTATCCGACGCAAATCGACGGCGAGGTCGCCCGCCGCGTGGGCCGCGCGTTCATCGATTACCTCGGACAGACCCGCATCGCGGTCGGCCGGGACGTGCGGCAATCGTCGCCGGAGATCGCGGCCGGGTTTATCGAAGGGGCGCGCAGCGAGGGCGCGGAGGTCACGGACATCGGGATCGCGGGCACCGACATGCTGTACTTCTACGTCGCCAGCCGCGACCTCGACGGAGGGGCGATCATCACCGCTTCCCACAATCCGAAGGAGTACAACGGCATCAAGATGGTCCGCCGCGGCGCGGAGGCGCTGTCGGGCGACGCCGGGATCAAGGAGATCAAGGCGGCCGTTACCGCCGGCCGGTTCGCGGACGAGGGGGCGCGGAACGGCCCGCCGCCGACTACGCACACGATCGCCGACGACTACGCCGAGCACTGCCTGTCGTTCATCGATCGCTCCAAGGTGCGCCCGCTCCGGGTGGTGATGGACACCGGCAACGGCATGGGCGCCGTGGGTGCCAGCGCCATATTTCCGAAGCTGCCCATCGAGGCGATCAAGATGTACTTCGAGCTCGACGGCACCTTCCCCAACCACCCGCCGGATCCACTCGAAGAAGCGAACCGTCGCGAGATCATGGCCCGGGTGGCCGCGGAGAAGGCCGACCTCGGCATCGCCTGGGACGGCGACGCCGACCGCTGCTTCTTCATCGACGACCAGGGCGCGTTCGTCCCCGGCGACCTCGTCACCGCGCTCCTCGGCGAGGCCTTCGTGAAGAAGGAGCCGGGAGTGAAGATCGTCTACGACGTGCGCGCGTCGCGCGCGGTTAAGGACCGCGTGGAGGCCGCCGGCGGCACCGCACTCATGAACCGCGTCGGGCACGCCTTCATCAAGAAGCGGATGCGCGAGGAGAAGGCAGTCTTCGGCGGCGAGGTCTCCGGGCACTTCTACTTCCGCGACAACTGGTTCGCCGACAACGGCATGATCCCCGCCCTGCTCGTCCTGGAGATGCTCGGCCGCACCGGGAAGAAGTTCAGCGAGCTGCTGGCGCCGCTCCGCGCGAA